>JACAEX010000087.1 GCA_013388635.1 Syntrophaceae bacterium | reverse complement strand
GCCCTGTGGTGATGATGGCTTCATCAGAAAGATTGAAGCTCTATTAAATAGGCAACTGGAAGCAAGGGCAAGGGGAAGGCCGAAAAAAGAAGTAAAATAGGCGCTGTCCCTATTTATACATGATCTTTTTCAGTTTCGAAAGATCTACTCCCTGGCCGACCAATGGCCCTTTAATTAATGCAGGGAAATGTTTTTCAAAGGAAGGCCTATCATTTTTATAGATGATACCGATAGGAATTTCATCTCCCCACTGCTGCGCTGTCCTCATGGCAGCCTCCCAATCATAGGGATCATAGGAAGAGGTGAGGGGTTTGCAGCGATCCCTATACCATTTGAAGGTATTGATTCTGTTGAAAGATACACAGGGCTGTAAAACATCGACCAAAGAGAATCCTCGATGATCTATGGCCTCAACGATCATGCCTACGAGATGTTCCTCCATCCCCGCAAAGCTTCGAGCAACGAAACCAGCGTGCATGGTCACTGCCAGTGCTACCGGATTGAAAGGGGCCTCGACCACGCCCTCGGGCTGTGCCTTTGTGACGAACCCTTGGCCAGACGTCGGGCTTGCTTGCCCTTTTGTCAGGCCGTAAACCTGGTTATTGTGAACGATCACAGTGATATCAATGTTCCGGCGAATCGCTGACAGAAAATGATTGCCTCCTTCTCCATACATGCAACCGTCACCGCTTTCAGCAATGACCGTGAGATTGGGATTGGCCAGTTTTGCGCCAGTCGCTACGGGGATACTCCGGCCATGGAGTCCATTGAAGACATTGGCATTCGTATAATGAGGAGCCTTTGCAGCCTGACCGATTCCAGAGACGAAAAGGACCTGATGGGGCTCGAGGCCCTTTTTGACCAAGGCCAGTTTGACCGCCCTCAGCAGCGGAAAGTTTCCACAGCCAGGACACCAGGCCGTTTGATATTCTCCATAATCTTTTAAGGTAACCATCTCTTCCTCCCTCCTTCAGGGGTACCGACTCACTCGGATCAGGTGCTATTTAAGTTTTTCAGGATGTATTGCGGTGTCATGGCCAAGCCATCGTACCTTAAGATCCTTTTCTTGATTACGAATCCTGTTTCCCTCCGGATCAACTGAGTTAGCTGTCCGGTGGCATTGCTTTCTACTGAGATTACCTGTTTGGCTCTTTCTAAACGAGGAAGGAACTGATCCGGAACCATGGGCCAGACCTGAGAAAAATGGAGAGTGGCTGTTTTGATCCCTTTAGACGAGAGTTTTAAAGCAGCCTCTTCCACAGATCCCTTGCTCGACCCCCAGCAGACAAAAAGGATTTCGGGTTCATCATCTCCAAGGAAGGCCGGAGGGATCACTTCGGAGCGAATGCCATTGCCCTTTCTGAGACGCTTATCCACCATCTTGGGCCTTATAGAGAGGTTCTCGGTCATATGACCATTTTCTGTATGTTCGTGACTATCTGCAACCACAAGATGTCGACTGAGGCCGGGAAGGAGTCTCGGCGAGACTCCGCTCTCAGTGATTCGATAGCGAAGATAAGGCGTCTCCATTGAATTGGGATCACTCCCCGGCTTGATGAAGGAAAGCTCCTCAACATGAATCGGATCTAAATCGGCGTAACAATCGGCGAGAAAGTGATCGGTCAGGATGAAGATCGGCCCCTGATATTTCTCTGCGAGCTCGAAGGCCTTACGCGTGAGATGGAAGCATTCCTCAACGGATCCTGGCGCGAAGATGGCCCGAGGGAATTCTCCATGTCCTGCATGAAGAACGAACCAGAGTTCGCCCTGTTCCGTCCTTGTGGCCAGACCCGTAGCCGGCCCTGGTCTTTGCCCGATGACGATCACAAGAGGGGTTTCGCTGACCGCAGAAAGACTCACGGTCTCAACCATCAATGCAAACCCTCCTCCAGACGTAGGTACCATGCTCGGAGCCCCGGCATAGGAGGCTCCCACGGCTAAGTTGATGGCTGCGATTTCATCCTCGGCTTGTACAACGATCAGATCCATTTCCTTTGCACAGTCGATCAGAGTTTGGGCAATGGAGGTCGAGGGACTCATGGGATAAAAAGCGCAAAATTTGAGACCTGCAGAAACTGCACCAAAAGCGACCGATTCATGGCCATTCATCAACAGACGCAAAGGGGGGTTCGAAATCGAGGGTAGCCTCTCAAATTTATAAGATTGAGCCTCAAGCCAATCATAACTCGCCTTGAGAACTTTAAGGTTCTCCAAAGCGCGTTCTTCTCCGAGTATCTCTTGAATCGCCTGGCCGACCACTTGCCGCTCCAAACCCAACAGGCAGGCCGCCACTCCGATAGAAGCGGTGTTCCAATAGGTCTCCTTCCCAAGTTCTTTGAGCGGCACGCCAATCCATTTCTCTCCGTTTTGATTCAACTCAGCATGGCCGATGATAAAACCTTGGGGAGAAATTTCGTCCTTATGGAGTTCAATAGTTTCTTTATTAAGGGCGACCAGAAGATCGATCATTTCCTCAGGAGCTAAGACCTTTTCCGTTCCCACCCGGATTGAAAAGGTATTGTGTCCTCCCCGGATCCTCGACTCATAGGTCTGAGCCGCAAGGATGCGAAAACCGCTTCGCACTAAACTCTTGGCAAAGATGAGGCCGATGGTCTGAAGCCCTTGTCCTGCCTCACCGCCAATAAGAATATTTACAGCCCTGTGATTCATCGGCTCCCCACCCTTTCTTCACCCAGAGGGGTTTTATCTCAGTGTCTCTTATGACCTCAAAATAACCATCCACCCCTGCACCCTTCGTGTGCGCCACCCGCTCGGGAATTCGCTTCCTGTTGAAGTGACCTATTTTTTCCAACAAGTGAACATCTCGAATGAGGATAGGTCCTCGCTCTCCGGCGGTCAGACTATTCTGATCCTCGCCAACTGGGGTTCCAAAAGCCATAGTGTATTTGTTCTTTGCCATTTGTTTTCTCTTTTCTTTTTTTGCACCCTCAAAAGCCTAAGTGGGCATCGAAATTCTCATTCTTCTTCTGATTTTTGTCTGGTGATCAAAAAATAAGATATCGGACTCAATCCAAAATCCATATGGGGTCAATACCCTATTTTCACTTAAAAAATACTGCATCTTTGATGGGAAAATTAGGTATTTTTTACCGCGACGCGTCAGTTCCTCCTTTCTAATTCGGAATAATTCCGAGTAATCTTATAAAAACTTTTGCCTACAAGCCTCTTCTTAAATGGATTTCGTGTCCTCTTCGGAAATAGTAGAAACCCTCGCCTTCAAGGCGGGGGTTGTTTAGTTGAACGGGTAGGCTCATCTCCGCAATGAACTTTGAATTCGCCCCCTTTTTCCTTAGAAGTGGAAAACCATATAAGGGTAGGTTCGTTGATGGCAGCATAAACAATGATTCTTCATATTTCACGCTTTTTTCTTCCGCTTTCTTATGAATACAGCCTTTCCCGAGTATTTCCAAAAGACAGACATCTCCTCGCCTCATTCTCCGCAATTCGTTTCGTGCCTTGAGAACATCCATGAAGGCTTTACCCAATAATCGTAATCTGATGTTCTCTTAACCCATCCTTTTTAATATCTCATTTGCCGCTATCATTCCGCTCATGGAGGCCTGCATTAATCCCCTCGTAATTCCTGCTCCGTCACCGATAAAAAAGAGATTCTGTATATCCGTTTCTAAGACGGGCGGGAGTTTGATCCGGTTGGTATAGAATTTGACTTCTACGCCATAAAGCAGCGTGTGCCTTGAATAAATGCCTGGCGTTATCCGATCCAGCGCCTCGAGCATTTCAATGATGCTTTTTAAATGTCGATAGGGTAAAACGAAACTGAGATCCCCAGGTGTAGCTGAGGGAAGGGTGGGCTGAGTAATGCATCGATTGATCCGGTCAGTAGTGGAACGCCGCCCGTCAATGAGGTCTCCTAACCTCTGAATGATTACTCCCTGACCGAGGAGGTTGGCTAATCGGGCGATGTACTTCCCGTAGCCAATCGGATCGCGAAAAGGTTCGGTGAACGTGCTGGAAACAAGGATGGAAAAGTGGGTATTTTCGGTCCTCTTCGTCGAATAACTATGGCCATTCACGGTCACAATGTCGTCGATGGTCTCCGTCACTACTTCTCCGAAGGGGTTCATGCAGAAAGTCCGCACTTTGTCGTCAAAGGTTTTTGAGTAGTAGATAAATTTCGCTTCGTAGGCAACGTCGGTCAGTTTTTGGAGAACGGAGGCAGGTGCTTCGACACGAACTCCAATGTCTACGGGACTTGGAACGGAAGCGATCCCGAGGCGTTGGACCCTATTTCTGACCCATTCGGCACCCACACGGCCTGGTCCGCAAATGACAAAATCAGCCTCCACTTGATTACCGTCGTAGAGCTGTAGCCCACAGACTTTTCTATTCTTCACAAGAATTTCTTCCACAGGGCTTTCAAAAAAGATATGGACTTTGCCTTCTAAGGCCTCCCGGATTCTCATTAGGAGAGGGACGCAGTTCTCTGTCCCGAGGTGTCTTATTTCCATAGGCACGAATTCGAGATTTGCCAGTTTTGCCTCTTGATAAAGGGCCTCCGTTTTTTCGGAGGATTGGCCAAAAACTTCTTTTGGAGCTCCGAAGGAAAGGTAGATATCATCGGTTTTTTTGAGAAGCTCCATTAACTGGGTTGGCGAAACGAATTCGCTCAGAAAACCACCTACCTTTGGTGAAAGCGTGAGTTTCCCATCACTGAAGGCGCCGGCACCACCCCAGCCACAGAGGAGTTCCATACCACGTCCTCTTTTTCTCTCATGAATATCCTTTCCCCTCTCAAAGATAGCGACGCTCTCCACATTCCCCTTCATCAGAGTCAGTGCGGCAAAGATGGCGGAAGGCCCTGCTCCAACGATCACGACCTGGTATCGGTTTGTCATGTTCAATTGATTTTTCGATATTCGAATGGGGACACCCTTTTTAAAACATTATATTCAGATAAAGGGGACGCAAGGTCAATCCCTCCAAAAATTTAGGGGACTCAAAAAACCGGTCTAAGGTGCTGTTTCGGAAGAGACTTTTTTGTGGTATGATTGAGTTATGGAAAAGAGGGAACCCGAGAAGTTCTTCAATATCATTTTTAATAGCATTGCCGATGGCGTTTTTACAACAGACGGTGAAGGTCGAATAACGTTTTTTAATAAGGCGGGAGAAGAAATCACCGGGTTTTCGAGCGAAGAGGCGATTGGCCGGTACTGCTACGAAATCTTCCGAGCGGATATTTGTCAATCCCGCTGTGTTCTGAAAGAGGTTCTCAAGACAGAAAAGGAGATCATCAATCTTCCCGTCATTATCCTCAATAAATACAGGAAAAAGATTCCGATCAGCATCAGCGCTGCCGTGTTGAGGGATGAAAAGGGCGAGGTGATCGGAGGAGTCGAGACATTCAGGGATCTTTCAGTGATTGAGGAATTGAAGAAGGAGCTCTCGCAAAAGTATACCTTTGGCGATATTGTTAGTAAGAACCATTTCATCCATGACCTCTTCAATATCCTACCGAATATCTCGGGGAGCGACAGCACCGTTCTGATCCAGGGAGCGAGCGGAACGGGGAAAGAACTCTTCGCAAAGGCCATTCACAATCTGAGCCCGAGGAAGAATAAACCCTTCATCAAAGTGAACTGCGGCGCCCTTCCGGACACCTTACTCGAGTCGGAGTTGTTCGGGTACGAAAAGGGGGCTTTCACGGATGCAAAGAAAGATAAGCCGGGAAGATTTGCCCTGGCTAACGGAGGTACGATTTTTCTCGACGAGGTGGGCGATATGTCCCCTTCGCTTCAGGTGAAACTTCTCCTTGTGCTCCAGGAAAAAGAATATGAGCCTTTAGGCTCAACGAGTCCAAGAAAGACAGATGTTCGAGTGATTGCAGCAACGAACAAAGATCTCTCGAAATTGGTCAACGAGGGAAAATTCAGAGACGATCTTTATTCGACCGGCGAGATGGATCATGGAATAAAAGAGCAGTCCCTTGTTATTAAAACTTCGAAAGGGATGATCCTGATAACAGGTTGCGCCCATCCGGGAATCATTGAGATTATTATAAAAGCAAAGACGATCGCAAGGGAGAATATTTATATGGCGATAGGTGGATGGCATCTCTGTTCAGCAGGGGAAAGGGAGATAAAAGGAATGATTGAGGCGTTTCTAAAAATGGGAATTCAGAAGGTAGCCCCCTGCCACTGCACGGGTGACAGGGCTATGGAGATGTTTAAGAGGGAATATGGAAAAAATTTTATTAAGGCTGGTGTAGGGAAAATCATTCTGATAGAGGGATCAATGTAAATTAGAAGGAGGTAGATCATGGCAACTAAGAAGAATCCGAAGTTAATGAAAACAGAGTTTAGTTTATCAGCGTCCCAGGGGAAGAGCGTATTTATAGCCGGGAGTTTCAATCAATGGAATCTGTCTGCGCATCCTTTGAAGCAGGACAAGAAGGGGGTCTGGAAGATTTCACTTCCATTAGGTTCGGGTCGATACGAGTACCGATTCCTTGTGGATGGGCAGTGGCAAAATGATCCCAACTGCTCTTCCTTTATCGAAAACCCCTTCGGCACATTAAATTGCTTGAGAGTCGTTGAATAGATATGGGAAATGAAAGAATTCATGTGGATCAGTTTGTTAATGATCTCGCATTAGATGAAGCCTCAGAGGACAAAAACAGAATGGATAAGATTCGGATTTATCCTGATCCAATTTTAAGGAAGAAAGCTCAAACCATTGAGAACATCGATGGGAGAGTCAAAGACATAGCTGATCGCATGGCAAGGGTCATGTATGCGAATAAAGGAATAGGGTTGGCGGCACCTCAAATTGGAATTCTCAGCCGAATCTTAATCGTAGACCTTGGAGAGGGAAGAGGGGTTTTAATCAACCCTGAAATTGTAGAACAAGAAGGAGAATCTGTTATGGATGAGGGATGTTTGAGCTTGCCTAACATCAAGGTGCCAGTAAAACGAAATGAGAAAGTATTGATTCGAGGTTGGAATTTGGAATGTAAGGAAGTGAATATGGAGTTATTTGGTTTTCCAGGAAGAGTTTATCAACACGAGATAGACCACTTGAATGGAGTGTTGATCATCCATCACATCTCTCGATTGAAAAGGGAGTTGCTTCTTAAAAAGATGCGTAAAGATCTGAGCAAACATATTTGAGATTCGTACACCAAAGATCCTCCCCCTTTGATGGGGGAGGATTAAGGTGGGGGTGGACAAAAAGAATTCGGTTCCCCCTCTCCTCCATTCCCTCCCACTTGGGGAGGGGATGTTTCTGAGGTTGTATTTCATGAAGACGAATCTGGATTGTTTTTCATGTTTTTTACGTCAAGCCTTGGATGCCGTTCGAATGGTAACGCAAGACGAGGCAATTCAAAGAAAGGTTTTGAATTCAGTTTTTACGATTTTAATTAATGTTTCCGTTCATATGTCTCCTGTGGAAATAGCTCACCTTGTCCATCAAAGGGTGAAATCGATCACGGGAGATTATGACCCATACAAAGAAGAAAAAAAGAAGCAGAATGAATTAGCCCTGAGATACGAAAGTACCCTGAGTTCACAAATCGCAGAGATGTCCGATCCGTTAAAGGCAGCCATGATGTTTTCCGCTGCCGGAAATGCTATCGATCTGGCTCCAGAGTGCCCTATCCCAGACAGTTATAAGAGATACATGGAAATTATCAGTAAAGGATTTGCCTGGGATGACTATGAGTTATTTCTTAAAAAGTTGACCAGGTCAAAATCCTTACTCTATTTAGGGGATAATGCTGGAGAAATCGTTTGGGATAAGATTCTGATTGAGGAGCTCCTCGGAAGTTTCAGTTTGGACATTATGTATGCTGTGAGAGGCTTCCCTATTCTGAATGATGTGACGATGGAGGATGTCCATTTTGTTGGAATGGATAAATTGGTGAAGGTGGTTTCCAATGGATTTGATGCTCCTGGGACCCTTCTCGATAGATGCTCTGAGGAGTTCTTAAAAAAATATCAAGAATCTGATCTCATTCTGTCAAAAGGACAGGGAAACTATGAATCACTCAGCGGAGAGAATCGTCCTATCTTCTTTTTGCTTCAGGTAAAATGTCCTGTCATTGCCAAAGATATTCACTGTAACATTGGAGATATTATATTGAAATTTCAATCAAATTCAAAAAGAGAGATGAATTGATATGGATGCTCTCATTCAGGTAAATGACTTGACCAAATTCTATGGGACAACTTTGGTTTTGGACCCTATATCGTCTCAAGACAGAGAAGATGAGGTTTTTGGTTTTTTTGGGCACAATGGTGCGAGGAAAACCCCAACGATACGAATGGTGTGGGATTCATCCCATCCAATTAAGGCACTGCGTTCATCAATGGCCATGATATTTTGAAAGAATCTGTGGAGGTTAAAGGGAAAATCGGCCTTGTCGCCGAGACATCGAGCCTTTGTGGGGAACTTCCTCTCACCTACACGGTGGATGGTTTGGGACATTGTTTGTTGGAGGATAAAGGTGCGAACCATTTTTACTTGGATTTTTTAATTCTAATAGGGTTCGTTTTTTGCTCTTTAGTCTCTCGTCATTAATTTTTAAGGAGAAATTCGCCAGGTATTCTGGAAGGAGGTGAAAGGGGAATAATTAAATGTTGCATGGGGGGATGTTAAGGTGAAGATGCCAGTTTAGCATGAGGGTTAAATTTAGGGGTTAAGAGCTAAATCTTTTGTCTCAAATCTCAGACCTCAAACCAATTCATTAAGGAGGTGGGAGTTATGTTTAAACAGATGAATCGCAGGGAATTTTTAAAAACGTCGATGGTAACAGGGGCGATGTGGATGGCAGGAGATGTTTTGAAAGGAGGTGCTACGGTGGCTTATGGTTCTGTTAAAATCCCGGAGGTTGAAAAATTAGTGATTACCGTTATAACAGACAATTACTACGATTGTCTAAGATGGAATCTATATCCACCCGATTTTAAGATGGTCAAAAGATACATGATCGGTCCTGATTCGTCATTTCATGCTGAGCACGGTTTGTCTTACTACATTGAGACATGGATTGATGGTAAATCTTATGCCTTCATGTTTGATTATGGTTTAGATTTCCAAGGTGTGAGTAAGAATATGGAGCTCCTTAACTTAGATTTGAAAAAATTGGATGCGATGGGTATCAGTCATGGACACTTCGATCATTGGGGAAATCTTATTGCCATTCTAAAACACAATAGCACGAAACTCAGGAAGGGCATCCCGCTTTATATTGGAGAAGAAACTTTTAATCGTCGATTTGCTAATCTTCCCGGTGGGCGCTATGATCCGAGTGGGATGCAGGATCTTGGGCAATTGAAGCGGGAGGACATAGAAACTCTCGGTCTGGTCAAGATTATAGAGATTGAAGAACCCACTCCTATTGTTCCTGGGGCTTATTTAACAGGAAATATTGAAAGGGTTACAGGATATGAGAAAGGATCTCCGATTCTGTTTATTAAACGAGGAGATAAAATGGAACTTGACCTCTTCATGGGGGAGCAGTCCATTGTGTTTAACGTTAAAGGAAAGGGGTTGGTTGTTCTGTCTTCCTGTGCGCATGCGGGAATCGTCAACACCGTAAAACATGCCAAGAAGATGACTGGAATTGATAAGGTTCATGTCATCATCGGAGGATTCCATTTGATCGGTGCTCCGATACCAAAAATTCAAAGTACAGTGGCAGATATTAAGGCTATAAATCCAGACTATATCATCCCTATGCACTGTACGGGGTGGGAAGCCGTGACGATGTTTGAAAGGGAGATGCCAAAGCAATTTATCATTAACACGGCCGGGACCAGGTATATCTTTCCAGCCTAAAGGAGAGAAAAGGCGTTGAGTGTTTTACTCACCTCAACGCCTTCAGTTGAAAATTCTATTGAGATTGAGATTCAAATTCTTTCAATGATGGAAATCGTCATCCACTCAACCATAGATCTATTTACTTCTGTGGGTTTAAAAAGAACTAAAGGGAGGGCTATCGTTCTCAAAGAGCTTGAGAGGCGGAAAGACCATTTCAATGCGGAGAAGTTATATTCTTCTCTTGTTCAAAAAGGGGAGGGAGTTTCAAGACCTACCATTTACCGAACGCTAAAAATTCTTGAAAAACTTTGTCTTATCGAACGATTCGACATTAAAAAGAGTTGCTTCTATTTTGAGCCTCTTTCATGGAAAAAAGATCATGGCCATCTGATTTGTGAGCGATGTGGGAAAATCATCGATTTTTCAAGCAATGGTATTGAAATTCTGAAATCGGAGGCTTGCAAGGAGAAAGATTTCAAACTGGATAAGATTTCAATACAGATATTCGGGCTATGCGGAGACTGTCAAAAGGCATCTAAAAAGCCAATCACCAAACATTGAGGAGAATCAGTATGTCAAAAAAAGAGAAACTGGTCATCATTGGGGGATCTGCCGCGGGGCCGAGCGCAGCAGCGAGGGCAAAACGAATCAATTCGGATCTCGAAGTGATTATGTTCGAGCAAGGTCGATTCATCTCCTATGGCTCTTGAGAAACCCCTTACTACATCGGCGATGTAGTAAAAGATCAGAAAAAGTTAGTCGTTCGGACTCCCCAACAATTTAAGGAGATGCAGGATATCGATGTCCTGACAGAAAATCGGGTTACTAAAATTGACCCGAAAGAGAAAAGAATTGAAGTCGTTGACCTATCCAAATCTGAAACGCAATGGTTTCCCTATGACAAACTCATCATTGCCACGGGTGCCCGATCCAGACGTCTAAACCTTCCTGGAAGCAATGCCAAAAATATATTCACCCTGAAGGATCTTCAGGATGGTATTCGTATCAGAGAATATGTTGATGAAAATAAGCCGAAACAAGTGGCTATCATCGGTGGAGGTTTTATAGGATTGGAGATGTGTGAGGCCTTTAAAACAAGAGGGATAGAAACATTTCTATTTTGTCGTAGGGACTTGCCGGCTGGAAATCTTGAAAGGGAGATCTCAGAAAGGATATTGAAGGAACTTCAAGAAAACAGCGTCCATTTTCTCCCCAACCAAGAACCGATAGCATTTCACGTGAACAGCGAGGGAGAAGTTACTTCTGTCGAAACCACAAAGGGAGAATATCCCACAGATATGGTATTGATGGCAATCGGGGTGATCCCTAATGTAGAAATTGCCCGAGAGGCAGGGGTTGAGCTCGGAAAGACGGGGGCAATGAAGACAGATTTTGTCCAAAGGACAAATCTTAATGATATTTATACTGCTGGAGATTGTTGTGAGGTCTTTAATCAGGTGAGTCAGGATTGGGTTTACACACCCCTCGGGGATATTGCCAACAAACAAGGTCGGGTCGCAGGCGAAAATGCTGCTGGTGGGAGGGTCTCTTTTCCTGGTGTGGTGGGGTCGGCTGCCTTTAAGGTGTTCGAATTGGAGGTTGCCTTCACCGGGTTAGGAATACAGGCGGCTCGACAATATGGATGGGATATAGATTCACAAATCATCGAAGCAGAATCCAAAGTAGGCTATATGCCTGGATCCAAACGAATGCTCATCAAACTAACCTTTGATCGGAGAAGTGGAAGGCTTTTAGGTGCCCAGATGGCAGGAGAGGAAGGGGTAGCCCGAAGGATTAATTCATTGGCAGTGGCGCTCCACCAAAAAATGACGATTAATGAAATTTCAAAGCTTGATTTTGCCTATGCACCTCCTTTTTCTGCTCCCCTTGATCCAATACTAATCGCCGCTGAGCAGGCTACGAAAAAGATACGACGTTCGTCATGATTAAAGGAGGCATTGGATTCTTAATATAATTGAACTATTGATCATACTTGGTGGTGGAATCTTCGCGGGAATCCTTGGAGGTTTACTCGGAATCGGTGGAGGCATTGTACTTATGCCAATTGTCAGGTTTTTTGCTGGTTTATCTCTTGCCGTTTCGGCGGAAACTTGTATTGCCGCCGTATTTTTTGCAACTTTAGGCGGTACTCTCAGATATTAAAAATTGGGGCATGTGAACATTAGATCTATCCTCGCCGCAATTATAGCATGAGGGATCTCAACAATTGTGTTTTCCCTGGTGTTTTTATATTTCACCCGAAGAGAGAGGTGCTTGGACCTGGGAACTGGCTTAGTGTTTTCTCTTATTTCTCTCCGAATGATCATACAAGGATGCGGTAACCTACTTGGAAAGAAGACGAAAGAGAGCACAGGGAGTAAAATAAGAGGCTCCACCTGTGGTAAACTTACGATTGGAGGGATCGCCGGAATTCCTCCTGGACTTCTCGGCATTGGGACAGGAGCTATCCTTGTCCCTGCCTTCGCCCTATTTCTAAAGGCTCCGATAAAGATTGCAATCGGTTCGTCTTTGGCCTGCTTCTCAGTGAGTGCCTTTTTTAGCTCTCTATTAAAATTTTTCCAAGGATTTGTTTACCTCCCCGTGGCTTTGCCAATCTGTCTTGGCACGCTCATTGGTTCAACTGTTGATGCCGTTCTCAATAAACAAAATGTAAATTCTTTAAAGTATGGAGTAAAGATATGGGATGGCAGCGAAATGACAGAAGAGCTAATCAAGCAATCCGATGTCATCCTTGCCGCAGGGACGGTCCTTGTCAATGGGACATTTGATCCTATCATGCATGGGATTCATAATTTTAAAAAAGAATACATGATCTACGGAGTCACGGGGGCGGGGATATGCGAGCTGATGGGATTAAATAGGATATGTCCATATAGTAGAACCCAATAGGATTTCGTTGAGGAAGAAATGAAATGGAACCAAAAATTTTAGAGGAGATCAGGAAGCATTTTAAACACGAGGTCATCGAGTTTGATTGGGAGCCCATTCGAAAGCAACCAAGAAGGTGTGGGATCCTTTATCCAGTAATCGGCTATTGAGTTTCGTTAATTGCCATCAGTTTGATGGAACTTGGGGTTTTCATGTGGCTGTTTCTGATTGCTGGGTTCATTCTCTTCTTTGGCGGAATTTATTGTGCCAATGGGATCATTGGGGGGTATAGAAAAAGCAAAAGAGATTCTGAAAGACCGAAGAATCCTTCAGAAATAGAATTCCCACCGGGATTTTAAATCTAACAGGAGCTGAAATATGGCAGTCATCGTTGATCTGGAGAAAAGTACAGGATGTGGAACATGCGAGGATAAATGTCCTGAGAAGGCCATCAGCGAAGGAGCATAGCAGGGTGGGTAAAGTGGCCGGCGTGTGCATGAGTCAAAGGAGGACAGATCCCAAGAGAAATTTGGGAAAGGGCATCCTCAAAGGAGACACTGAGTTAAGGGAAAGAACTGAAACCTTCATAAAGAGGAGATAAAACCAATGGAAATTCGGATAACGATTTTGTGTGAGAATTTAGTTGGTAAACTGATAGGTTCAGGCGAACGTGGAT
Source organism: Syntrophaceae bacterium (assembly GCA_013388635.1). GTDB lineage: Bacteria > Desulfobacterota > BSN033 > BSN033 > UBA1163 > JACAEX01. The sequence continues at coordinate 9,382 of JACAEX010000087.1, read as the reverse complement.
TTTCTGCCTTTATTGAGACCGGTCAAGGGAATTATCTTTTCGACACGGGCAGTGGCCGTTCCATCATATCGAACAGCCTAGTTTTGAATAGAGATTTAAAGAGCGTAAGAAAAAGTTTTTAAGCCATGGTCATTATGATCACGCCGGAGGGGTTCCTGAAGTTCTCAAAATGACTGGAAAAATAAATGTCCACAGCCATCCTCATGTCTTCTTAAATCGAATTGCAGTGCTTAAGGAATACGGAAAAGAGACAAAATGATTTGTGGAAATTCCCTATAAGAAAGGATATTTAGAATCGCTGGGAGCCAATTTTGTCTTGAATAACAATTTTATAGAGGTTGAGAAACAACTATTTCTAACTGGAGAAGTTCCCAGAAAAACACCCTTTGAAAAGCCAAACCCAAGGCTTTTTGCTGAGGTGGATGGAAAAAAACTACACTGGACTTTTTTGGGATGACCAATCTCTCATCCTGGATACCGAGAAGGGGCTCGTCCTGATTCTCGCATGTGCCCATTCGGGAATGATCAATATCATCAATCATGTCGCCGATAAGACAGGAAAGGGAAAATTCCACGCTATTCTGGGCGGAACTCACTTTGATTTTTTAACTCCAGAGCAATTGGAAGAGTCCATCAACGTTCTCAAGGGGATGGAAATTGAAAGAATTGGGGTATCCCACTGTACTGGCATGAGAGCAGCCTTTCGACTTTACTCAGAATTCGGGGAGCGATTCTTCTATGGCTGTGTGGGAAGTGTTCTGGAGGTATAAGGGAGCGAAGATGATTTGGGCCAGTATGCCCGGGTTGGGGAACATTGAGAGGGGTTGGATCTTTTCTTGAAAGCGAAAAGACTCATCACCATATTAAGAAGGCAAATCGGGAGATTGTTGTAATGAGTTCCCCGAGACAGATTTATTACGATCTTTTTTCAAGAGTCTATGATTTTATCATCCGGTTGCATTCGCGGGATGTGGAGGGTTCGCTTAGAGGATTTATTATTGCGAAGGCAAATCTATTCGAGGGAGACAGGGCTTTGGACCTTTGTACTGGCACCGGTTCAGTCGCTGCGAAACTGGCTGGACAAGTCGGGGAAAATGGATTGGTAGTAGGTCTTGATTTTTCACGAGGCATGCTTGAAAAAGCGAAAGAGAAGGCTTTTAGAATGAATCTGAAGCAACTCCACCTGGTCCAGGCCAATGCCAGCCAGCTCCCGTTCAAAACATCCTCATTTCATGGGGTGACATGTTCACATGCTTTTTATGAATTGAAGGGGAAGGAAAGGGCTATAGCCATTGCTGAGGTCGCAAGGGTTCTGAGGGTGGGTGGAAGATTCTGTCTGATGGAGCACGCGAAACCTGAGAAATTGATCGCAAGGCTCCTCTTCTATATTCGAATCTTCTTTCTCGGTGCGAGCGATGCGAAGAAATTCCTTGAGGAAGAAGAAGCCGTTTTGGGAGAAAGGTTCAAAAATATCGGCAAGGAGATGAGCCCCACAGGACAGTCGAAAGTGATCTATGGAGAGAAGGGGGGGTGATCGCTGATGAAAATATTAGAGGATATTATTTCCAGCCTCAAGGGGCGAGACGTTCCCGTTAGAAGTGTTCACGCCTGTGTCTTTTGGACGGCGGTTGAGAGCAGGCACTGTGGTCTCTCCTCGACCTTCAGGGAAGCAGGTCCCTCACATGAGAAAGGAGTCAGGGGTGTAGGAGGATTGACGCAAAAGACAGCGCTGGAGCTTGCTGAATACGCAAAATCCGATAGCCTCTTGGAAGCCTCCATCGGAATGGCAGCGATCAACTCGTTGATCGAGGTGGATGAGTCGAAGTGCCTCGAGAAGAATGCCTTTGAAATACTCTTGGAGAAGGGCGGAGGGAAAAACGTCGCTGTGGTCGGCCACTTTCCTTGGATACCAAAACTGAAAGGAAAAGTCAGGAATCTCTGGGTTCTTGAACAGAGGGTTCGAGAAGGGGATTTGCCTGCGGAAGAGGGCGCTCGAATTTTGCCAGAATGCGACGTTATAGGAATTACGGGGACTTCCTTTATCAATCATACGCTGGAAGTACTTCTGAGCTTCTGCAAAAAAGCCTACATTGTCATGATTGGTCCGACCACGCCTCTCTCCCCTGTCCTCTTCGATCACGGCATTGACGCGATCTGCGGGGCCAAGGTGTTCGATTCGGAAAGGCTCATTCGTTTCATCAGCCAGGGCGCCACCTTTAAAGAAGTTAGCGGAGTGAGGCTCCTGACATTAACCAAGACGTAAAGGGGGATGTAATTATGGACAGATACCCCATCATTCCTGTCCTACAATCGGTTGCTTCAAAAGGATAGTGAAAAAAGAGATAAAATTAATAATTTCATCGAAAGGAACTATCAGGGCGATCTTCGAATTTTGGAGCGTAGGGCGGGGGTCGGTGTATCGAGGAAGAAGATCATATTAGGGATTCTAAACAAATACTCCCTTACTGCCTTTGGCACAGGAATGAAAGGGATGTTCCGCCCAAGCCTTTATAATAAAGCCAGATTCTACAGCATCTGGGTATTGAAGAAATTGTTAACTAAAGTTTTAGTGAAAGGCAATCTGAACCGGGGAGGCGCCCTCATTTTACCCTTAAACTTTTAAGAGTGGTTTGGAGTTCTGGAGGAGCTCCTATCCTCCAGAAAGAATCCCTTCGGTGCATTTTTAGCCCTGGGGGTTCCAATTAAAAATGCGCTAAAGAAGGAGGAACAATGGTATGGAGAAAGAAGTTCTATTTCATGTGACTGATGGAAAATTTAATGAGGAGGTCATCCGATCCGACCTACCCGTTCTTGTGGACTTTTGGGCGCCTTGGTGTGGGCCCTGTCTATCAATTGCACCGACTGTTGAGGAATTGGCCAAAGAATACAGCGGGAAAATAAAGGTAGGAAAAATGAATGTGGACGAAAATTTCTAGACTCCCTCTATCTATGGAATCAGGGGAATCCCAACGCTCATTCTTTTTAAAGGTGGAAAAGCAGTTAATCAGAATGTGGGAGCAGTTTCTAAGGCTCGATTGAAATCGATGATTGAAGAATCTATTAAATGAACACGTTAAATATTGGGGCTTTTAAGGTAGGTTTCATTTAAGGCAAATTTGGAAAAATGTTAGATGCCAAACTAAAGGTAGCAATAGATTATAAGAGATGCAATCCTAAAAACTGTGACGAGGGTATATGCCTTGTTGTCGGAGTATGTCCCGATAAGCTATGGAGACAATTAGGGGCATATGATTTCCCTTATCCTATCCAGGGCTTCTGTCAGGAGTGTGGTAAGTGCGTCGAGTCTTGTCCCCTTGGGGCTATTAGAATGCTTTGAGAAGCTCTTTTAAAAGAGGTATATCATGGAAAAAAAAGGGATAGAGCAAGAATTGAGCAATAAAGTAGAAGAAATATTCTCCAAGGTCAAGCCAAGTCTCGGAGGGGCTGATGTGCGATTGAGAGAAATCAGGCAGGGGGTAGTAATGTTGAAATATTATCCTCCCCTGTCAAACCCTTCTGCCTGCCATGTGGATCGAACACTCATGAGTAAAGAGATAATTAAGGAGGTACTCGAAGAGCAGTTGAAGAAATTAATACCTGATTTTAAGGAGGTGATTCTTCTTGAGGATTAGCGAGATCTTCTACATAGAAGCAGAACACTGCAAAAAAGCTAGAGAGACGCACTAAGAGTAAGAAGGATATGACCAAAAAACAGAATTTTTTGAGAAAGAATGGCGATCCATCGCGGATTGCCTTCTATTCAACGCTTCTGAATATTCTCGTGGCAGGCGCAAAAGGTATATTGGCCTGGCTTTCCGGAAGTGCTGCCCTTCTGGCCGATACCATCCATGGTTTCTCAGATACGTTCGCAAGCCTTCTGGTCCTGGTGGGGATATGGTTATCGAAAAAGAAGTCTGAAGCTTTTCCGTGGGGTCTTTACAAGGTTGAGAATTTCGTTGCCCTGGCGAGTGCCGGTCTTATCTTTTTTGCAGGTTATGAAATCGTCCAGCATGTCTTTAAGGGAGAGAAGGATTTAATCTTTGGACATTTATACTCCTCTCTATTTGGTCTTTTAGCAATTATTTTAGCCATCGGCATTTTTTCGCGGTTTGAAGCCAGAAAGGCAAAAGAGTACAACTCCCCAAGTCTTCGGGCAGATGCCTCTCACTGGTACTCGGATATCGGCTCGACGGCACTTGTCCTGGTCGCCCTTTTGGGATCAAGAGCTGGGTATCCTATCCTCGACCGTTTGGCCGCCCTGGTGATGGTCGGGTTCATTGCAAAGGTCGGATGGGATATCCTCAAGGACTCTATGAGAACTTTACTGGACGCATCGGTTGATCCCATGACCCTGGATCGGATCCGAAGTATTATCCAGCGCTTTTCACAAGTCAGGGAAATCAAATCCATTCAGGCGAGAAACTCAGGCAGATTCGTCTTTGTCCGTACGAACCTGGTCTTTGGCATGAAGAAATTGGCTCAGGCTCATCAAGTTAGCGAAGAGATTGAGAGGTCAATCCTAAAGGAAATCCCTCAGGTGGATCAGGTGACTATCCATTACGAACCGGTGAAAAAGGATTTTCTAATCTACGCGCTTCCCATGGAAGAGGATAAAAAGAGTCTCTCCGATCATTTCGGTGATGCTCCCTATTTTTGCCTTGTTCGGATAAGTGCCAAGGAGCGTCGGGTTCAAGAAGAAAAATTTTTGCGAAATCCCTATCTGAAAGAGGAGAAGGGGAAAGGGATCAAGGTGAGTGAATGGCTTCTTCAGAATGGAGTGGATACTGTTTATACGAAAAAGGCCTTTGATGGAAAAGGACCTTCGTATGTCTTTTCCAGTGCAGACGTTGAGGTGATTATTACTGAGGATGAGACAATTGCTGAAGTTTACAAGAAACTGACAATTTCGGAGATCAACTAACTGAATGAGACCTGCTGGATTGCCCTTGCTGCCTTCTTAGTATTCAATGAGGCATCTGCCTTATATCATTTCATCAATCAAAAAATTGAAAAAGGGCCTTTTCAGGGAAAAGATCTGACAAATCTTGTAGGGGCGGATATTGGATAGGAGGAAAGATCATGAAGAATAATTCAATTTTAGAAGTTAAAAAGCTGAATGTCGTGCTTGATGGAGAAGAGATCATTAAAGATCTAACCTTTGAAGTAAAGGAAAGAGAGACCCTGATCATTCTGGGCCCCAACGGGGCCGGGAAATCAACGCTTCTTAGGACGCTCTTAGGTTTGGTCCCTTATTCCGGAGAAGTCATCTGGCATACGAAAAGTATAAGTTACCTGCCGCCACAGGAGCTATTTCAAAGAAAAGGATTACCTCCTCTAAGCATCGAGGAATTCTTTAAATTCAAGAATGTCTCTCAAGAAAAAATCTCAAATATCTTCTCAGCAGTAGGGCTGGAGCCATCCTTGTTGAAAAGAAGGTTTGGAGCAGTCTCAACCGGTCAGTTTCAAAGGATGCTCATTGCCTGGGCCCTGGTGGATGAACCCAAGGTGTTGCTTTTCGATGAACCTACCTCAGGGATAGATGTGGGAGCTCAGGAGACGATCTACTCCCTTTTGCATAAATTCTGGAAGGAGTGGAACCTGACCATTTTGTTAGTCACGCATGATCTCAATATTGTTTGGGAACACGGCGACAATGTTTTAAGCATGAACCGAAAGACGTTATGCTACGGAAAGCCTAAAGAGGTCATTACGCTCGAGGGATTGGAAGAGATTTATGGAACGGGAATAAAATTCTATAAACATCAACATATCTGATGGGAGGGATCGGGATGCAATTTATTCTGGCCTTAATCATGGGAGCTTCTTTGGGAGGAGCAGCCGGTTACCTTGGAACCTTGATGCTATCTCAAAGGATGGCCTTGGTTGCCAGGCCCTTGGGCCACCTTACCTTGCCGGGCGTTTTTCTTTTTGGTTTCTTTGGCCTTTAAGAGGTGATGTTCCGACGCAAACGGTGACAAGGGTTGAGATATTATGAAATGAGCGGAACCGTAAGAGAAGACCTCATGCGCTTTATGAACGAGCAATACGGGAAACGGGGTACTGGTTCCCAACATTAAGAAGGATGGTCAGAAGGAGTTTACACATGAACAACTTATGCTGTTGATTCGCGCACCCTGAGGGTTTAGCAGCACGGCTTGAATTTGGGCAGACTGAATTTCTCTGTAACATCGTCCCACACCACCTCAACGGGCATTTCGCACTTCACGTCATCCGGTCGGCACCCCACGATATTGGTGACGAGGCGTGGCCCCTCCTCCAGTTCCACATCCGCCACCACATAAGGGAGGTCGTTCTCAAACCCGGGATGATAGGCCACATGATATACAGCGAAACTGTATACCCTGCCTTTGCCTTCCGAGACAATCCATTTCGTCTCTTTTGAATGACACATGGGGCAAAGGATGGAGGCCGGCCAGCGGACATGGCCGCAGACTTTACACTTCTGGAATCTCAATTGGTGTTCTTTGCAGCCAGCCCAGAACTCGTTGCTGTCGTCGTTCACATTGGGAAGCGGTTTGTTGTATTCGCCCATTCATGACCTCCTTAAGATGATGCAACTGTGAGTCTGCAGTATCCCGCCGTTGTCGCTGCACAAGATAATCTCGGGCGTCTTCGTTTTAGTAGCTGGTCCGAGCTGTCTCTCACCGCATCGGCCCATCAGTTGCATGGCTGCCTCTGATAAAGGGGTGAGGCCCATGTAATAGGCCTCCGAGAGCTGCCCGCCAGAGGTATTGACGGGCATTTTCCCGCCAGGTTCGATCGTCCCGTTTTTGAACCAATCCTCACCCTCACCGGGTCCGAAGAAACCATAGTCTTGCAGAGTAATCTCTACGGTATAAGTAAAGCAATCATAGATTTCACAGGCATCGACATCCTTCAGGGTAATGCCCGCCATCGCTAACGCCATCTCCCCTGCCTTCTTCGCTCCTGTTGGACCCGTTAGGTGAGTGGCTTGATGGACATCAATAGAGGGGTTGTGCTGCCCCAGTCCCATAATGAGAACGGGAGGGTGTCTGAGATCGCGCGCCCTTTCAGCGGAAGTAATGATGATGGCCCTTCCGCCGTCTGTCATCAGGCAGGTGTCGAAAAGGCGAAAGGGTTCTATGATCCACCTGGCATTGTAGTAATCCTCAAAGGACATCGGACGGTCATACATGGTGGCAGAAGGGTTCAGGTTGGCCCATTTCCTTTGTCCGACCGCAATGTGCTTCCAGGTCTCCGGACCCGTTCGGAAGGTATGCATAGCTCTCCGTGCTGCCAAGGCATACCCAGCGACAGCACCGAAGTGGCCGAATACCGCATCATCTCCATTCCTCTCCATCAGCATGCGTCGCATACTATCACTGGAAAAGGCGTTATGGCCGTAGGACAAAACCACATAGTTGCAAAGACCTGCCTCAAGCACGCCAACTGCGTGCTGGATGTGACTCCTGGATCAATTGGCATCCTGGCTCAGATAGGTCGGAGATAACCCGAGATGCTGGGCCACCAGATAAGGGGTCACGAACGCCTCATTTGAGGCGGGCGGAAAAACTCTGTAACAGATCAATCCGTCAATATCTTCTTTTCTTAACCCTGCATCTGCAATCGCGTTTGCGCATGCCTCGACGTGAAAGCTCAGGGATGTTCGATCGGCAACACGACCCTGAAGCGTGTATCCTATTCCGACGATGGCGTACTTGTCCTTTAAACTCATGGAATCTACCCCCTTGTAATCAGTCTCAGAAGATGGCAGATAAGGGCTCCGTCTAATGGCGACGGTAAAGACGCGCCTGCCTGCCGGTAAGCAGGCCCTTCCTGACCCTTGCCTTGCCCCATTGCTTTATAAATACCTGTTGCCCAAAGAAGGTTTAGTGATCTATTCGGGAATTAAGTTTTCTTCCAGAATGAGCTCGGTTATCCATTTGGCTGCTTTGCCGACGACCTCGGGGCAATGGATATCGTGGGCTCCGGCATTGTGGAACTTTTCATATTCCTGAGGGTCGGGAAGATAGTAGTAGCGACCTAAAATTTTGTTCTGGATATTTCGGCAGACAACGGAGCCATATTCCTGGATGAACTTTTCGCGAAACTTTCTCGTGAGCTCGTGGGTCCTAAAGCGGATGCCCTCGGGATCAGAGAAATTGTTTCTCTCTCTCCCGAGGAGTGAGCTCAAAATCATAATTGCTCCGATGTAAGCTCCACAACCGCTGTCACCCGCCAACCCGGCTCCTCCTGCCAGGCCAGTGGCTGATTTAAATATGTCATCGTTCCTGATCCCGAGTGCATCCTGGAGTGGAGCAATCACACATTGACAACATCCTCGGTAGGTTTTCTCATATTCCTTGCCCAGCCTATAGGCTTTTTCCGCTAATTCCGCTTTTTTCATGGACCCGCTTCTCTCTTTCTCTTCTTATTATTTTCCTTTCCATATGGGTTTTCGCTTTTCAATAAATGCATTAATTCCTTCGGAGGCATCCTCGGTGGTGCAAAGTCTGGTCATGATCTCTGCGTTGAGGACGAATCTCTGCCTATAAGGCATATCGATCATCTGGTAGTAGAAATTCTTTCCCATCTGAATCGCCACGGGGCTCTTAGAGGTAAGTTTTTGAGCAAAAGCAAAGGTTTCTTCCTCTAACCTCTCTGCAGGTACCACTTTATTCACCAGTCCTAACCGTTCTGCCTCTTTTGCGTCGATCATTTCGCCGCTTAAAAGCATCTCCAGAGCTTTTTTCTTACCGAGTCCATAACTCATGGGGATGATTGGTCCCGTGCAGAGCAGTCCAACATTGATGGCTGTGGTTCCAAGTTTTGCATCTTCTGCCATAATGGCGAAGTCCGCAGCGGCCACGAGTCCAGCCCCGTTGGCGACCGCATATCCATGGACCATGGCGATCACAGGTTTCTTCATCGAAGCAATGGTAAGATGCATTTGATCCATGGGGGTGAGCCATCGATGGTACTCGGAAGCTGTCTTTCCGTGAAACTCACTCACATCTATCCCTGTTGAAAATACTTTCCCCGCTCCTTTGATGATGACGATCCGAGCCTCCGGGTCTTCGTCCAACTGGCGCAGGGCAGCATTCAGTTCTTCAGCCAATTGCGTATTGAAGGTATTAAACTTTTGCGGACGGTTTAGGGTGATCAGACCTATCTGGCCTTTCTTCTCGATCAAAATCGTATCAAAAGACATGGTAGCCTCCTTGTCTAATTCTTAATTTGGGATTGATTAAGAACCAACCCTTTTCCTTTTGACATACTCTCTTTTCTTGGTAACCTCTATCATTGAAGAAATTCTGGGACAGAAAAGGGGATATACTATAGCGATCTTTTCATTGCAACCTCAACCTCATCCTCAGCCGATATCTGCCGCTGCGATATC
>JACAEX010000095.1 GCA_013388635.1 Syntrophaceae bacterium | reverse complement strand
CAAGGGTGCCCGAAGTCAAGGGGCTGAAACCGAGACGATCTACCTGAAGGAGAAAAAGATTCATTCCTGCATAGGATGCTACACCTGCTGGACAAAAACTCCTGGCGTATGTGTCTTTAAGGACGACATGCCGGAGCTCCTGGAGAAGGTTCGAAATTCCGATATGATCGTTCTTGCAACACCTCTCTATAATTTCAATATGACCTCGCTTCTCAAGGCCTTCCAGGAAAGGCTCCTTCCCCTTCTTGATCCCCATCTGGTCAAGAAGGGAGAGACTTATCGACATCCGATGAGGTATGAAGGGAACCGAAAGATGGTTCTTATCTCTAACTGCGGATTCCCTGAGGTCTCTCATTTTGATGGTCTCCGTCACGTCTTCCGACACATGGAACAGGGTGGGTATATGCTTCTCGTGGGAGAGCTGCTGATGCCTGCGGGCGAACTGCTGAAACAGAAGGGTCTGAGAGATAAGATCCAGCCTGTTCTCCAGGCAGCCTACCGGGCAGGAGTTGAGGTGGTCCGGGATGGGAGGGTTTCAGAAGAGACTGAGGCTATGATCCAGAAACCTGTTATCTCCCCTGATCAGATGGCTGAAATGGCCAATCTCTGGTGGGACAGCCAACTCCAGGGCATGGCTCAGGGAGCCCCTCAAGAAGGCCAAAGGGTAGAGGATATCAGGCTGCTCTTTAAGGGCATGGCATTGGCCTTCAATAGCCAAGCGGCAGGGGATCTGAAGGCAACGATTCAATTCGAAGTCACCGGCAAGCAACCTGGAAACTGGTTCCTGTCGATTGAAAATGGGAAATGTACGTCTCACGAAGGAAAAGAGGATCGCCCGACCTTGACCATCAAGACTCCTTCTGAGGTTTGGTTGGCCATCGCCAATAGGGAGACGGATGGACAACAGGCCTTCATGCAAGGGAAATATACAGCCCATGGGGATATCAGTTTGTTGATGCGTATGAAGAGCCTGTTCGGCGGTGCTCCCTCAACAAATATTTAAAAGATTTGACGACGCCCCTTGCCTTCTTCCTTTTTCGCCGAATTAGCGAAGCCCTTTGTCCTTCAGGAAGCCCAAGGTTTCGCCGGGAAAATTAGGGCCGCGAACGTCCATCGGATCGAGAACGTGGCGAAGTCCATCACGAGTGAAAGCCAAAATACTTATTTATTTAAGCCTGACCCCAAAAGCCTCTCATATAAAAGGAGCACCCCATTCTTAATTCCTCGCCTATCGAAAAGAGCAAAGAGGGATAAATTCAAGAAATGACTTGAAAGGCGCTGGGGGAACAGGTTAACATGAGTGAGCATTATTGAACGAGGGGAAAAAGGCAGAAAAAACTTGTAAAGGGAATCATACTGGCCACCTTTCTGTTTTGGCGACCAACGAATAGTTTGATGTTATTAAAGAAAGTGCTAAGAAGCCTAAACATATCTGCTTTAACTGCGGCTGGGTTGCTGACTCAGAAAAAATCTTTGTAATCCCATGCCGTTAGATTAATTGGAAAAGGAGCCCAAAAGGGAAAAGGTCCGCTACCAGAGAAAGGATAAGATGAAGATCAGCGATATTCTTAAACTGGTAGCAAGCGTTATACTCTGTCAAATAGCGGGCTTTCTGGGCTCTCTTTTTACCACCCCGGCCATTCCAACTTGGTATCAGACATTAAATAAACCCTTCTTTACACCCCCCAATTGGATATTCAGCCCGGTCTGGATCAGCCTTTATATCCTCATGGGAATATCGTTCTTCTTTGTTTGGCAGAGGACAGACCATCCAAAGTTCAAACCTGCCTTGATTTTCTTTTTTGTTCAGTTGATTCTAAATATCCTCTGGTCAGTAGCTTTTTTCGCGCTCCGTTCCCCTTTTTTAGGACTCATCGATATTGTCCTTCTCTGGATAGCCATTCTGCTGACGATCTTGAATTTCTTCAAGGTTTCCAAATTGGCGGGAGCGCTCCTCATCCCCTATCTCGTTTGGGTTAGTTTTGCCACCCTCTTGAACTTTTCTCTGTGGGCGTCAAACCGTTAAAAGAAATGATCCAGAAGGAAAGAATCAAGGTTCTTAATAAAAAAGATATAAGAAAAGGAGCCTATGTCCTTTACTGGATGCAGGCCTCCCAGAGGGCTGAATATAATCATGCGCTTGAGTATGCTATTCTGAAGGCGAATGAGCTTCGCCAGCCTCTGATTGTGTTCTTTGGAATCACCGATCAATTTCCAGAGGCGAATGAAAGGCATTATTTCTTCATGCTGGAAGGGTTGAAGCAGGTGAGGGAATCTCTCAAAAAGAGAGGGATCCAAATGGTCCTCCTCCATCAGTCCCCTGAGATCGGAGTGCTCCAATTAGCCAAGAGAGCCTCGCTCACAGTGGTGGATCGAGGTTATCTGAGGATCCAGAAAGCCTGGAGAGAGGATGCCTCCCAAAAGATGGAGTGTCCACTGATTCAGGTTGAAACTGATGTCGTCGTTCCTGTGGAAGAGACGTCCCCCAAGGAGGAATATGCGGCGGCGACCATAAGGTCAAAGATCACGAGGAAGCTGAATGGCTTTCTCGTTCCGTTGAAGGAGCATCACCCGATCATCGATTCCCTTTCTGTCGGATTTGATTCTTTTGATATTGAGGACGTGGCAAAGTCAATCTCCAAGCTTCAAATCGACCGGAGCGTTAAAAGGGTGGACTCTTTTCATGGGGGAACGGAGGAGGCCAAGAATCATCTTGAGATTTTTCTGGAGAAGAAATTAGACCGCTTTCCAGAATTGAGAAATGACCCAACCTTTGATTGCGTTTCTCATATGAGCCCGTATTTACACTTTGGACAGATCTCACCTCTCTATATCGCCCTGAAGGTTTCGAAAACGAAGAGCCCGGGTGCAAAAGCGTTTCTCGAAGAACTGATCATCAGGAGAGAACTGAGTATGAATTTCGTATGCTATAATGAGCGATACGATTCTTTTGAAGCCCTTCCTGACTGGGCAAAAAAGAGTTTGAAGAGACATGAGAAGGACAGACGGCCCTATGTCTACAGTCTCAAAGAGTTCGAAATGGGAACCACTCATGATCCTTACTGGAATGCGGCCCAAAGGGAGATGGTCACCAAGGGGAAAATGCACGGATACATGAGGATGTATTGGGGGAAGAAGATCCTTGAGTGGAGCAGAAGCCCAGAAGAAGGGTTTAAGATAGCCCTTTATCTTAACAATAAGTATGAACTCGACGGAAGAGACCCAAACGGGTTCGCCGGAGTGGCCTGGTGTTTTGGAAAGCATGATCGCCCATGGGGTGAAAGGTCAATCTTTGGCAACGTGAGATATATGAATGATAAGGGCTTGAAGAGAAAATTTGATGCGGATCAATATGTGAGGATGATGGAGCTTGAGAACGAACCCAGAGGAGGAAAGAGGGGGACGTCGGTTCTGAAACAACTTAAGTCCGACCGGCCGGGTTGAATTCTTGCCATTATTTTGCGCTTCAGAAACGTCACCCGCCCTCACCTTCCACTTTTCTCATGTGTTTTCTTTAGGCCGAATCTTGCAAATATCCCTCCACCTGATCCTGTCCCATTTCTTAGCATACTTTTTTGTCACTTCCTGTCAGGGGGAGTAAGATCAGGTTTTCATCAGGAGAGCGAAGGATGATCCATTCCCGGTTACGGCAACGAACAATGGAGCCGACGGATAAGCTGTTCATCTATCCACCCATAATTTAAACCGATTGAATGGCCACATATTCTGCAAAGGAAGTTGATTCGGGGATAGGCAGGCCATCTTCCTGCATTCCTTTAATATGCATTTCAATAGCCTGATACATATTCCTCTCAGCTTCCTCTCGAGTGAAACCTGTGGCTATACAACCTGGCAAATCAGGGGAATAAGCTGAATAATTTCCATCTGCCTTTTCGATCACATTAAGAAAGCGGTGCTTATTTACCTGCCCTCCTTTAACTTTGCTTGTTTCAATATGCTATTTAGAGTTCTTTAGAGTTCCTGGTGCCAGATCATCATTGGGGTGCCCGGCAATTGTAACTCTGCCTGGGATTGTTGGATGTTTATATTGTTTGTGGCTCCCTTTTGTCTCGACCAAATACCACCCTTCTTCTATCAGAAATTTTCTCACCCTGCACCATTCCCATTTAAAGGCAGGGAGGCTTACTAACCAAAAACGTCAGGGTAGCGACGAATATGTTCTTCGAGTCCCTGATTATAGAAGGACTTGATTGGAGAAGAGCATCTGGCCAAAGGGCCTGGTTTCTTAGGAGTGATTCCTCGATGAGTGCTCTTATTCGTTCATCCGCGATAGAGAGAAAACTCTGGACATACTTGCTGTATTCATCGATCACGGATTGGCGAAGGTCGAAGATACTCATCTGGTTTTCTTCACGTCACCTCCCCAAGTTGACCTATTTATACCAAAAATTTGCTTTTATAGCAATTTCAAGATGGTTCGACGGAGGAGTAAGGGATTATTCCCGAAAGAATTTTTTTCTTGAAATATAGAAAAAGGCTTGGTAAGATCTTAAAAAAAGAGGGAGGTGGCGACTGATGGCAGTGAGGATCATCATCGATCGGAAGGTGAAGAAAGGGAAGGAGCCGGATTTTGCAAAACTGCTCAGGGAATTGAGGGCCAAAGCCGTCCCCGCAAAAGGCTATATCACGGGCGAAACGCTTCGGGCACTGGATGATCCACAGAACTATATCGTGATCACCACGTGGCAGAGCGTCGATGATTGGAAAAACTGGGAAAAGAATCCGGAGAGGAAAAAGATCCATAACAAGATCGAAAAACTGATGGCAAGACCTACCCGGACGAAGATCTATCAACATGCCTGACAGAAGCCTAAAACGGTCTTGACAAACAGAAAAAAGCATGATAGAAAAACTTTAATAGAGGCAAGAAATTCTATGGTCAAACAAGGGAAACGAACCGGAAGGCCCTCGATCCTGTTGAATCGGGATCGGGGGCCTTTTTTTATGGGGAAATAACTTCCGCTTGAGTAAGGGGGGGATTTGTAAGGGAGGGGTTTAATGAAAGACGTTCAGAGATGCCTCTTGGCTTTAGAAGATGGGTCGATCTTTGAGGGAAGGTCGTTTGGCTCTTCGGGAGAGAAGACCGGAGAGCTGGTTTTCAACACCAGTATGACCGGTTATCAAGAAATCCTGACCGACCCCTCTTACAAAGGTCAGATCGTGATTATGACCTATCCTCTTATTGGCAACTATGGAGTGAACGAGGAGGATATCGAGTCCAAGGGGCCGAAGGTGGAGGGATTCGTAGTCAAAGAAACCAGCACCCTTTTCTCCAACTGGAGGGCGGATAAGAGCCTATCTCACTATTTGATCGAGAACGAAATTATGGCGGTTGAAGGACTGGACACCCGGGCCCTCACCAGACATATCCGCTGTCTGGGTGCGATGAAGGCCATCCTCTCTACAGAAGACTTCGACCGGAATAGCCTGGTCGAAAAGGCAAGGTCTTCCCCGGGCCTGATCGGCCGGGACCTGGTCAAGGAGGTGACCTGCGACAAACCTTTTGAGTGGAATAGGATCAATGATCTACAGTTCTTGAATCTCCACCCTCAACCTTCTACCTGCCACTCTCCGTTGAGAGTGGTCGTTCTGGATTATGGTGTGAAATATAATATCCTTCGTTCGCTGCGAGAGCGGAACTGCGAGGTAATGGTCCTCCCCGCCTCCTCATCCGTCGAATCGATCCTCTCCTGTCGGCCGGATGGAATCCTCTTATCCAATGGTCCTGGAGACCCGGAGGGGGTCCCCTATGCGGTTGAGACCGTGCGCCAGCTGATTGGGAAAAAACCGATTTTCGGGATATGCCTGGGGCATCAGCTCTTAGGACTGGCCTTCGGAGGAAAAACCTTCAAGTTGAAATTCGGCCACCGGGGAGCCAATCAACCTATAAAAGACCTGAAGACCGGAAGGGTGATGATCACATCCCAGAACCACGGCTTCTGTGTAGATCCCGATTCCCTGGATCCAAATGAGGTCGAACCGACCCAGATCAATCTCAATGACCATACCCTTGAAGGAATGAGACATAAGAGCCTGCCGATCTTTTCGGTCCAGTACCATCCGGAGGCCTCTCCAGGACCTCATGATACACAGGATTTATTCGGAGAGTTTATCAAGGTAATGGAGCTATATCAAGGCAGGCAGGAATGACCAAAGTCCAAAGCCAAACCGTTTGAGTCATTGAAAATTGGTGATTGGAATTTATTTGGGATCTGGGATTTGGTTTTTGGAATTTCATCTAAGGATGGCTTATGCCTAAGCGGACGGACATCAAAAGAATTCTGATCATCGGCTCAGGGCCCATTGTGATCAGTCAGGCCTGTGAATTCGACTACTCCGGCACCCAGGCCTGCAAGGCGCTCAAGGAGGAAGGGTTTGAGGTGATCCTGGTCAACTCAAACCCTGCCACCATCATGACCGATCCAGAGATGGCCGATCGAACTTATATCGAGCCGATCACCCCGGAAATCCTCGAAAAGATTATTGAGCGGGAGAGACCGGATGCCCTTCTCCCAACCCTCGGTGGACAGACCGGCCTCAATGTCTCCGTCGCACTCTATGAGTCCGGAGTTCTTGCAAAATATGGCGTCAGAATGATCGGCGCAAACTACGAAGCCATCAAGAAGGGTGAGGACCGAAAGCTCTTTAAAGAATCGATGAAGAGAATTGGCCTCGACCTTCCCAAAAGCGGACTGGCCTACTCTCTCGAGCAGGCCCGGGAGGTTGCAAAAGAGATCGGCTTTCCCCTGATCATCCGACCCAGCTTTACACTGGGCGGAACAGGAAGTGGCGTGGCCTACAATATCGAAGAGTTCGAGGAGTTGGCTGCCCGTGGACTGGAATGGAGCATGATCGGAGAGATTCTGATCGAAGAGTCTGTCCTCGGATGGAAGGAGTTTGAACTGGAGGTGATGAGGGACCTCAAGGATAATGTGGTCATCATCTGCTCCATTGAAAATTTTGACCCGATGGGCATCCATACCGGAGATAGCATCACCGTGGCACCTGCTCAAACCCTGACGGACAAGGAATACCAGAGGATGCGGGATGCGGCCATTCGAGCGATTCGGGAGATCGGGGTCGAGACCGGTGGCTCCAACATCCAATTTGCGATTCGGCCTGAGGACGGGCGTATGGTCGTCATCGAGATGAATCCTCGGGTCTCCCGATCCTCTGCCCTGGCCTCCAAAGCAACGGGGTTCCCAATTGCTAAGATTGCGGCCAAATTGGCTGTGGGATATACCCTGGATGAGATTCCCAATGACATTACGAAAAAGACACCCGCCTCTTTTGAGCCGACCATCGACTACTGCGTGGTCAAGATCCCGAGATTCACATTCGAAAAATTTCCGGGTGCAGACCCTACCCTGACCACCTCGATGAAGTCGGTAGGCGAAACCATGGCCATCGGCCGGACATTTAAGGAAGCCCTCCAAAAAGGGCTCCGTTCTCTTGAGATCGGCAGGTATGGTCTGGGAGCGGACGGGAAGGACAGATTCTCTTTCCCTATCGAGGAGATCAACGATTCCATGCGGGCTCAGGCCCTTGAGGACGTCAGAAAAAGACTCTCCCCGCCAAATGCGGAAAGGATCTTTACGATCCGGGAGGCATTGCTTTTAGGAATGAAGATCGAGGAGATCCATGAACTGACGAGGATCGATCCCTGGTTTCTCGCCAATATCCAGGAGATCGTCGATCTCGAAAGAGAGATCCAATCCTATGCGGCAAAGGCGAAGGATCTCGAACTCTGGAGAATCCAGATCCCCGGTCAGCTTCGTCTTCCCGACCGGCTTTTGAGAAAAGCAAAGGAGTACGGGTTCTCCGACTTCCAGATAGGTCATCTGATCGGCGTGGATGAGGCGACCATCCGGGCCATGAGAAAGGAGAAAGGGATCCTCCCGACTTACAAACTGGTCGATACCTGTGCCGCGGAGTTTGAGGCCTATACGCCTTATTATTACTCCACCTACGAGACCGAGGATGAATCAAAAATATCAACGAAGAAGAAGGTGATGATCTTAGGAGGAGGGCCCAATCGGATCGGACAGGGGGTCGAGTTTGACTATTGCTGCGTCCACGCCTCCTTCGCCCTCAAGGAGCTCGGTTATGAGACGATCATGGTCAACTCCAACCCGGAAACGGTTTCCACGGATTACGACACCTCGGACAAACTCTATTTTGAACCCCTCACCCTTGAAGACGTCCTCCATATCATCGATATCGAAAAGCCCGATGGCGTGATCGTCCAGTTCGGAGGTCAAACGCCTCTCAACCTGGCCGTTCCTCTGGCAAGAATGGGAGCTAAGATCATCGGGACAACTCCAGAGAATATCGATCGGGCCGAGGATCGGAAGCTCTTCAAGGCCCTCCTGAAGAAGTTGGGGCTGACGCAGCCGTTGAACGGCACTGCCAGCTCAACAGAGGAAGCCAAGCGGGTTGCTGTGGAGATCGGTTATCCCGTCGTTGTTCGTCCTTCCTACGTCTTAGGGGGGCGGGCCATGGAGATCGTCTACGATGAACCATCCCTGGAGCGCTTTGCCCTCAAGGCGGTGGAGGCCTCTTCCGAACATCCCATCCTCATCGACAAGTTCTTGGAGGACGCTATTGAGATCGATGTCGATGCCGTTGCGGATGGAGAGTCGTGTGTCATCGCTGGCATTATGGAACATATCGAAGAGGCCGGGATCCATTCTGGAGACAGCGCTTGCGCCACACCTCCCTACTCCCTAAGCGATGAACTGATCGAGGAGTTGAAACAGAATACATATGCCCTGGCCAGAGAACTCGAGGTGGTCGGCTTAATGAATGTTCAGTATGCGATCAAAAACGATATCGTCTATGTCCTTGAGGTCAACCCCAGGGCCTCCCGGACCATCCCTTTCATCAGCAAGGCCACGGGCATTCCATGGGCCAAGGTCGCAGCCAAAGTGATGGTCGGGAAAAAACTCCGTGAGCTCGGGATCGAAGGGGAGGTTGAGACCCATCATGTGGCGGTCAAGGAATCGGTCTTCCCATTCAACCGTTTCTATGGGATCGATACTATCTTAGGTCCTGAGATGAAATCGACCGGAGAGGTGATGGGTATTGATACAGACTTTGGGATGGCCTTTGCCAAATCTCAAATCGGGGCCGGGCTCGATATCCCCTTGAAGGGCAGGGTTTTCATCAGTGTCATGAACAAGGACAAAAGATCGATCATCTTCGTTGCCAAGAAATTGGTCGATCTTGGATTCGAGATCGTCGCTACCAAGGGGACTGCAAAGGTTCTGGCCAACAATGGAATCCCGGTCCAAACCGTCTTCAAGGTGGGTGAGGGTAGACCGGACATTGTGGACCGGATCAAAAACGGAGAGATCGATCTGGTCATCAATACCCCGAGCGGAAAGAAACCCAAGGCCGATGAAGTGGCGATCCGGAGTGAATCCGTGGCCCACCGCATCCCCTGCGTCACCACTCTCTTCGGTGCAGAAGCCATGGTCAATGGAATCGAATCCTTGAAAAGAGGAATGTGTGTGTACTCCATCCAGGAATACCACCGACGGATCGAGCGCTCAGCCACCTCCCTTGAAGTCCCTCTCCTGCACGAAACCTCCTCCAGAATCTAAACGACCCCCGTTTTCAAGGCGGGGGGTTCCAAAAGCATGTCGACTTCAAGCCGACTTCGGGCCTAATTCCCTCTTCGAAGTCATTCCTTCGAAGGCAGGAATCCAGGCTTGTCCTTGCGAAAGCAAGGAACCATAGGTGCAAACAACCCACTGGATACCCGCTTTCGCGGGTATGAAGAGCCGGCTGGATTCGCATCGCTACTTGGCTCATGCTCACATTTCACCAATTTTCGCTTCGCCTCAAGGTGACGGGTTTCCACCATCCACGAAAGCGCGCACTGACAAAAAGGGGGGCAGTTGTTCTGTTTTTGTACTTGCATTTTCAGGCTTCGGTAAGTTAGTATTTTTCCCGCTGAAAACGATGAGACCTTTGAGCATCTATCTGATCTTCTTTGCATCTCTCGCTCTTGCGATCCCTGTCGCTGGCCAGGAAATCATTGTTCAGGAGGCCTGGTCCATCCATATGGAATCCGCGGGTGGGTGGGTTGCCGCAGAGAAAGGCTTTTATGGCAAGCTAACGGTGAGGCCGATTCAGGGAGGGCCTGGCATCTCACCGGTCCGAACGGTCGTGGCCGCGGTGAGGCAGGGAATGATCGCTTTCGGCGTTGACCAGCCTGAAAATATCATCCGGGGCCGCGAAAGGGAAAGGTTCGATCTCGTCGCGATAAGTGTCGATTTCCAAAACAGTGCCATGAGAATCATCAGCTGGATACCGATCAAATCGGCAAAGGACCTCCGAGGCGATTTTGGCATCTGGAGCGGATATGAAACCAAGGCGAAATGTGCTGTGGGAAAGGAGTGGGAAAAACAGCTCGCGATTCAAAATCAGGGCGAAGATATCAAGCCCTGGCTGGAGGGAGCCTGGCCACTGGCATCGGCGATGACCTACAACGAACTGATCACCGCCCAGCGTGAGACGAAAAAGATGGGAAAACGATTTTACACGGTCGACTACAGAGACTTCGGGATCGACTGGATGGAGAACGTCCTCTTCACCACGGAGGGGATCATCAAGAGACATCCAGGGGTTGTCCAGGCCGTGGTCACGGGAAGATATAAGGGATTTAAATGGGCCTTCGAAAATCCGAGGGAGACGTTTGAAATATTAAAGAAGAACAACGAAGCCCTTGACTTCGGTCATGAGATCGATGCGGTCTCACCGGTGAAGTTCCTGATGATCACCCCTGAAACGAGGAGGCACGGTCTGGGCTACATCCATCCGAAGAAATGGGAGAATGTTTCCAGGGACATGTTCAAGGCCGGGCTCCTGGAAAAGATGCCGGAGGCCAAGAAGTTCTATACCGAAAAGTTTCCAAGTGGAGTGATGCCCAAATGAAATGATAATCACCAAATGCCCCAAGCACCAATAACCAAAAAATTTCCAATAATCAAACTTTTTGTTTTTAATCATTCGTATTATTTGATTATTGGAATTTAATCTATCCTTCATCCTTTTTCCTGAGGAAGGGTGGGAGGTGATGGATGACAGATCGAATCTTTCTTGAAGATGTTGGAACTCCTCACAGCGCTAATGCCCTTGGCCGCGCCAAGGCATGGAAGGTCCGCCATCTCCGGAATGACCCCTCGCTTCCTCCTCTGATCTATGTGGTGGAGAGCGACGTCAGTCAACAACTTCTTCTCGGAAGAGAGATCAGCGGCCGGCCGAAGTTCAACATGATCCGCTACCTCGCAAAGTCATTTGTGGATCTCTTCTTTGAAGAGCTGAGCGGCAAGGCCTGCTCCCAATACCTCATCCTCAGAGGCGCCTACCCTTTCGACCTCCAGTATGCCATTGGATGCACGCCGCCTTACGAAACGATCCTTCTGCCCACAGGCTTCATGAAGCTCCAAAGGGTGCTCAACCCCGAGGGCACGGGTTGGGAGATCCAGGGCCAGAATTTTATCGGTGAATATCAGGGAGATACCTGGCTGATACCGGATCCGGTCATCGCCTCTGGCTCAACGATTGCGTTCTTCTTACGAAATGGTTTTGATCATCACCGGCCCGAACGGGTCTATGTGATCACGGCCTTTGGAAGCCTCGAAGGTCTTCAACGGATCTATCAGGAATGTCTGGAAAGAGGGGTGGAACTGATCCCTGTTCTCTTTCAATGCATCTTTCAGGTATCGAAGGTTGGAAATCTTCCCGGCCGTCCCTTAACCGACCTCTCGGTCTTGAATTCAGGCTCCATCACAACGAGGCAGTTCTATGAAAAAGCATCCCATCGTTACCAAGGAAAACCGATGTGTTGTGTGGGGGATATCAGCAAGAGCCTGGACGATCCGATCCAATATTCAATCGAAACCCTGTGGGAAATGGAGAGATTGAGAATGGATCCAAAAAAAGAGAACTGGGATGGCTGGACCATCAATATTCGAGAAGAGGCCTTTAAAAAGAGGGTCTTGGATTTTAATCCAGATCTCTTCGACTACTTCAAAGAGATCTGGTAAGACGGGGTGAGAAAAAACCGAGGATCATCAAAATTTTCTTGGCTTCGGCCGACGGAACCACCAGAACCCGAACAGACCGATAAGCACAATCCCGACGATGCCCGCAAGGATCACCGGCCAGGGGGGAAGGATACTCTTCAATACCTCAGCGGATGAGACCAGCTTTACCTCCCTTAAAACCTTGCCTTCGTTCTGAATGAGCACCCTGGCAACGAGCTGCCCTTTCTGAACCGGGGCCACAAGAAATGCAGGCAACTTGGGATCGATCGTTACGGCACTCTCCTTTCCCCTGGCCACGGTCACCCTTCCAGGCTCTGCAGCCGTAAGGACCACCTGATTCAAATTCCCCCTTCGAACCTTCACAGGGCCAAATGAATCGCCCTTCTTAACAGCCTCCACGGTTGAAAAGTTGCGAAACCCGTATTCCAATAGTTTCTCCGCCTCGGGAGCCCTCTTCCTCATCCTGTCACATCCCATCACGACGGCGATCATCCTCTGGCCGTCTCTCTTTGCCGTGGCGAGCAGATGATATCCCGACTCTTCGACGTGACCGGTCTTCAAGCCGTCCACGCCGATATTCTTCTGGAGAAGGGTATTTCGATTCCCCTGCCGAATCCCGTTGTATTCAAATTCCGTCATCGAATGGAGCGCCAGGGCTTCTGGATACTCCTCAATATACCTCTGCGCCAATAGGGCCATATCCATGGCCGTGGTGTACTGCCCCTCCGCAGGCATCCCATGGGAATTTTTAATCTGCGAGTCCTTCAACCCCAATGCCCTGGCCTTCTCGTTCATCTTCAAAACGAAGACCTCCTCCGATCCGGCCAGATGTTCTGCGATAGCCACGCAGGCATCATTTCCCGAAGTGACAGCGATCCCCTTCAACAGATCCTCCACCTTGACTCTGCTCCCAACCTTGATGAACATCTTCGACCCCTGAGTCCTCCAGGCCTTCTCGCTCACGGTCACCCAATCATCCATCTTGATCTGCCCTGCACGAAGAGCGTCATAGGCTAAGTACAGAGTCAGAACCTTTACAAAACTCGCAGGAGGGATCCGCAGATAAGGATTCTGCTCATAGAGGATCTGACCCGTCAGGCCATCCATCAGGATCGCGGATTGGGCATCGCACCAGATGCCTCCCTGGGCAGCCTGGACCAGGCGGGGGGCCTGTTGCGTTTCAGCCCTCTGAGGTTTCGTCTGGAACGTCTTCCTCGTCTTGGAAAAAATCTGATCAGGAAAAACAGCCACGAGCAGCGCCAGGATTACCGCTCCAACCCAGATGCCTTTGAACAGACGACTCTCCATCCCTTCCTCCAAAGTCTTTGCCAGAATGTGTTAAGTTTTTTCTATAACAAATTCCATTTCGGTTTTCAATGCAAAAAGGGCTTCTCTCTGGATTGACAAATTTTTTTATTAAGTATAATGTGAGCTAAGTGATCTTCCCCTTGAAGGCGAGGGGTTCCTGCCATCCCCGAAGCAGACACTAAAAATCGTGTCAGAAAGGAATAGGACGCCATGAATGTACTCCAGATAAAGAGCTTGGTGAGCAAGGCAACGGTGGGTCGCATATTTGCCATGACCAGATCAGAGTGGGAATCTCATGTGAGAGAATGGGTTTCCCCAAAGAGGTGGGAAGTAAAACTCACTCCAACCGAAAGCGGAAGCAGTGTGACTGAACACGACCCCGCTACCGGGCTCGAGTTAATCATCAGACCATATTATGACAATCCCATTGACCCACCCGAATCCCTTTTTGTACAAATCCACTACCCCCCGGGCAAGGGCCCGAAATTCACCACTGAGTTTAGGCGCGATCTGGAATATGAATTGGGAAGGAATCTGGGGCCCGAATATTCGGTTTCGGTTGGCCATGCAAAATCACCCTCGTTTGAGGAAATTGAACTTACCATCAAAAAAACAGGCTAAAGAGTTTCCCTCAAGGAGGTACCCAGGTTCTATCTAAATACGATCCTTGCCCGGCTGAAAGATCTTCATCCACCATCGATGATCAGAGCCTCTCAATTTCATCAAATCTCCGGGCATACTTCCATGCGAGTTCAAAATATTTCTTCGCCCTCTGAAGGGCCGCCCTCTTTTCTTTCTCCGGGATATGGGGATCATCCAGTCGAAAGCTCTCCACCTTTCCACGCACATAGGCTCGATAACATTTATAGAAATCGAGAACCTTCATCAAATCCTGATCGCCCGATTTTTCGACATAAGTCTGAATCAGATGTTCAGAAAGATCCTCCCTCCCGTGATAGTCGAGATCCATGGCTAAAAAGGCGATATCCGCAGCGACATCGCTATATCGGAACCTCTCGTTAAACTCAATACAATCAAAGATGGAGATCTCCTCACCCCAGAAGATATGTTCCAGCCGAAGATCTCCATGGCAGTCTCGAATCCGGTCCCTGGCGATCCTCCGATCAAATATTTCGGCCCGGTCTTTCAAAAAACGGTTCGTCCTCCTCTGAATCTCCGTGTAGACCTCCTTGTGAATGGTCACACCCACATATCTCTCTGTCTGCTCGAAATTCTCATCCGTATCCTGCTTGATCCGATCTGGCCTGGCAAAACTCCTGATGTATTCATTGGTTTCCGCAGAAGAATAAAAGTGGGCCAGCTTCTCTGATACCGCCCGTATCATCTTTGGCGTAACCCGGCCTTTTTCAAGCAATTTATCCATGAGAAGTTCTTCGGGAATCTGCCTCATCTGAACAGCATACTCCTCAACCTCTCCTCTCCCGTTGAACGAGATCCGATCTCCGATCCGGACGATCTCCACCACCCCGAGGTAGATATCCGGAGAGAGCCTTCGGTTCAGCCTCACCTCCTGCTCGCAAAAATATCTCCTCTTCTCAAGGGTGGTAAAATCGAGGAAGCCAAAATCCACAGGCTTTTTCACCTTGTAGACATGGCGGCCTGTAAGAAAAAGGAGGGAGATGTGGGTCTCAAGAAATCCTACTTCTTCTGGATGGTCAGGATAGATTTCCGGATTGAGAAGCGCCTTTTTGAGAAACGGAATATCCATCGTAATTCTTTGTAATGAAACCTTCTAAACCATCGGATAGACGGCCTAGTCAGCCACCGGGTATGAAAATCGTCCTCGGCAAATTATCTTCTTTCGATCCTTTTAATCTTCCAACCCGGAAGGGCATCCTGTTCGGTGTCAATGGTCAGGTGCAGGATGGGGAGGGTTTGAAACCGCATTTTCAGATCGTCGATATCGACCGGCTGGAACAGGGCCTTATTATTGAGATAGGCCTCTCTGGTCAAGGCATTCGATTCGTACTTCTCCTTTGTCCTTTTCAGAATCCTCTCGATCGACTTCTCCTCTGTACAAACGCATTCCGCTATCACAAAGGCCCGGCCGGCCTCCATCGTCAATTCCGCTGCCCGGGCCCTTAACTCCTGTGTGAAAAAAGTGGCATCCAAGATGAGACCCCGTCTGCTCGCCTTCAAGGTCTCCCTTGCCCTCCGAAACATCTCTTCGTAGACCCTTCTCCTATGATCCGGATCAGAGGCCACCTTATTGTCGAAGATATCGAGCCCCTTTAAGACCTCGAGGCGAATCAGATCGGACCGGAGGATCTCAAAATTCTTGATCTTAGCGATCTCCTCCGTCACCGGGCTTTTCCAGCTCCCCGGAAGACCGACAGAAATTAAGACGCAATCACTGGGAACCTCAGATTGAATCACCTCTAAAAATGTCCTATCCATTAAAAATCTCCTCGCCCAAATAATCAATCACCAATAACCAATTTCTAAATTCCAATGTCTAAACACCATTTGGTGATTGGGTCATTAGAATTAGGCAAAATAAAATGATCAAGAATTTGCCACTTCCAGTCATTCCTGCGGAAGCAGGAATCCAGGGTTTCCTGTGAAAACAGGAATCCAGTTCTTATTCGTTCCCTGCCTTCGCAGGGACGGAGTCTGGATTCCCGCCTGTGCGGGAATGACATTCAAGTCCAATTTTCATGGTCCGAGGGTGTTAATGTCATCATATAAGATTTATTTGGAGCTCGGAATCTTTATTATTGTATCACACTTTCAGGGCTTCCAGAATGGTGCGATGCAAAATCCCGTTGGTCACCAGAATGCCACGGTTCCTCACCATCTTGATCCCGGACGAAAAGTCCAGGGGATGGCCCAAGATATCTGTGGCCTTCCCTCCTGCCTCTTCCGCGATCAGCGCCCCTGCGGCATGATCCCAGATCTTCTCTTTGTAAGCGGGCTCTGACAGTGAAGGAACCCTTAAATAGACGGCCGCCTCTCCCCTTGCCACAATCCCGTACTTGGCCTGACTGTCCATCTTGAGAGAAGGCCTCAGAATGTTCAATCTCCGTGCCAGACGCTGATGGAAGAGATGGTCGGCATGATCAGGCTCCACGCTTTCCGTAAGAACCGCCTCTGATGGATCCTCGACTTTCGAGACCGATAAAGCCTGCCGATTCTTTCTTTCCAGATCCATCTGAACCGCTCCCTTCCCTCTTAGCGCAAGGAAAAGACAACCTCTTTTCCCATGGGGCTGGTCCTGATTCACATAAAGGTTGGGGCAGGCGAGAAGGCCCAGTTGCACCTGGCCATTCTCGATGAGGGCCAGGGCGATGGCATACTGATCGCCCCTGAGAAACCCCTTCGTTCCATCAATCGGATCCAGGGTCCAGAACCGATCCGTCACAACCTGGGAGCTAAGATCGATCCAGGAGCATATCTCTTCTGCCGATGAGCCAGGGATCAATTGATTCACGTAGCGGGTGACCTGTTCGAGGATCCTTGAACGTTCTGGTCTCCTCAGCTCTGCCGAATCCTCCTCTGCGACAATGGGATCAGCGGGAAAGGCCTCCCTGAGGAATTTGCAGATAATGGCCTGGGATCCATAATCCGCAATGGTCACCGGACTCCTGTCACTCTTCAGTATCGACTCTCCCCCTGCAAGATCATCCCTGACCCTCTGACAGAGGGCCCATGCCAGGCTCAGCGCCTGGATCGCAGTCTTCACCTCGAGACAGTCTTCATCCATATCCTTAAAATTCCAATCACCAAATCCCCTGTCTACTGGCAGGCAGGTAAGATCCAAATAATTCCCAATTACCAAATCTCTAAATGGTGATCGGGTATTGGAATTTAGAAAATGGTTATCGTTTGACTATGGGTGCTTTGAATTTGGTCATTAAAAACAAGAGGAGAGGTGATGACCTCTCCTTTTGTTCTTTATCGATGGTGCCGAAGGGGGGATTTGAACCCCCACGGGGATCGCCCACCACCCCCTCAAGATGGCGTGTCTACCAATTCCACCACTTCGGCATTCCCTTCATTACTTCTTCGGCTCTGGCACAGGAACCTGCGACGGGCCTGCGGGTGCCGAGGAGGCTGGTTTCTCCTGAATCACTGACGAAGCCCGC
Source organism: Syntrophaceae bacterium (assembly GCA_013388635.1). GTDB lineage: Bacteria > Desulfobacterota > BSN033 > BSN033 > UBA1163 > JACAEX01. The sequence goes on along the minus strand of JACAEX010000095.1, from coordinate 12,055 downwards.
CTTGTCGAACTGAATGTCAGGATAAGGGAAGTGACCATGAAGAGGACCGCCACAATCGTCGTCAACTTGGTCAGAAATCCCATCGCTCCTGAGCTCCCAAAGATCGTCTGACTCGCCCCTCCGAAGGCTGCTCCCATCTCCGCACCCTTGCCCGCCTGAAGAAGGACGATCATGATCAGCGCGATACAAACCAGGATATGCAAGACCGTTACAATCGCCATAAGCAAAGATCCCCTCTCGTGTAACTAAATCACGATAACCAAATAATTCATAAATTCCAATGCCCAAATCCCAAAGAGTAATGATGTTTCATCCACGATTTTACTAACCAAGGACTTGGTCATTGGGTGTTTGGAATTTTTTTCCCATTATATATCACATTTCTCGAAATCTGACAATCCTTGAGAAACTCTCCGCCTTCAGGCTGGCTCCGCCTACCAGCGCCCCGTCGATATCCTCCTGACCCATCAACCCTCTGATATTCTCCGGGGTAACGCTCCCGCCGTATTGAATCCGGACCCCCCTGGCGATCTCTGGGGAATAGAGTTTTTCCAATCTCTCCCGGATGAACCGGTGAACCTCTTCGGCTTGCTCGGGTGTTGCGGTCTTACCGGTCCCGATGGCCCAAACCGGTTCGTAGGCGATGACGACACCCTTCATCTCATTCTCCCCGAGTCCCTGCAACCCGCCTTCGATTTGCCTCCTGATCACGGAGAAGGTTTTTCCCTCCTCCCTCTCCTTCAAGGTCTCACCGATACAGAAGATCGGATTGAGACCATGGGTCAGGGCCACCTTCATCTTCCGATTGACTGTCTCATCCGTCTCTCCAAAAAACTGGCGTCTCTCAGAGTGTCCGATGATCACATATTGGCAGCCAATCGCTTTAAGCATGAGAGGCGAGATCTCGCCCGTAAAGGCTCCCTTCTCTTCATAGAAGACGTTCTGGGCAGCAAGGCGAATCGAAGACCCCATGAGCTCTTGAGAAACCGAATAAAGAGCGGTAAAGGGAGGAGCCACAGCGACCTCCACATCCTTTACTCCTGAAAGGGAGGTCTTCAATTCCCTGACAAGACCGGTTGCCTCCTCAACCGTCTTATTCATCTTCCAGTTGCCTGCGATAAAGGGCAGTCTTTCCATTATTGCCATCTCTTTGGGTTCAGGAGTTTGGGTCTCTGAGTTGTTTTGAGTCTATTGCATTTTGAAATTTCTCAGATTCCCCTCATCCCCTCATCTCCTCATCTTTCTTTTTCAGCGCCTCAATGCCCGGCAGCCTCTTCCCTTCCAGAAATTCGAGGGATGCGCCTCCTCCGGTTGAAATATGGCTGATCTTTTCTGCCACCCCTGCCTTATTCACTGCTGCGACCGAATCTCCTCCTCCCACAATACTGAAGGCTGACGAGCTGGCAATCGCCTTCGCAATGGCAAATGTCCCCTGGCTGAAAGGCTCCATCTCAAAGACACCCAAAGGCCCGTTCCAAACGATTGTCCTGGCTGACCTGATCTCCTCTGAAAACAGCTTTATGGTCTCCGGGCCGATATCGAGGCAGACCCAGTCCGAAGGGATCTTTTCATTTCTGACGACCTCCCTCCTGGCCTGAACATCCATGCGCTCGGCTGCCACATGATCGGATGGCAGAAGAAACTTCACCTTGCCCTCTGCCCGGCGCAAAAGATCGAGCGAAAACCCGATCTGATCATTCTCAACCAGCGATTTCCCGACATCGATCCCTCTCGCCTTCAGAAAGGTATAGGCCATCCCTCCCCCGACAAGGAGCGTCGTCACCCTGCTCAGAAGATTTTCGATCACTCCTATCTTATCAGAGACCTTTGCCCCTCCGAGGATCGCCACATAAGGCCTTTCCGGACTGACCAGGGCCCTCTCCAAACTCTCAACCTCTTTGATCATCAAAAACCCTGCGGCCGCTGTTTTCACATATCGCGTCATTCCCTCGGTGGAGGCATGAGCACGATGGACCGCACCAAAGGCATCGTTGATGTAAACATCGCAGAGAGGGGCTAATGCCTTTGAAAAATTCTCATCGTTCTTCTCCTCCTCTGGATGGAACCTCAGATTTTCAAGGAGCAGGACCTCCCCTTCTCTCATCCCCTCGATCCGTCTTTGAACATCGTCTCCGATACAATCAGGAGCCAGGCCCACTTTCTTTCCGATCAATCTCGACAACCTCTCTGCAACCGGGGCCAAACTGAATTTGGGGTCTCTCTTCCCTTTCGGTCTACCGAGATGGGAGGCGAGCAAAACCTTTCCTCCCGCTTCCATGGCAAACCGGATCGTAGGGAGAGATTGGACGATACGGGTATCGTCGGTGATCTCACCCTTTTCGTCCTGAGGGACATTAAAGTCGACCCGGATGAATACCCGCTTTCCTTTCAATTCGATCTCATCGACTCTTCGAATAGGCATACCCTACTCCCATTACCTCTTCCCAAACAGATACTGAAAGAGTTCCACCATGCGATTGGAGAAGCCCCACTCGTTGTCATACCAGGAAATAATCTTTACCAACTTCCCCCCGATCACCTTCGTCGAGGGTCCATCTACAATGGAAGAATGGGGGTTTCCATTAAAGTCGATGGAGACCAGAGGTTCTTCACAAAAACTCAAAATCCCTTTCAGCTTGCCCTCTGCATAGGATTTGAGAACCCGGTTCACCTCCTCTGCCGTGGTCGTCTTCTTCACCTCCGCAACCAGATCAACTACAGAGACATTCGGGGTGGGGACCCGGATCGCCATCCCGTCCATCTTACCCTTCAAAGCCGGGATGACAAGAGAGAGGGCTGTCGCAGCCCCTGTGGTCGTCGGGATCATCGACATCGCAGCCGCCCTTGCCCGACGCAGATCCCGATGGGGAAAGTCGAGAATCACCTGATCATTGGTATACGCATGAATCGTTGTCATCAAGCCGTATTCCACCCCAAACTCATCCACCAGTATCTTCGCAATGGGAGCAAGGCAGTTGGTCGTGCAGGATCCCATGGAGAGGATGTGGTGTTTGGAAGGGTTGTAATCCGCCTCGTTCACCCCGAGAACCAGAGAGACGTCAGGATCTTTGGCCGGCGCAGAGATGACCACCTTCTTAGCCCCTGCTTCAATATGTTTGGAGCTACCTGCCCGATCCGTAAATCTGCCGGTGCTCTCCAGCACCACATCGACTCCCAGATCCTTCCACGGAAGCTGCCTGGGATCTTTCAAGGCAAAGACCTTGATCTCGCTCCCATCCACTCGGATCGCATCCCCTTTCGCTTCCACCCCGGCCTCAAATCTCCCATGGACAGAATCGTATTTTAAGAGATGGGCCAGGGTCTTGGCGTCGGTGAGGTCGTTGACAGCCACAAATTCCAGATCCTTCTTCTTAAACCCTGCCCGAAGCACATTTCGACCGATCCTTCCAAATCCGTTGATCCCAACCCTGATTGCCATACGTATCGCCTCCTTCCGAGCATATAAACAATTTATATCTTTTTTCACCTATGACGTCAATATGAATCCTCTCTGATCAGAGACTGCGTCATATTTAACCCGAAACTGCTCCCGTTCCAATACGGACAGGCGGTCAGGTGACGAGGCTTTAGGGCGGAAACCTCTTATTCGCTCAGCTTTCAGGTCCTAAGCCGACGAAAGGAATTGCATTTCCAACAAGGACGATGACCGATGACTCCAAACGACCGCATCCTAAAGCTGAGGAGCCTGACTGCCTGTCCCACCGATATCCATCTCCGATCATCATTACGAGACAGCCTCTCAAGGGAGAGGGCAAAGGCCAGCGTCAAGGAGATTAGGGGCTTCACAAAAACGACGCGACCTGATATATTTAAAAAGAGGCAGATGCCATGGATACCGAAGCCCAACAGAAACGAGACCGGATCATATTAGAAATGGTGAGGGAGCTTCTCCTCTCCGAGGTTGCCTTTCAGGAGATATTCAAGAGATACAAAGAGGGCCGGCTCCGCTTCTCAGATATTGGGAACTGGGTCGATGACAAAGGGGAGGGCCCCCTTTACAACTTAAAAGAAAAATCCCACTCCCTCTATCGGCAGATGGGAAAGGAGGTCCCTCAAGAGAAGGAATGGATCCTCGACCTGGCCATCGGATCTATCTTCCACGAAGCGATGAAGTTAAGGGAGAATATCTACCAGATAGAAGTCTACCGGCCCAAATACCTTCAGTTTAAACAAAAAACTGGAAAATCGGCCTATGAGAAGGACTACCTGGAACGGTTCGAACGGATCATCTCGAGAGCGGAACAGGGAGTGGCCGATGGCATGGAGGAGATGCGATCCCTATTTCACGATGCGATGACCCAATTGATCGACTTTTTTAAGGAGCATGCCAACGATCCATTTCTCGTCCGTTTCCTCATCGAGCATCAAACCGTTCTCCGCAAAGTCTACGGCCCTAAAAAAGTGAAGGAAATTTTTGACCAGATGTTTGAGAAGGGGCTTTTGGAGGCCTACCATCTGGCAGGCCGAAGTTATCTCCAGAGCGGACATTACGATCTCTCTGCCCTCTGTTTTTCGAAAGCCCGCAGAATGGACGCCGAACATCCAGATCTTCGATTTTTCCAGAACCTCAGCCTCGGGATGCAAGCCTACTACGACAATCTTTATCCAAAGGCTTTGGCCTGTTTCACAAAGCTGGTGAACTCCAATTCGAAAGCAAGCGGAAAAAAAGACTATCTGAGAAGAGTGGAAGAGGTTTGTAGCAAGATCTCTTCTGAGTTGAGAGAAGGAAGAAACCTCAGGGGTGCCAGAAAAGCAAGTTCTCTTGCCGACCGGATAAGAAAGATGTTATAAGGACTTGAGGGGGTTCAAAGATGCCGATCTACGAATACCACTGCAATCGATGTGAACACGAATTTGAAAAATTGGTCTTCAGGTCCTCGGAGAAGATCGTCTGTCCTAAGTGCGAGAGCACGAAGGTGAGCCGGATGATGTCTGCCTTTGCCTTCTCCAGCGGTGGGAAGTTTAAGAGCACAGCCAGTTCTTCGTGCGGAACCTGTTCCTCAAGTAGCTGCTCAAGCTGTGGTTCCAAATAACCTGGAATGATGGAATGTTGGAATACTGGAATATTGGGGAGACAGAAATGGAACATTCTGAGGTAAAGTATTGTCCTTTCAACCCATCGCCCCATTCCCCTTTACCCATTATTCCAACCTAAAGGTTGGTCAGGTGTCTCCTGATCTCCATCTCTTCCCTTAAGGAATCGTCCTCCTCAAGCCCTTTTAAGGCATCCTCGATCATCTGAACCATCCTCCCTTTTTCTTCGGGAAGCTTTCCGTCGAGAGGAAGGAGGTTGGAGATGTGATCACTTAAAAACTGGGAGGTGACGTCAAGCTCTTCCAAAAGCAGTTTCGTCTCCTTCAATATCGTTTCCGGTGATGCCGGATGGAAACGACCCTCCTCCGTAGCATCGTACAAAGGAGACCCGGGCTGCGGAACGTATGTCCGAACACGGATGAAATGAGGATCGATCTGATTCAGCACCTCAGCCGTACCCCTGGCATGTCGTTCCCAATTCTCCTCGCCGCCTATGCCTAATAGAACGTAGAGTGAATATTCAAATCCGACCTGCTTCGCCCTTCTTCCCGCCTCGACCATCTCCTCTGGAGTGGCTCCCTTTTCAATCTCTTTCAACAAATCAGGATCGCCCGTTTCAAGGCCTACATGGAGCCTCGTCAAACCCGCCCTAAAGACTCTTTCCAGATCTTCGATCGGCTTTTTGGCCAGCGTCTTCGCCCTGGCATAACTGGTCACTCTCTCCACATGGGGAAAGGAGGCATAGAGGGCATTCAAGATCTGCACCAACGTATCTGCCTTGACAACCAGACTGTTCGAATCTCCGATAAAAACGGTCCTCACCCTATCACCATAGAGATCCTTGGCCAACTGAATGTCTGAGAGGACCTCTTCAGGCTCTCTTATCTCAAACTTGATCGTCTTATACATGGAACAGAAGGTGCACCGATTCCACGGACATCCCCTGGTCACCCTCAAGAGAAGACTCTCTGCCTCACTCGGAGGTCTGAAGGGTGGAAAATCGTAGTCTCTTCTTCTCAGCGCAAATCTTCCGATCGTCATAAGAACCTCTCTGAAAAGGTCTCTCTGATGTTCACCCGAATTATTATTATAACGGAAAGATGAAAAAATCGAAAGCCCCGCTCCCCTTTGGCGGGGATGATCGAGGTGGGGGTTATTGGAGAGAAAGTTGAAACTCAGAAGGGGAAGAATCCGGCGTATCCCTCAGATGGAAGATTCCGCCCGGATGGGAGTAAAGTTTTTCAAAGACCTTGATCACCTCATTCTCGCCTCCCTTTTTCTTCTGCCAGAGTTCATAGAGAGAATAGGCACTGATCAAACTCACATGATGCTCGGCTAAAAAATGGGCCGTCTCCTCAGAGGCATCTCTCCTCCGACCTTTTTCGGAAAGGGGAAGATGGAGATGGGTGCTCGCAATGATCAGGGTCTTCTCATCCTGCTTCTTCTCTTTTTCGAACTCCAGCGCCCGACGGATCTTAGGGTGATTATTCTCCGCCTCCCCCTCGCTCATCAGGATCTCGAGGCCGAAGGCCTTCTCCGTATCCGGAATCCTGACAATTCGATCGACGGAGTGGTAGTTAACCGCTGGAGAAATCTTCAAACCTAAGTCCTTGAGGATAGAATGGACTGCATCGATGAGAAGCAACTCATTCTTCGGCCAGAGGAGTGATTCGACCGTGAAATAATCCTGATCCTTAATCGTTCCCGCCTCTCTCTTAACAGCCCTATCCACCTCTCCTTTCAGCAGGACCTCCCGTTCCTTCTTTTTCTCAGTTAGGTCATGCTCAATCCTGATCAGGAGCAGCATTGTAAGAAGACAAGCTAAAGGGACGAGAAGGTTTGTCTCCTCGGGGAATTTGAGGGCTGCATAGATCGCAAAAACCGCGAGCAAGAGTTGAAGGAGAGATAACACCTGACCGACCCTTCCAAGAATCCAGATTGGACTGTGTTTAATATACGAAAAGCAAATTCTGTACCAAAGTTCTAAAATTAAAGAATATCTTATAGTTCCGAATAATTAGAGAATCATCCCCAAACGCGGGATTACACATCAAATAAACAAATATGTCACGATTTGACCAAAAAGCGTCACGTCTTGACAGATTGGTTTCTTCTATCGAAAAAAGTGGAAAGAGGGTTGATAAGACGAGGTCTGAGGATTTGAGGATTAAGAATCAAGATAAAGGGGCTGTCTTTTTTGATGGGCTATGTAAGCCGAGGTTCCCGACAAAGTAATTACCCCTCGTTATATATTGTGCCCTTTGACCCCGCCGATCAAAGGCGGGCTTACGGGGCACATCCCAGTCAGCGGCGATCAGACCTGTACAGCAAATCATGGAACAAAGAGATGATCGACCAGTCGATTTAACATCCTGGTTCCCTTCACTTCGGTTTCAAAGAGAGGCACGATTGCCCTTACCCGGTCTCCGAATATTCTCCATATCTCTTCCATATGTTCGTCCTGCATCTGAACCCGATTGAGAACGAACTCCGGAGCCTCTTTTCCAACCTGATCCTTTTGAATCACCCCGTTGACCACCACACCACCCACCGGGATCCCGAATTCATGGAACCAGTTGATAAATCGGGTGATGACCGCGATGGGAAGGCTTTCAGGAAGCGTTACAAAAAAGAAGGCGGTGAGGGCATCATCGGTCAACAGATCTTTGGCATGGCCCATCCTGTCTTTAAAACTCAAAAGGTAATCCAAAAGAGGATCCTTCTCCTCTTTCTTTGAAAAAGAGAGCAATTCTCTCAGAGATTTCGCCTCTTCCCGGCTCTTCAACATCTTCTCCACCCAGAGGGAGTAAACCTTTGACATCCCAAGGAGGCGTCTCGCATTTGCCGTAGGAGCTGTATCAAAGACATAGAATTCATATTCATCTTTGAACATGATATCCATCATATTCTCAAACATGGCCGATTCTTCAAAGGCAGGGTTCATGGTCGCCGACTCGATGAAATCCTCTGCCTTGGTCGTAATATCGGCAAATTTCAGGAACCAGTTGATCTTCTCCCGAATCTCTTTCTTTGATCGCTCGATCGTATCCCGTGTATCGATCTCGAAGGCATAGCATCTCTCTTCATCACAGACGACGGCTGCTTTTCCAAAGACGTCCTTCTCTAAGAGGTTCGAAAGGCTGTGAACAGGATTCGTGGACGCCAACAGGGTCTTTTTCCCTTGCTTGGCAGACCAGAGTGCTGCGGCACCGGCCATGACCGTCTTTCCCACCCCACCTTTTCCTCCAAAGAAGATATATTTCAGCTTGGGGTGGTCCTTCATAAATTTTTGCATGCTGATCGTAATCTGGCTCATCTCTCAACTCCCAATGATCTGCTCGCTCGCAACCTGAGGGTTGCGGCTACCGCTGTCTCCTGATCAAAATTCCCCGAACATCGCCTTGGCCATCTTCTCAATCATCGGCAGTCCGGTCACATCCCGTTCCATTTCGGGCACGGAGGCCAGAATCTCTTTTCCGAACGTCGTATCGATCACCTTCAGATAATGCTCCTGCATGGTAAGACGATTCTTCAAATATTCGGGGATGTTCTGGTTCTTCAATTCCGAAGGCAGAACCCGATTGATGATATAGCCGCTTAATGGAACATCAAATTTGGCAAAGAGCTCTGCTGCCTTTAGCGTATCCTTGATCACCATCTCTTCAGCGGTCAGAACAAAAAAGAAGGCTGTTTTTTGCTTATCCGTCAGGATGCTGGATGATTTGTTAATCCGGTCTTTAATATAGAGGAGTTCCTTCAGGATCGCATCCTCATCCAGCTCCTTCTCCCGGCGGATCACAGCAGCCACCTGATCATATTCCCTCATCTGCTCCCTGAGGCCGGTGATCTTACTGATCCAGGCATCATAGACCGAAGCCATGCTCAAATAGTAAAGGGCATGGCCCAGGGGCACCAGGTCGTAGATATAGTAATCATAACCACCCTTGACCACGATATCGACCACCTCATCAAAAATCGCGCTCTCCTCCATCGCAGGCTCGGCGGCAGCGGCCGCAATGTAACTCTCTATTTCCTCCGGAATCGTTTCCATCCCATACATGTCGAGGATCTTCTGCCGGATCTCCTGTTGATACTCTTTTACGCGACGGTCCGCATCGATCTCCTGGGCATAGAGGTTTGGCATGATCTCGGTAGGGCCCTTACCAAAGATATCCCTCTCAAAGATATCGGTGAGCGACGCCTGGGGATCCACAGAAAAGACCAGCACCCGTTTGCCTTTTTTAGCTAAATAATAGGCTGCGGCTGCAGAAAAGGTGGTCTTCCCCAATCCCCCTTTCCCTCCAAACATGATGTAACGCCGATCTGGATACTTATCAAAAATATCTGCTAATGAAATGGGAATCACCTCCTCAAAATCTTAAACCCGAATATCGAAACTCGAAATCCGGGTTTTGGATTTGTTTCGTGCTTCGAATTTCGCCTGCCCGCCGAACAAGTTCTTCGGCAGGCGGGGATTTTGTGCTTGCTGTATTAAGCAAGGGCATCGGTCAAATCTTTTTCTCTCAGCATTCTTCGCTTCCAGGTGGAGATCTGTGGGACTACATAAGGCAATAACCTTAAGGAATAATACGGTGGCAAAATCGGAACGCCAAGCATATCTCCCATGGTGATGAGAATAAAGAGATGCTCCATGCTCGCACGGGTCTTTAGAGCAAATCGTGCGGAGTCGTGAGCCGCCACCCCATAAACAAACTCTTGAACCGCCTTAAAAAATCCACCCTTCTTTTTTTCTTCCTTTGCCATAAAACCATCTCCTCTTAAAGATCGCCTTTTCTCCCCACTGCCAGCCACAAACTGACATGAAAGAAGAAACGCTGCACAAAAAAATCTTGGGGCTTGACCTTTCCATCCTTTCTTAACAGGTGGAGGCGGATAAATCAAGCCCCAAGTAAATTCCCCTGACCTCCCTTTGTTAAAAGGAAAGGACGGGAATTATTAAGCCTTTGCGGGTGCGGGTTGAGCTTGAACCGCACGGTAACGATTGAAAGCCCTCACTCCTTCCACCGCCAGGATAATGGCTGCGATCACCAGGAAGAATCCCACAAAACCCATCAGGGTGTTTCCAACCAGCGCCTCTCCTTTGACCGCTCCTGTAAAAACTTTCGCAAGCAAATTATATGAGGTATACAGGAGGGCAGCCACCGTGGTTACGAACATGAAGATCATCGGATAGAAGGCGTAAGCTGCTGGTCTTCCCTCTGACATTAGGTAGGCCGTAACTAACATCAGTGCCAGCGACGCCATCAGCTGGTTTGCCCCTCCAAACAACACCCACAGGTATTGCCACCATCCTGTGAGGACCAGAATCATCCCGAGGATGCTGGCGATGATCGTCCCGATATGGACATTTCTAAAAACAGGGCTGACATCGCTCAATAACTCTGAAGTTGCAATCCTCATAAAACGAATAACCAACTGCATGATGGTAACAGCGAGTACGATCATCATGACGCTACCATAGGACCGTCCCGTGTCGGCCGGTAGCCCCAAGGCCCCCAAGAATTTCGAGACACCTGCTGCGAAGACACCGCCAGGACCTTTTGCAATGGCTGCCCCGTATTCAGCTGAGGAAGCATATATTGTTCCAGCAATGACCAGAGCGAATACAGCAAGCATCATCTCCACAAACATGACCCCACCCCCTACGGGACGGGCATCAGTTTCGTACTCTAATTGACGGGCAGTTCCCGAAGTTGATACAAGGCTATGCCAGCCAGAGATGGCTCCGCAGGCGATAGTGACAAACATGATGGGCCAGATCGGGCCAATCCTGATTGAAAAACCGGTATAGGCGGGAAGGGTAAAATTGGGATGAAGCACAAAAACCCCTATAATCCCGAACAGGAGCCCAAGAAAAACGATGTAAGAGGCGACATAGTTGATGGGAAGGGCAAATCGCCAGATCGGCAAGACTGCGGCAAAGTAACAAAAGACAAATGCCGCAATCGCCCAAACCCACCGGCTATTGGCAAGAGCATCTCCAATAATCTTATTGGAGGGTGCAATCGTTCCAAGCCATATCCCGAATAAGGCAATGACGACCGTAACAACGGTGGTCAGAACGATGTCCCTCTTCCAGCGATAGATCATCTGACCTGCCAGGATCCCACCGATCGTCATGAAGAGCCATGCCATGGGAGCAGCCTTAAGCCCTATGGCCGTACTGACCACCACGTTGCCAAAGGCTCCAGCAATGAGGAGAAGATAAAAATAGAGAAAGGAAAGGAGGATGATCCTTGCCTTTGGCGAAATGAGTTTATGACTCAGTCCCCCGAGAGAGGCACCATCCTTTCTCATGGCAATCATGGCGCTGGAATAATCCTGGACCCAACCGATGAAGAACGTTCCGGCCAGAATCCAGAGCATTGCAGGAAGCCATCCCCATTGAATGGCGATAATGGGCCCGATGACGGGGGCTGCGCCCGCAATCGATTTGAACTGATAGCCGAAGAGGATGTTCTTACTGGTAGGCATGAAATCCACACCGTCCATATACATTTTGGCCGGGGTCGCCTTCTTAGGATCAGCCTTCATAATCTTCGTGTCAACATATTTGGCGTAGACACGGTAGCCGATAAAAGCAACGATAAACCCTAAGATTAAAACGAATACGGCATTCATGCTTTCACCTCCTTATGGTTTTGGAACCAACCATCCAGAAACAATTATTCTCCCCCTTTTTTGATAACGACCTTCCACCTCCTTTCGGTGAGTTTTAAAAGCAACGTTCATTATATTCGGACTTTCGACCATGTCAAGTAAAAATCACTCGAAGCACCCTAACTGACACTGGCTGATCTTGATCTTCATCTGGTTCAAAACCTTCGTCAACTCTTTCTTGGGTATTCCAAACTCCTCTGCAATCTTAAAACAAACGGCGCAGGGGAGCTTTCCATCTTTTGCCTTTTCCAGAATAGTCTCTTCCAATTTTTTACTGCCCATAGGACATCCTTTCGTTCTACGTTCTACGTTCTACGTT
>JACAEX010000090.1 GCA_013388635.1 Syntrophaceae bacterium | reverse complement strand
TTTAGGACAAAGAGGCTTTAGCCATTTAAAACTGACCTCCCTATTGGCCCTACAATCCACTTTCTCCGCCCTGTCCACATCTGAGTATCCCCCCTGACACACAAATTGTACACTACCCCCAATATATTCCTCTTGTCTTCCTTGGACCAAATAGATATGATCAAATACGCCCCCATCAAAAAGACCTTCTTTATTTTGCACTATATGTGGGAGCACTAAATATGCAAGTGCTTCATCCAGCCCTTCATACCACCCTTGGGCTTCATATCCTCCTTTATATTTTCTCATCCCTTTTATCTCATAACCTACTATTGCTTCATTATGCATAACCTCTAATACGTCTATATCAGGTCCACAACAATAATACCAATTTCTGGGAGGGTCTATCGAGATGTTATGTTTTATTTTAAAAAAAACCTTACTTTTCCTATCACGGATTTCCCTGTAAAGGAAGTAAGTAACTACATCTTCTGTAAAGCTTTCCTGATTTTTCTGCACCTTTTGGATTTTATTCATAACTTCACCAACATAATTCACTAAAATTAAGTAAGTAATATCATTAATTGTGTGCCCCACTTTGGGAGAAGTATTCTGCTTTTTAAGCCTCAGAATTCCCTTATTAAAAGTGTCATCTTAAAGCCATCCGTCTTTTTTACATTCTTCTAAAATCTCTTTATATCGCGATAATGTATTATACCTTCTTAATCCGTCAAATACATCTTTAAGCATACCCTGATAATACAATACTCCTGACTTCTCTATTGTTCCCTTAATCCAATTTAAATTCTTTTTGCCATCCAGGAAAGCTTCTAAAGAACCTCGTACTTGCCTCATAACAATTTTTTCCATGGGTTTAATCTTAACCATTCTGGCCTCCTTTATCCCCTTATGGGGTTATCCCCACTAGACCATTATATCAACTTCTTTTATGTTGTCAAGCTTTTATTTTTGATTTTAAAAGATCTTCTTATTTTAGGATTCAGGGGCGAGAAATAAAGAGCCAGGTACTCGATCATCAAATACAAGAAAACCGTTGGGATAGCAGGGACTTACGACAGCGAGGCGCATAAATGCCGGGGCTTTCTAACGGGGTGAACCTTTACTTTCCGATATGCTGGATAATTTTCCTGGCAAACTCTAATATAATTCTTAAAGCCTCTTCAGGGTTATCACTCAAATCGCTTTCTATTACATTCTTCTCAGTTCCATCATGAAAGTGTTTTGGATAAGTCTGAAGCCTCTTAGCTTCTTTATCAGGGAGATTGTTGTATCTAAATATCCTCCCATCAACATTTCTTCTTTCCAGTGATAGGCGTAGACCCCATCTTTCTTGGCCGAAAGCCAGATGTCAACGAAACTTTCATCATTGAGTAAAATTCTTAACTTTCCCTCAATTATTCTTGTGTCTTCTACAATATCTGCAAAATCGCTTAGAGCGACCTGCGCCAGCTGTGAATATATCTTATCCCTTGGGGGCATTATTGTGCAGCCCTCTGTAATAGTTTAACAACCTTTTTCCTTTCCAATTCAAGATATTCAAGCTTGCTTAAATCATCGAAACATTCTGATTCCGTTATCTTTCCGGCTTCGAGTCTTTCCCATAACTCATTAAAAAAGTTTACCCCATACCGGCTAGAAATTTTCCCTATTTCAATAGATAAGCTTCTCAATTCAACTTCCAAAAAATGCTTGACACCCTTCTCTATCAGCTGTTTTTTAGAAATGTTGAGCTCCTTTTCAACCATCTGTATCAATGTAGGCACTTAATTCCCCTCGTTAGAATTCAATACTTGTTAACAGAATACTAAAAGAGAACATTTTAAATCCGCACAGACTCCTTTTGGAGTACAATAATCCCAATGTCCAAATCCCAAACAAATCTTACATGACGGGTTCGTCACCCCTGCCTACCGCAGGCAGGCGCGAACCATGAAAATTCAACCAACTCTCCCTCCCCCTTGACGGGGGAGGGGTTATTTTCTAGGTAATTCCACATCCCAATGTCAAAATTCCAAACCTTTTTGTTTCGAACTTGGAATTTGGTGCTTGTTTGGAATTTGGGATTTGGTGCTTGCCTGCCTGCCGGTAGGCAGGGAATTTCTTCTTCCGTTATCACTTTCTTACCTTGAACTTCTTATCCAATATCCCCATCTTCTCCACGATGCCGCCGTATTCAAGTTCGTTATAAGGAAGCATCGCCGCCCCAGAAAAACCTTGCTGTCGGATATCTGTCGCTTTTTGAGCCACCTTATTCCTCACCCAATCCCAGTAGGGATGATCGAAGGCATCGGCCGGTTCGGTCAATTTCCCCTTGTGGACGCAGAAGGCATGGCAAGCGACCACCGGTGGCCCATCGAAATAGGAAATGCTCGAATTGATCCTGACGGGCATCAGCGGTCCGGTATGGCTTCCTCTCATAAAGCCTGCCACATAATGGCCAATGTTGAATGGAGCGAGCACTTCGCCAGTTGCCGGAAATGCTCCCTGTACCCTGACCAACATGACCGGGTCATCCTTCCCGGTATATTTTCCGGCAATATTATGAAGGCGGGTCGTGCTCACCGAGACGGCAATCTCGCCATTGTTTCTCGAATAGATCGCTTCGACGACAAACCGCTGATTGTCCCTTAGTAGGGCAGCAATGTCGTAGATTTCCTCAGGGGCGTTCAGCTCTATCACCCGGTCCCCTTCTGTGTAGTTCACGTCCATGATGACAAATCGAAACCCTTTGCTCATCGAGGGGCTGAGCATCAACCCTGCATTGTACATCGGATCTGCGAAGGCCAAATAGAGGGGAAGATTATAGGCCCCAGGATCGGTTTTATCGGCAGCGAAGAAAAGGAAGGGTTCATTCGGTCTCTCCTCAAACTCCATCTCTGCCACGGCCGGGCCCATTCCCCTCACATTTCCCGAAAAAGAATCCTTCAGCAAATCTTGGCCCGCTCCGTAAAGCCCTTGCTCCTTGGCCACCTTTGTCCCCGCGACAAAGGCATCCCACGCCAGTTGATGCACCTTCTCACTCCCCTTTCCCAACGAATGAGAAAAGAGGATGGCGATGTCGTCTCCGGTATGACTGACGTAGAAGTCGGAGATGATCTCCTTCCCCTTTGACGCAATGTAATTTCTGACCTCTTCGACCAGCCTCGCACTGGGCCGTATGTGTCCCCCGATACTTCCGATGTCGGCTTTGATGATACTGAGTGTTGTTCTCATACTATCCTCCTAATGATGATGGAATGTTGGAAGAATGGAATACTGGGGAACAAAAGAAGAAAGATTCTTGTTTATTTTTCAAACCCATCATTCCATTATTCCATTATTCCAATTTTTACTAATTTTTGGTTTTACAGTCTCCATCTCCTCAATTCTTGAATCGAAGAATAGTTTGTCAAGTCGAGGTGGAGCGGCGTGATCGAGATGTAGGAATTCGAAACCGCATCAAAATCTGTATCGCCCGTTTTTTCAAAAACAAGCTGTTCACTCCCGATCCAATAATATTTTTTCCCCCTTGGATCAACCTTCTCGATGACCCCACTTCCATTATGGGTCCACCGACCCTGCCTCGTTATCTTATAAGATTTGATCTCCTTCTCATCGAGGTTCGGAACATTGATATTGAGAAAGGTATCCTTCGGAAGGCCTTTCTCAATGATATACCGTGCCACTCTGACGGCAAACCGAGCCGCCGTATGGAATTTGAAGTTACTCCTTGAGACCAGGGAGATCGCAAAAGAGGGAATCCCCAACAATGTCCCTTCAAAGGCAGCGGAAACCGTTCCAGAATAGGTGACGTCATCACCCAAATTTCCTCCCTTATTGATGCCGGAGACGATCAGCTGGGGGCGTCCGGGAGAGATGACGTTTACCCCGAGATAGACGCAATCGGCAGGAGTCCCGTCGACAGCGTAGCAGTTCCTTTTGATCTTCTCGACCCGAAGGGGCCGGTGAAGCGTCAGGGAGTGGGCAACAGCACTCTTCTCACGATCCGGAGCGACCACCCACACCTCCCCGACCTCCCGGAGGGCCTTTGCCAGGGTGGCGATCCCCTCCGAGTGGACGCCATCGTCGTTTGTGACCAGAATCTTTAACGATCTGCCCATACAGATATAATGGTGAGAAATAAATTACATAACCAAATTCCAAGCTCCAAATAAATTCCAATTATCCAATCACCAAACAAAATTTAGGACTTTAGGAATTTGAATATTGGATATTATTTGGATTTTGGTGCTTGGTCATTGGTGATTTGATAAGGAGAATGGTCGGGGCGAGAGGATTTGAACCTCCGACACCTGACACCCCATGCCAGTGCGCTACCAGGCTGCGCTACGCCCCGATAAAAAAACTGGAATGATGGATTAATGGAATACTGGATTATTGGGCAAGCATAAAAAGAGGCGGAGAACCGGAAACTCGGTGAACTCAGAGAGGAATGATTTTTCATCCCCGTCTCCGTGTCTCCTCATCACCCCATCAGAATTTTGATCCATCATTCCACTATTCCAACGTTCCATTATTCCACTCTGTATAGAACCAATATATTCAATTTTACGCGAAAAGTCAAAAATGAACTATTCCAGCATATTCCGTATCCCCTGCAACTCCTCCCGAATGGCCGACAGGAGATCGTGATTCGTCTCACCTGACCTCTTCTCAAGCAGCTTCAGTTTCATCTGCTTACCCTCCGCCCTCTCGAGATCGCGGATCTTCCTCTTAGCCCCTGCGATAGTAAACCCTTCCTCATAGAGGAGTTTTTTAATCCTCAGGAGAAGATCTAAATCCTTCTTCCGGTAGAGACGCTGGAGCGACCCTGCCTTATAGGGCTTGATCACCTTAAATTCCGATTCCCAGTAGCGCAGCACATGGGGTTTGAGGCCCGTGATTCGGCTCACCTCTCCGATCCGATAGTAGAGCCTTTCAGCGGAGATCGGGGATTCGTTGTCTCGGCGTTTGACCATCCTGGCCAAGATCTTCCTCCTCTAACCGAGTGATAAAAGGTGACTCGCCCTGAACCCTTAGGGATTCAAGGCTTGAGTCTTCTCTGTCCCCTCAAGGCCTGCCGGTTTGGATCGTCGGCTGAACTCACAACATTAAGGCTGGGCCTCCTTCCGGTTGAGGGCTGCCTTCAATACCTGGCTTGGCTTGAATGTCAAAATCCTTCTCTGTGAGATTTCGATGTCATCCCCTGTCTGTGGATTCCGACCCCGCCTTGCCCTCTTATTCCGGATGACAAAATTCCCGAAGCCCGAAATCTTTATCTTGTCTTCTTTCTGAAGGCTCTCTTTCATGATATCGAAGATAGATTCTACAATCTTTGCCACCTCTTTCTTTGAAAACCCCACCTTTTCGTAAATGGCCTCAACGATATCAACCTTCGTCATGGTTCGCCTCCTCCTTTACCCGGCACCCCGAAAGCCCCCCTCCAAACCGAGGAGGAGGGGATAAATCTGGAGTTCCTTTCTGAGAAAAGCACTGTGCTTGGGCACGAGGTGCAGGGCTTATCTGGAATCCTTACTGTCTCAACTCTACCTGAAAGATCTCCCTCAGCCGAGAAATAACCTTTTCGTGGTCTCGATTCACCTCTTCGTCAGTTAGGGTCCGGTCATTCGCCTGGTAGCGGATTCGATAGGAGACCCCTTTCTTCCCTTCTGGAATAGGTGTCCCTTGATAAACATCGAAGAGATTCACTTCATCGATAAAGGGCAGATGAAGACTCCAGATCGCCTCTGCCACCTTTTCCACTTCCAGGGACTCATCGACGACTAATGAAAGGTCCCGGTAGACGGCCGGAAATCTCGGCAATGGCCGAAACCGTTTTTCCTCCCCTGCCCTTTTCACCATTCGCTCAAAGTCGATTTCAAAGAGGTAAGCTTTCCCATGGATCTCGTAACGACCTAACACCTGGGGATGGACTTCCCCTAAAACGCCCAACACCTCCTTTCCACATCTGATCCTCGACGCCTTTCCAGGATGGAGATAAGGGACATCCTCCGCCCTTTCGAATCTTCCATCCTTGATCCGAAGAGCCTCCAATAGATCTTCCACGCAACCCTTCACGTCATAAAAATCGATCGCCCTTTGAGAAAAGGCCCAATGGGGATCTCGGCTCAGGCCCATTCCCAGACCCGCCAGATACTTCACTTCTCTGGGCAGCCTTTCTCCTTCTACCGGAAAAAAGACCTTCTTCAGCTCAAAGATCCTCAGATTCTGATTCTTTCTCGAGAGGTTATAACGGGCGGTCTCCAGCAGACCTGGGATCAAGGACGTCCTCATGACCGACATCTCTTCGGTCAGAGGGTTAAGGATTCTCAGATGTCTTCTCCTCTCTCCATCAGAATTGAGGCCAACCGAATCCAGACAGGCGGGGGAGGTAAAACTGTAGGTGATCACCTCGTGGTAACCATGGTGGACGAGGACCTCCATCGCCTTCCTCTCCAATAGAAATACCCTGTTTCTCTCCTCTGAGGAGGGCGGCCCCTTAGGGAGAGTCAGAGGAACTTTCTCATATCCGTGGATGCGGGCAACCTCTTCGATGAGGTCGATCTCTCGCTCCAAATCACCTCGAAAAGAAGGCGGGGTTACAGACAAGATATCTTCGCCCTCATCCCGGACATTCAACTCCAGGTCTCTTAAATAGGTTTTGATCTCTTCTCCGGAGATTTCTGTCCCCAATATCTGAGAAACCTTTCGAACGCTTAAGCGGATCGGAATGGGTTGGAGGGGGGATGGGTAGGCATCGATCACCCCTTCCACAACCCTTCCGCCAGCCACCTCCTGAATCAGCTGGGCTGCCCGGTTTGCCGCGGAGACGCACCCACCGTAGTCAACCCCTCTTCCAAAACGGTAGGCTGCCTCCGTCTCAAGGCCAAGTCTTTTTGAGGTCCTCCGATTCCCGATCGGGTTGAAATAGGCGCTTTCCAAAAGAACGGTCTGCGTCTCCTCTTTGATCTCTGAATTGAGGCCGCCCATAACCCCCGCAATCGCAACCGGTTTGACGCCATCACAGATCATGAGCATCTCCTCATCCAGAATCCTCTTCACTCCATCCAGGGTGACAAATACCTCGCCCTTCTGTGCCCTCCGAACTACGATCCTCCCTTCTTCCAGCAGGTTAAAATCAAAGGCGTGAAGGGGTTGGCCGTACTCCATCATGACGAAGTTGGTCACATCCACCACATTGTTGATGGACCGGATCCCCACCTTCTCCAACCGGTTCTTCATCCAGAGCGGAGAAGGACCGATCTTGACCCCCTCCACCATCCTCGCCACATAACGAGGACACAGATCCGGATCCAAAATGGTGACAGAGGTCTTTTGATGGATCTCCTGACCCTCTTCAGTGAGACGAAGATGCGGGTATCTCATCCTTTGATGTGTCAGAGCGGCGATCTCCCTGGCCACCCCTATTATGCAGAGACAATCTGGACGATTCGGCGTGACGCTGATATCGAGAACCGTGTCCTTTAACCCCAAGGCCTCACCCAGGTCCGCTCCGAGAGGAAGATCCGAAGGAAGAATCATGATCCCGGTAGCATCTGAACCCAGGCCAAGCTCAGCCTCTGAACAGAGCATCCCTTCAGAAGTCTCTCCCCTGATCCTCGACCTCTTGATTTCGAGACCGTTCGGGAGGCGGGCTCCGACCAGGGCCAGCGGGACCTTTTGCCCTTCACTGATGTTGGTGGCACCGCAGACGATCGAAAACCTCTCCCTGCCGGTTCTGACCTGGACCAGGGAGAGCCGGTCTGCATTGGGATGAGCCCGAATCGAATCGATCTCTGCGACCACGATCTTTTCAAACCCCTCTCCCGCGGAGACGGCCTGCTCCACCTCAAGGCCGCCCATCGTCAGGAGTTCGATCAGCTCCTTTACTCCCATCTGAATATCCACATAATCCCTGAGCCAACTAAGACTGACCTTCATCGTTTAATCTCAAATTTCAAATTTAATATTTCAGATTTTTTCTTTTTCAATCTGCGATCTGAAATCTGCAATCTAAAATTGTTTCAGGAATCTCAGATCATTCATGAAGAAGAGCCGAATGTCATGGATCCCGTATTTGAGCATGGCGATCCGTTCGATCCCCAACCCAAAGGCAAACCCGGTGACCTCTTCCGGATCATAATTTACGAATTCGTAGACTGCAGGATCGACCATTCCCGAACCCAGGATCTCTAACCACCCTGTGTTAGAGCAGACTCCGCACCCAATCCCTCCGCAGATGAAACATTCGATATCAACCTCTGCGCTCGGCTCGGTGAAGGGAAAGAAGCTCGGTCGGAATCGAAGCTTCGTCTTCTCGCCGAACATCTGGTGGACAAAGACGGTCAGCACCCCTTTCAGGTCTGCAAAGGTAATCCCCCTGTCCACCAAGAGGCCTTCCACCTGATGGAACATCGGGGAGTGGGTCGGATCCGAATCACACCGGTAGACAGCTCCCGGGCAGATCATCCGGACAGGAGGCCGCTTTTTTTCCATCGTCCTCACCTGCATCGGTGAGGTGTGGGTTCTCAGGACGACCTCATCCGAAATAAAGAAGGTGGCCTGCATCTCCCGGGCGGGATGTCCCTTTGGAATATTGAGGGCCTCAAAATTGTAGTAGTCCAGTTCCACCTCTGGCCCCTCCACCACTTCAAAACCGAGACGAGAGAAGATGTCGATGACCTCGTCCAGAATCTGAGTGATCGGATGTTTCGTTCCGACCGGGATCCTCCTTCCAGGAAGCGTGACATCGATCCTCTCCCTTTCCAGTGCCTCCTTTCTCTCTCGCTCTCGAATATGCGAGATCGCCTCTTCAATTCTCCTCTCCAGATCCTCCTTAATCTCATTGGCCAGTCTGCCGATCTCTCTCCGGTCCGCCTCGGGAAGCGATCCCAATCGTTTGAGCAGCTGCGTCAGAGTCCCTTTTCTCCCCAGGCTTTTCACGCGGACCTCGGAGACCTCCTTCTCTGTCGAGACCTGGGACAGGGTCGCAAGGATCTCTTTGTGGAGACGCCTCAGTTCTTCTCTCACGAAAGGAACTCCCTTCTGCCTACTGTCTACTGCCCACCCCACCACTGATTTTGGCCATCTCGGCGATCTTGGAAAAGGCATTAGGATCGCTCACCGCTAAGTCGGCCAATATCTTCCGATCCAACTCCACATGAGCTTTCTTCAATGCGTCCATCAAACGGCTGTAGGAGAGACCATGGAGCCTCGCTGCTGCATTGATGCGGGTGATCCAAAGCCTCCGAAAATCTCTCTTTCTCGCCTTTCGATCCCGGTAGGCATAGGCCAGGGCTCGATGAACGGCATCCACGGCTGTCCGGTAGAGCCGGCTTCGTCCTCCCACATAACCTTTGGCCATTTTCAGGATCTTCTTTCGTCTCCGCCTCGTTTTCGGTCCACCCTTTACTCTTGGCATCGTTGATCATCCTCCTGAAGATAAACTGACGGGATGCGCGTGGTGCTAAGCGCTCAGCTTTCCTCAAATCAGTGATTCGTAATACAATACATGTGATCACCACGAATCACGATTCACGACTCACGAATCACGATTTTAAATATAGGGAAGCAGCTTCTTTATCCCTTTGATGTCAGATCGTTCAAGAAGTTTCGGGGTTCTGAGAACCCTTTTCCGATTGGCCGATTTTTTCGTCAAGATATGACGGGCGAAAGCCCTCTTCGCCTTTATCTTCCCGGTCCCGCTCTTCTTGAACCTTTTTGCTGCCCCCCGATTCGTTTTTAATTTGGGCACCGTATCCTCCTTCCTTAATTAGAAAATGACCTGACCGTGTCCGTAACCCTTTCACCTTATCCTGGCCCCATCACTCCAACCTAAAACCTTATCTTCAGGCTTCATGAGTAGCTAATTTTTGGCTCTGGACGGGCGCCAGGACCATGGTATAATTTCTTCCCTCGAACCTTGGGGCCTGCTCCACCTTACCCCATTCTTTCATCCCCTCTGCGATTCGATCGAGCATCTTCCTCCCGAAATCAGGGTGGGCCAGTTCCCTTCCTCTAAAAACAACCGTTATCTTCGTCTTGTTCCCCTCTTTGAGGAAACGCTCGATATGGCGAACTTTGAATTGGAAATCGTGCTCCTCCGTCTTCGGCCTCATCTTCACTTCCTTAATGTGGGCAATCGCTTGCTTCTTCTTGGCCTCATGGGCCTTCTTGCTCTGTTGATACTTGAACTTTCCATAATCCATGATGCGGCAAACCGGCGGGTCCGATTTCGGCGAAACCTCTACGAGATCCAGGTCAAAATTCGCAGCGGCGCGAAGCGCCTCTCCCAGTGGCAAAACCCCTAATTGTTTCCCTTCAGGGTCAATGACTCTCACTTCCTTTGCCCGAATTTCCCGATTGATCCGAACATCCCTAACGATAGGCATCACCTCCTTTTTTCCGCTATGCGCAAGGCGCTAAGCGCTTAGCGTCCTTTCTTATAAGGATGGATATTCTGATCGGATCTGGTTAATGAATTCCTCGACTTTCATGCCTCTCATCGCCTCACCAGTCCGTCGACGGGGCGAGAGGGTGCCCTCCTTCTCCTCCCTGTCTCCCACCACCAGCATGTAGGGAATCTTTTGGATCTGAGCCTCACGGATTTTGAACCCTAACTTTTCGTTCCGGAAATCTTTCTCAACCCGTATCCCCTTTTGCATCAATTCCTGCCAAACCTTCTCAGCATAGGGGATATGCCGCTCCGTCACGGTTAAGAGGATGGCCTGCACAGGCGCAAGCCAGACCGGAAAAGCACCCGCATAGTGCTCGATCAAAACCCCGATGAATCGCTCCATCGCCCCGAGGATCACCCGGTGGAGCATCACAGGTCTGTGCCGCTGCCCATCGCTTCCCACATAGGTGAGATCGAAACGCTCCGGCATGGCAAAGTCTGCCTGGATCGTTGCACATTGCCAGCTCCGTCCGAGGGCGTCCTTCAACTTGACATCGATCTTGGGACCGTAAAAAGCGCCCTCTCCTTCATTGATTTCAAAAGAAAGGCCTTTTCCCCTGAGCGCATTCAGAAGCGCCTGGGTCGCCCTTTCCCAGTCTTCATCGCTCCCGATCGACTTCTCCGGCCGGGTGCTCAGCTCCATCTCATATCGAAAGCCAAACATCCTCATCACGTCATCCACAAAGTCAAGGATGCCACAGATCTCGTCGTTCAGCTGGTCCGGCCGACAGAGGATGTGCGCATCGTCCTGAGTGAACCCCCTGACCCGGAGCAGGCCATGGAGCTCGCCAGATTTCTCGTGCCGGTGGACTGTTCCCAATTCGAAGTATCGGAGAGGAAGGTCCCTGTAACTCCGGATCTGCGATTTGTAAATAAGCATGTGGGAAAGACAATTCATCGGCTTGATGCCATATTCAGAATCCTCCACCTTCGTAAAATACATCTTGTCCCGATAATTCTCGAAGTGACCGGACTGTTTCCAGAGATCCAATCGAAGGAGTTGAGGACCGATGACGATCTGGTATCCCCGTCTCAAGTGCTCCCTTCTTTCAAAATCCTCCAGGATCGTCCGGAGCATGGCACCTTTGGGATGATAGATGATCAGACCAGGACCGGCTTCCTCGCTGATGCTGAAGAGATCGAGTTCCCTCCCCAACTTCCGGTGATCCCTCTTTCTGGCCTCTTCCAGCATATGGAGATAGTCTTCCAATCCCTGAGGCTCTGGGAATGCCGTTCCATAGATTCGCTGAAGAACCTGGTTCCGGGCATCCCCTCTCCAGTACGTTCCCGAAACGCTCAGGAGTTTGAATGCCTTGATCCTTCCGGTCGAAGGCAGATGAGGTCCCCCACACAGATCCATAAAGGTTCCCTGACGATAGATTGAGACACGATCCGGGAGCTCCTCCAGATGCTCAACCTTGTACCTCTCTCCCAATGCCTCAAACGTCTTGATCGCCTCTTCTTTCGATACCTCTTGACGGACAAACGGGAGATCCTCTTTGACGATCTCCGACATCCTCTTCTCTATCATCTCCAGATCTTTCGGGGTGAAGGGCCGCTCATAGTCGAAATCGTAATAGAACCCGGTATCCGTAGATGGACCGAAGGTCAGTTTGGCCGTGGGAAAGAGCTCCTTCACTGCGTGGGCCATGACGTGGGCTGAGGAGTGGCGGAGTATCTCCAAGCCTTTCTTAGAATGGATTGAGACGAAAGAAATCGAGGCTTCGTTCTCTATCGTTCGCGAAAGGTCGACCAGCGCCCCATCGACCTGTGCGGCCACAGCCTCTTCATCGGCCAGATCCTGGAGTTTCGTCCCCTTAGCAATCGACTTTCTTATCCCGTTCGAAAGGGTGACCGCAATCTCTCTTTCCATTCTCATCCATACTCAAGCGAAAAGGCATCATCCATAAATATTTGAATGATGCCTCTCCGTTTTGATTTGATCAAAATGTCTTCTTTTCCAATAATTTATGCTTCACTTCTTGCTAAACCCCGTTAGAATAGACAGGACTTTAACCTCGCATTCGAAATGAACCTTGATCCTACATCCCTGCCATAAATGATGGCGCTTTCTAACGGGGTAAATTGGTTTCAATGGTAGGCACGTGGGGATTTGAACCCCAGACTTCTACCGCGTCAAGGTAGCGCTCTCCCCCTGAGCTACGTGCCTTTATCCTCCCTAAGTTCAGCCGACATGGTTCATAAAAGTTGCTGTATCTATAACCACTTTTTAAAATATTGTCAAGAAAATTCTTGAGTTACACATCTATGACGTGAATATCAATTCCCCTTTCTTGCTATCCACGTCAACTTTAATCGTGTCTCCCTCTCTAAATCTTCCCTCGAGGAGCTTCACAGCTAAGTTATCCTGGATCTCTTTCTGGATCACCCGTTTTAAGGGACGAGCACCGTACGCAGGGTCAAACCCTTCTTTTGCCAACCATTCCTTTTCCTTATCGGTCAGTTCAAGCCTCAGTCGCCTCTCTGATAACCGCTGTTGAAGCTTCTTTACCTGGATTTCAACGATTGCCTTGATCTCTTCGATCCCGAGGCCTCGGAAAATGATCAAGTCATCAATTCTGTTCAGAAATTCGGGTTTGAAATGGGCTCTCACCGCCTCCATCACCCGACGCCGCATCTCTTCATAGTCCCTTGCGCCGAGATCGACAATCCATTCGCTTCCAATATTGGAGGTCATGATGACCACGGTATTCTTAAAATCGACCGTCCTCCCGTGGCCATCGGTCAGCCTTCCGTCATCCAAAATTTGAAGAAGGATATTGAATACCTCGGGGTGGGCCTTCTCAATCTCGTCCATCAAGACAATGGAATACGGTCTCCTTCTGACTGCCTCTGTCAGGAATCCACCCTCCTCATAACCCACATAACCGGGCGGGGCTCCGATCAGGCGCGCGACAGAATGTTTCTCCATAAATTCGGACATATCGATCCTCACCA
Source organism: Syntrophaceae bacterium (assembly GCA_013388635.1). GTDB lineage: Bacteria > Desulfobacterota > BSN033 > BSN033 > UBA1163 > JACAEX01. The sequence goes on along the minus strand of JACAEX010000090.1, from coordinate 20,752 downwards.
TGGCCTGCTCGTCATCGAATAGAAATTCAGCCAAAGCACGGGCGAGCTCAGTCTTTCCAACACCTGTCGGACCCATAAAGATAAAGGAGCCGATCGGTCGATTCGGGTCCTGCAGCCCTGCCCTTGCCCGCCTCACCGCATTGGAGACAGCGATGATCGCTTCGTCCTGACCCACCACCCTCTGCTTCAGTCTCTCTTCCATGCGGATGAGCTTCTCGACCTCCCCTTCCAGCATCTTTGAAACAGGGATGCCTGTCCATTTGGAGACGACCTCAGCCACGTCCTCCTCATCGACCTCTTCCTTAAGCATCTTCCCGCTCTTCTGGAGCTCGGCGAGCCTTCTCTCCTCTTCCTTTAAATCCTTTTCGAGGTGGGACATCTCTCCATACTGGAGTTCTGCCAACCGGCTGTAGTTGACCTCTCGCTCCGCTTCCTTCATCTCCTGTTTCGTCTTTTCGATCCGTTCCCTGATCTCACGGATCCTGGAGATCGCCTTCTTCTCATTCTCCCATTTGAGCGTCTTCTCCTTCACCTCGGCCCTGAGTTCAACCAGTTCCTTTTCGATCTTTTGCAACCGCTCGACGGAGGCCTTATCCTTCTCTTTTTTCAAAGCCTCACGTTCGATCTCAAGTTGCATCACCTTCCGCTGTACCTCATCGATCTCCATCGGGACGCTGTCGATCTCGATCCTGAGCCTGGAGGCAGCCTCGTCAATCAGGTCGACCGCTTTATCCGGAAGGAAGCGATCCGAGATGTACCGGTTGGAAAGCATGGCGGCTGCGATGATCGCCGAATCCTTGATCTTCACTCCGTGATGGACCTCATAGCGTTCTTTCAAACCCCTCAAAATGGCGATCGTATCCTCCACCGACGGTTGGCTGACATAGATGGGCTGAAACCGCCGCTCGAGCGCCGCATCCTTCTCCACATACTTTCGATATTCGTTGAGCGTGGTGGCCCCTATGCACCGCAACTCCCCTCTGGCCAGGGCCGGCTTCAACATATTGGAGGCATCGATAGCACCCTCGGCTGCTCCGGCACCCACCAGGGTATGAAGCTCGTCGATGAAAAGGATGATATTGCCTGCGGCCGCAGTAATCTCTTTCAAAACCGCCTTCAATCTCTCTTCAAACTCTCCCCGAAATTTGGCACCGGCGATCAAGGCGCCAAGATCGAGCGCAACCAGCTTCTTGTTTTTCAATGTCTCAGGGACATCCCCTTTGACAATTCTCTGCGCCAGTCCTTCCACGATCGCAGTCTTCCCGACCCCGGGTTCTCCGATCAGGACAGGGTTGTTCTTGGTCCTTCGGGAGAGCACCTGGATGACCCGGCGGATTTCGTCATCCCTTCCGATCACAGGGTCGAGCTTCCCCTTTCTTGCCTCCTCTGTAAGGTCCCGGCTGTAACGCTTCAAGGCCTGGTACTTCTCTTCGGGATTCTGGTCAGTCACTCGATGGGGCCCTCGGATCTCCTGTAAGACCCTGAAAATCTCTTCCCTGGTCACCCCGGCCCTTCGAAGAATCTGGTAAGCGGCGCCCTGTTTCTCATCCGAGATGGCGATGAGGAGATGCTCGGTGGATACATATTCATCCGTCAACCTCTCCGCCTCCCTCCATGCCACATTGAAGATCTCATTGAGCCGACCCGAAAGATATACCTGTCCGGCCCCTCGGCCTGTGACCTGGGGGATCCGCCTCAATTCCTCTTCCAACTGAGATGCGATCACATCCGGATTGGCCCCCAATCTCTGGAGGATAGGAGTGACGATCCCTTCCTTCTGCATGAGAAGGGCCAGCAGGAGATGTTCGACATCGATCTGTTGCTGGCTCTTCCGTTCTGCGATGGCCTTGGCCTCTTGCAAGGCCTCTTGTGCCTTTAGTGTAAGCTTCTCTATTTGCATTCTATTTTACCCCCTTTTTCATTTTCCCTAAAAATAATCATCCGCATCCGGTTTTGCAAACAAAATTATTCAAATAATCTCAGCAGTTCAGCGTCCTTGCCTTCAGGCCTGAAGGAGAGCAGCCCTCTATCGCGCAGGCGTCATGCGCCTCTGTAAGTACATTGAACTCCTCGATTGATGATCAGTTATCTTCTCAGGATATCTGCAAGGGAAGCAAATTCATCAATGGAAAGGGTCTCCGGCCTTCTCTTGGGATCTATTCCGATCTTCCCCATAGCGGCCTCTACATGATTGGGAAGGGACAAATCAGAATGCCTGAGGGCATTGATCAATGTCTTTCTCCGGTAGCCGAACACGCCTCTCACCACCTTTTTAAACCAATCCTCGTCCTGGATCTGAACGATCGGTTCTTTTCTCCAGACCATGTGGACCACAGCCGACTCCACCTTAGGAGGAGGAAAGAAGGCAGCGGGTTTGATAAAGAAGTGGATCGATGGCCTTGAGAATAGCTGGACCGATATCGACAGGGGTCCATAATCCTTGCCTCCAGGGACCGCAACCATTCTCTGGGCCACCTCTTTTTGCAGCATCAGGGTGAGGGTTGAAAAGAGATGCCTCGAATCGATGAAGCGAAAGAGAAGAGGGGTGGAAATCTGATAGGGAAGATTTGCCACGACTTTGATCGGCCTCTCCTCTCGACGAAGATATCGATCGAGATCGATCTTTAAAATGTCCTCCTGGATCACCTCCACATTGGGGTCGCTTACCGTCTTCCTCCTCAGCACCTCTGCCAATTTTGAATCGATCTCAACGGCAATCACCCTCTTGGCCTTCTTCGCCAGTGCCAGGGTCATCTCTCCCAGACCGGGTCCGACCTCAAGAACCAGATCATCTTCTCCGACCTGGGCAATCCGGATTACCTTGTTCAATACATTCCGGTCAACAAGAAAATGCTGACCCCATCGCTTTCTGGGAATCAATCCGTATTCTTTCAGCTCTCCTCTGATCGACACCATAGACTAACTACCTTGCAAAATTCGAAATTCGAATATCGAAACTCGAAACAAATCCAAATTTCAAAATTCAAAGCGTTCAATTTGTTTGGGTCATTCGAATTTTGATATTCGCGCTTGTTTCGAATTTTGCCTGCCTACCGGCAGGCAGAAATTTCGTGCTTCGGATTTAATTGCTTCATCACAGTGGCAAATTCGAAAAAGCATTCAGTGATAGCGGTGAACGGATGCCCTGTTTCAAGTATTCATAACCCGCCACAGCCACCATGGCCGCATTATCCGAACAGAGGGAAGGAGAAGGGATGAACACCTTAAGCCTCTGTTCAGCCGCCTCCTCTTCCATCTTCTGCCTGAGCCTGGAATTGGCCGCCACCCCTCCTGAGAGAACGACCCTCTTCAACTTCTCGTGTTGAGCAGCCTGAAGTGTCTTTCTCACGAGCACCTCAACCACCGCTTCCTGAAAACTGGATACGATATCTCGAATGAGATCTTCCGGATACCCAGTCGCCGGCTCAGGATGAGCCTTCACATAATTGACCACCGCGGTCTTCAGTCCGCTGAAACTGAAGTCAAAGGAATTCTTTCCGAGAGAAGGCCTTGGAAATCGAATCGCCTCTGGATTGCCCGTTCTGGAAAGCTCATCAATGATGGGCCCTCCCGGATATCCCAGGCCCAGAAGTTTGGCAACCTTGTCATAGGCCTCTCCGGCTGCGTCATCTCTTGTCTGGCCCAATCTCTTGAACTTTCCGAAACCATCGACCCGGAAAAGTGATGTGTGGCCACCTGAAACGACCAATCCGATGAAGGGAAATTTTGGACTTCTCTCTTCAAGGAAGATGGCTGAAAGATGGGCCTCGATATGGTTGATGCCAACAAAGGGCAATCCCGTAACGAAGGATAGCGATTTGGCAAAGGAGAGACCGACCAGAAGGGAGCCCACCAATCCCGGCCCCTGGGTCACGGCAATCCCGTCGATATCCCTGAGGGTGACCTTCGCTCTCTCAAGGGCTTCTGTCACAATGGGTACGATCGACTCGATATGCCTTCTCGATGCCAGCTCCGGAACAACCCCTCCGTATCTTTGATGAACCGAGACTTGAGAGGATACGATATTGGAAAGGATCTTCCTTCCATTTAGAACGACGGCCGCTCCAGTATCATCGCATGACGTTTCAATCGCCAGGATCCGCATTCGGTTACTTTCTCGCCTTTCTCTCTGTTGTCGAGGCCGTTTCTCCGCATCCGGCCTCAGCCCACTCCTCGCTCAGTCTTTCCAGGAGATGCTCCTGCTGACGAATCGAGAAGTCCGCATACTCAGGGTCCTTCTCCCGATAAGTCTTTTCAATGAAGGCAATCGAGCCGTGGGTGGCGCGAATCTCTGTGCGGATCATCTCGCACCTCTTCGATCTTCGTAGGGTCTTGATCGACTTCTCCGGTCGAGGCGAAACCCAGGCTCTCTTCTCTGGTCTCGGAAGCACTTCTCCACATCCGGAACTCACCCACTCTTCGCTGAGCCTCTCCAAGAGGTGTTGCTGCTGCCGAGCTGAAAAACTCGCATACTCAGGATCCTTCTTCCGGTAGGTCTTTTCAATAAACCCAATGGAGGTGTTCGTGGCGCGAATCCGTGCGTGGATCATCTCACACTTTTTCAATCCCCAGCGGGCCTCGACGGAATCCTCCGGATGGGGTGAAAACCAGCGATGGTTATGATGGGCCTCATAGAGTGTGATGGAGCGGTTCTCAGAGATATCGATCCGAATGGCTTCCATCATTTTTTTTGCGATCTCATGGTCGAAGTGGTTCGATTCGATGATCTGGGAAAGATAGTCCGCCAAGGAAAGGATCATTTCATCACGGCCCGCCGTGCTGTGAATCTCCCATAATTCCGAGGCCTCTGGACAGCCCCCGTGGCGGCATTGCTGGTATCCTGTTAGGACAATGGGAACCCGCTCTCTGAGAAAACGGGTGAGCGTTCCCATAACCTTTACCATCTTCTCCATAGGGGCGTAGTTTGTCGGATCGATCCTCCTGGCCACGGCCTCGACAAAGTCGGCATAGCCGTCACAGAAATCAGACCGATACTGTTCATCAGAATAGAAGGGATGCTCTCTGACGGGGAGGTATTTCCATTCCCCGTTTTCATAAACCGGCCATCGGAATTTCACCAGACCTGAGCCGGATCTAAAATCCGGCTTCCCCGAAAAAAAGTATTTCAAGTTCAGTTTTTGAATCTTCACCGGAAGCGCGGACTCCCAGGTCAGGAGAGGATGGGCCTGGCTTCCGTCGAGGAAGACGCGCGCAATGATCCCGGTATGGGATTCTGTAACTAAGAATAGCGTTCCTGGTGTGACCGAATCAGGAGAGATGCGAACCGGATAGGTGTCGAGAGGGAGGGTCCCTGTCCAGGTCTTCGGAAGGAGGTGGAGAAGGGCAGCCCGGAAACGTTCGTCCTTGTGCCACTCCGGGTGGGTTGGAAGATGCTTCCAGTCCGTGGACCAATGACCGATCAATCTGCCATCCCGGGTTGTAGCCGCAGCGGGAAGATGGGCGATCCGGGCATAGATCCATCGGATCGCATAGACCGCATCTGCGCAATCCGTTGGGATCCTGTAGCGAATGAAGAAGTCCTCTGTAATGGTCTCCTCCACCCATTTTTCAAACCGACGTTCCTCTTCAACCGTCCAACGCCGATCGCCAACCTCCCAGACCTGATCAGGGGACTCATTGAGCATCTGACCAAAACACGGAGCGGAGATCGCAAGGACCAGAAAGAATACAAAACAGCGCATAGTTTCATGTTAAAAAGAATGGTAGAAGATTGTCAACTCTCCCACTCAATCCAAGTTCTGGTTTGGGAAGGAGTGGCCTCTGGAGGAATTGCAAAGCAATTGCCCAAATCCAATTAGGGCAGTTTCTTATTTGGAACCCATGAAAGAGATCCCGAGGGATTTGCCGAGAGAGATAAGTTCCTTGACCGTATTGGGAGCGAGGGGAATCCCCTCCTTTAAGAACTTCAGCTCTGTCCTGTATTCCGGCTCGCCAGGCATGAGAATCTCTTTGGAGTCCTGTGCCTTTCTGCTCTCTTTGATGCTCTGGATATAGCGGTCCATCCTCTTCTTAAATTCCTCCCGGCCAAGGAAGCCATCCGGATCCAGAACCATGAAGGAATGGCACGTTCCCTGGATGCCGGTTCTATCCTCTTCGTAAAGGCTCTTGATATCCCGCGTCCATTTGCCGCCGGTCAAAACCGCAGTCAGAATCTCATGGACCAGGGCCAGTGCATACCCTTTATGTCCTCCGATCGGCGCCAGAGAGCCGCCGCCTTCGTATCCTTCGAACGGGTCCTGGGTAGGAAGGCCGTTCTTGTCAAAGGCCCATCCCAGAGGTATCTTTTCGCCCTTTTTGCGGCAAAGGATCAATTTACCAGAGGAAACGACGCTACACGAGAGGTCCACGACCACAGGCGGATATTGATCCGCGGGAAAAGCATATGACAGGGGATTGTTTCCGATAATCCGGTCCCGGCCACCCCAGGGAGCCATCATGGGCGCCGAGTTCGAGACGACATAGCCGATGAAGTCTCTTTTTAGCGCCATCATTGGAAAAAGTCCGGCCACCCCAAAATGGCCGCTATCCTTTACAGAAACCCAGCCGATGCCGTAAACCTCTGCCCTCTGGATGGCAATCTCCATGGCTCTATGGCCGACGACATGGCCCATGGACCCATGGGCTTCCATAAAGGTCACGGGACCCCTCTCCTTGATCACGGTCAATTGGCATTTAGCCCTCACATATCCCTTCTGAAGTCTCTCAATGTAGATCGGCAGCCGGGTGACGCCATGGGTCTCTACGCCTCGAAGGTCTGACCTGGCCAAAAGATCGGCAACGATCTCTGCCTCTTCCTGAGGCACACCAGCCCTCTGATACGCCTGTTTGCAGAAATTCTTCAACTCCTCAAACGCTATGCGCTCCATATCCATTTTCTCCATTCCAGACTCCTCTCATGCATTGTGATCTACTTCAAATATGGTAGCGGATCCACGGCCCTGTTATTTTTCCGAATTTCGAAGTGGAGATGGGGACCCGAGGCCCTTCCCGTCTCCCCCACCTTCCCGATGACCTGCCCCTTTTCAACCCAGCTCCCTTCCTCAACCAGATTGACCTGATTGTGCGCGTAGACCGTGACAAATTCCTCGGAATGTCGGAGGATGATCAGGTTTCCATATCCTTTGATCGTATTGCTGGAGTAGATCACCCTCCCTGCGCTTGAAGCTTTGATTGGCGTCCCTAACGGCGATGCGATGTCAATTCCCTGATGCCTTTTGCTCTCTGTTTCATAAAAACCCTCGGTGACTTTGCCTTCTAACGGCCAGATGAAACTTATTTTCTTGTGAGCCACCTTTTCCCTCTCACCGGGCTCTGCCACGACATCCTCGATATAGACCTCGACCTTTAGCACTTTTTTTGCGCCCGGGATGAAGACCCGCTGTCCTTCCTTGATTCTGCTCTTGTCGGTTATTCCATTTAGCCGTGCCACCTCATTGATATCGACCCCATAGGTCTTACAGATCCGGTAGAGGGTCTGGTGCCTCTCCACCACATGATAGATCCCTTTCCTTTCCGGGGGAGGAGCCTTCTTGACCGCAACTTTGTATTTGGCACATCCGCCGATGAGCAAAATTAGAAAGAGCAACGATAGCCAAAAAATATTTTTTGACATTCGATTCTTCTTAAGATTTGACTTTAAATTCGCAGGCTAAAGCCTGCGACTACCCCTCTCTTGTTCATCTTTCACCTTTCACCTTTCACTCACTCACTCTCCCATCCATACCTTCCTATCAGTTTAACGAATCGACAGCCGCCCAAATCCTCCCTGACCATCCCCTCTTTCGTCTTCCTGACTCTAAACAGATCTTGAGCGTACTCATCTCCAACAGGGATCACCAATCTGCCTCCAATTGAAAGTTGATCGACCAGAGGCCCGGGGATGTCAGGAGCTCCTGCGGTGACAAGAATTGCATCAAAAGGAGCCTCTTCCGGCCATCCAAGGGTTCCGTCAAAGATTTTGATCTCCACGTTGTAATATCCCAATTCATAAAGTAACTGCCTCGCCCTGATCGCCAAGGAGCGGATCCTTTCAATGGAAAATACTCTTTCCGATAGCTCAGCCAGTATCGCGGTCTGATAGCCCGAGCCTCCGCCGATCTCTAAAACCCTCTCCTTCCCTTTCAACTCCAATGCCTCTGTCATGAGCGCAACCATATAGGGCTGGGAGATGGTCTGTTTTTCTCCAATGGGTAAAGGATGATCGCTGTAGGCCTGGCTCTGGAGTGCCTCCTCGACAAAGAGATGGCGCGGAACCTTTTTCATCGCTTCGATCACCCTGAGATCTCTGATCCCCCTCGAGATGATCTGTTCTTCCACCATCTTCGATCTGGCCTTTGGAAAATCGATCATAAGAATTAGTGCCTAAAATGTTCTAAAGTGAGCTGGAGTGACTGAGGTTAAGTAATCTGTTTTGGGCGGTTCAGGCATCTTAGTCACTTCCTCATTCTTCCCTTTCTGCTTTCTTCTTCAGTTCATTTAGGATATGAATCGCTTCGAGAGGGGTCAACCGATCAATTTCCAGCCTCTTCAACTCAGTTCGGATCGGGTCGGTCTGGACGAAGAGGGGAAGTTGCAACGGGATCTTCGGCTTTGACGCCGCCATCTTTGTCCCTGCGATCTTTGGCATTCCCCTCGCATCCAATTCGCCTCTTTCCAGATTGGAGAGGATCTCTTTTGCCCGATCAATCACCCTCTGTGGAAGCCCTGCCAGTCTCGCCACCTGAATGCCGTAACTCCGGTTTGTCCCCCCCTCCACAATCTTTCTGAGAAAGATGATCTCACCAGCCCACTCCTTAACCGCCATGTTGTAATTCTTCACCCTCTCCTTGGTGAGGACCAATTCGGTCAATTCATGGTAGTGCGTGGCAAAGAGGGTCTTCGGCCTAAAAGAGACGTGGTCATGGAGATGCTCTGCCACGGCCCAGGCAATGCTCAGGCCGTCGAACGTGCTCGTTCCCCTTCCGATCTCATCTAAGATGACGAGGCTCTTCGAAGTGGCCTGGTTTAAGATCCGGGCCGTCTCCATCATCTCCACCATAAAGGTGCTCTGTCCCCTCATGATGTTGTCCAGAGCACCGATCCGCGTGAAAATCCGGTCGACCACGCCGATCCTGGCCTCTGCTGCGGGAACAAAGGAGCCCATCTGGGCCATGATCACCATAAGGGCCACCTGTCGCAGATAGGTCGACTTACCGGCCATATTGGGCCCGGTAATGATCAGGATTTGGTGTTCATGGTTATCCATCTGAGTATCATTGGGAACGAATCTCTCAGAAAGACCCATCCTCTCCAGAACGGGGTGTCTTCCGTCCTTGATGACAATCTCATCTCCATCATCCACAATGGGCCGCACATAGTCATAGCGATCCGCAATCTCCGCCAGAGAGGTTAGGACATCGATGACCGCGATGGCCGAGGCTGTCTTTTGAAGTCTCGGGGTGGCCTCTGAGATCCTCTTCCGGATATCCTCAAAGAGCCGGTATTCCAATTGACAGATGGCCTCCTCTGCACCTAAGACCTTTGCCTCAAACTCCTTGAGCTCAGGTGTGATAAACCGCTCTGCATTGACCAATGTCTGCTTTCTGATATAATGCTCTGGAACGAGATGAAGATTGCTCTTGGTCACTTCGATATAATATCCAAAGACCTGATTGTACCGAACCTTTAAGGAGGAGATCCCTGTTCTCTTCCTCTCCTCTGCCTCCAATCTGAGAATCCACCCCTTTCCCTCCCTGCCGATCTCTCTTAACCCATCCAGCTCTTTATCATAATTGGGTTTGATGATCCCCCCTTCCCTGACCGATAATGGTGGATTTTCAACGATGGAGGAGTCCAAAAGCTGGAAAAGATCACCGAACTCCTCTATCTCTGAGGCGACCTCCTGAACCACAGGGGAGATAAATGACTGCAAGATATTTTTGAGAAGAGGCAGGTTTTTGAGGGAATTCTTTAATCCGATCAGATCCCGGGGGTTGGCGTGGCCAAGGTAGATCCGGGCAATCAGTCTCTCAATGTCCTGAATTCCTTTCAAGCAATCCCGGAGCTGTCTTCTCTCGATCTTCTTCTCCTTCAGTTCTGAAACCCCTTCCAGACGGCGCTCGATTTCCCGAATCTCCATGAGAGGGTAATTTAGCCACTGCATCAGTTTACGACTCCCCATGGCCGTCATCGTCTCATCCATGACCCAGAAGAGAGAACCTTTCTGACCCCTATCGAAGAGCGATTGGGTGAGCTCCAGATTCCTTTTCGTCACCTCGTCGATCACCATGAAATCTGAAACCCGATAAAAGATCGGCGGCCGGATATGGGAGAGCGGCCTCTTCTGATTCTCCTCTGCATAGCGAAGGACCATCTCTGAGGCAAGGGCTGTGAGGGGACTCTTTTGGAGAACCGATCCTCCTTCAATCTGGTTCAGGGTACGGATCGAATCGAATTTGGAATCGTCCAATAGGTTGATCAATCCCTTTTCAAACGCCCTTTTAAATCTTTCATAACAGGGATGTTCTTCAAATCCCTTGAGCAATAAAATCTCCCTGGGCTCGTTCCGAAGGGCTTCGTTTAAGAAAGGATCAAACCCTGAAATTTGGCAGGCCTTCAATTCACCTGTGGAGACATCAAGAAAGGCAAGCCCGAAAACCTCGCCTTCTGCACAGAACCCCATTAGATAATGATTCTCCTTACTTCCTAAATGAATCGAATCCGTGGCCAGACCTGGGGTGAATACGCGGACCACCTCTCTTTTAACAATCCCTTTGGCTAACTTCGGGTCCTCCACCTGATCGCAGAGCGCGACCTTATATCCCTTCTGCAACAGCTTGGAGATATAAGTCTCCACAGTGAAATAAGGAACCCCGCACAGAGGCACGCTATCCTTCTGGCCTTTGTCCCTCGATGTCAGGGCAATGTCCAGTTCCTTTGATCCGATCTGAGCGTCCTCAAAGAACATCTCATAAAAGTCTCCCATCCGGAAAAAGAGAATGGAATCCGGGTATTGACTCTTGATCTGGAGATACTGCTTGATCATCGGGGTGAGGGGTTTCGTTGCCATTTGAAAAATAATCTAACAGAATCTCTCAGGGTTGTAAAATGGAAAGAAGTCGGGAGTTCGGAATGTAATAACTCCACCTGTCCTCCCCTTACATTAAGGGGAGGTGAGGAGGGCTTAAGGGGGGATTAGGGTAATTGGGTATTACGCTATGCGCTTTTGGTTCAAGGAAAGAGCGGCAGGACGTCGAGGCCCAGGGTTTCGGGATAACCTAACATGATGTTCATATTCTGGACGGCCTCACCAGAGGCTCCCTTCACTAAATTGTCGATGGCGGTGACAATCACCCCCCGGCCATCCGATTCATTGACGACCACACCGATATCACAATAATTGGAACCTCTGACGTCTTTTGTATTGGGAAGCCTACCCTTTGGATGGATCCGAATGAAGGGCTCTTTTTCATAACATTGATAGAAGGTGTTTAGCACCTCTTCCGTTTTTACCTGTTTCAGGAAATGGACATAGATCGTTGTCAGAATCCCTCGATCCATTGGGATCAGATGGGGGACAAAGGTCACGCTAATCCTTTTCTGGGCAAGTGCACTTAGCTCTCCTTCGATTTCAGGAAGGTGTCGATGCTTAAAGATGTTATAGGCCTTCACCCCTTCATTCACCTCACAGAAAAGCGACCCCAAGACCACATCCCTTCCTGCTCCACTGACCCCGGATTTGGAATCGATGACAATGTTCTCATAGGAGATCATCCCTTTTTTGACAAGTGGAATGAGTCCGATCAGGGCTCCAGTGGGATAGCATCCTGGATTGCCAACAATTTTTGCCTCCCGGATCTTCTCCCGGTGAAGTTCGGGCAGACCATAGACCGATTCTTTAAGAAGATCGGGCGAGGTATGTTTTTGATACCACTGTTCGTAAACCTTCGCATCCTGAAAACGAAAATCTGCGCTGAGGTCAACCACCCTCTTCCCTTTCTGGTAGAAGAAAGGGACCACTTCCATAGCGGTCTTATGAGGAACCGCTGTGAAGATGAAATCCACTTTTTCTGAAATACGATCGATCGAAAGCTCCTCACACCTGAGCGAAAGATGCCTGGCAAGGGAAGGAAAGACCTCCGCAATTTCAGTACCCGCATACTTCTGGGAGGTCAGTGCTGTCACCTCCACTTCAGGATGAAGAAGAAGTAAGCGCAAAAGTTCAACCCCTGTGTAACCCGTCGCTCCGATGACACCCACTCGTGTCTTCATAAGTTTTCCCTTCTCGTCGATCGAACCCCAATCTCATTTTTTATGAAGAGGACTCTTCCAAAAATCCCCCCGCGTTTCGAATCCTAATATTCTCGTACCTTCCCAACTTCAACAGATGGATGTCCCCGGTGATGATGTAGTTCGCTCCAGCCTCCACTGCACATTCCAGAATTCTATTATCCTCCGGGTCCTCGAAGACAAGAGGAATCCTTTTCGAGGGGTTCACAAAATCTGAAATAGCAAGAAGTTCCGCAAGAATGACCTGGATGGCCTCAAGGGGATAGTCAAACTTTGCCCTTCCCAACACCCCCCTCAACTCATCCAAAATTGGCTCTGAGATACAGAGCTGGATTTCTCCGCGGATGGCTTTCTCGAGAACCTGTCTGGGTTTGCCTCCGAAAAGGATGGCTGAGATCAGTATATTCGTATCCAAAACAACTCTGAGCACCTATCCCTTCTTCTCTCTGCGGTAGGCAGCGACTTCAGTCTCTATATCGGATTCCGTAAGCCCCTGTTTGGTAACCTTCATCTTTCCTAAATGGAATATTTGCTTCCACCGGCGCTTTCGGTCGATGTAGCCTCGCGCTGCCTCCCGGATCAGTTCAGAACGTGATCGCGACTCCTCTCTTGCCACCTGGTCTATCCGCTTTAAAAGATCTTCGTTAAAAGAGATGTTGACCGTGCTCGACTTCATCCTCCACCTCCAAACAATGATGAACCGAATTGAACGACTCCCAGCACTTCCCCTTCAAGGAAGCCGAAGCCCTCAATTCAGTGATAATATACATACAATCTTTGTATATTGTCAAGAGGCTGAAAAGAATGTGGGAATTAAGAACCCGGCAGAGGCGAGGGAAGCAAACTAAGCCTGGACGACATCGGAGACAAAAAAGGGAGGTCCAGGACCTCCCCTCGACGGAAATGGAATTTATCTTTTTGAGTACTGGGGCCTGCGTCTCGCCCCCCTTCTTCCGTATTTCTTTCTCTCTTTAATTCTCGAATCACGGGTCAAGAAGCCCGCCTTTTTCAGGGCCTCTTTGAAATCGGCATTGTGCTGAAGAAGGGCTTTTGAGATCCCGTGACGGATGGCAATGGTCTGGCCCAATATCCCGCCTCCCCGGACATTGACGTCCACGTCGAACTGATTCCGGGTTCCGGTCAGATCAAAGGGCTGGAGAACGACGATCTCGTTCGTTTCCCTCCCGAAATATTCTCTCAACGATCGATCGTTAACCGTAAACTTCCCTTCCCCGGGTCTAAGCCAGACCCTTGCGATCGATGTCTTTCGTTTCCCTGTAGCATAAATCGGTTCTGCCACGTCTTCTCTCCTTATTACGAATTACTCGAACGATACGGAACAGTTCGAAAAAGAATTCGGTTCATTACGTCCTTATGGTTTTATTCATTCACCAACCTCAGATCCGAATCGGAACGGGTTTCTGGGCTTCATGAGGGTGATTGGGCCCCGCATAGACCTTCAGCTTCCGAAGCATCTGTCGGCCCAAACTGTTTTTGGGAAGCATGCCCTTGACCGCCATCCTGAGCATCTCTGCTGGCTTTTTCGACAGGAGCTTTTCAGCGCTCATCTCCTTAATCCCGCCGGGATAACCGGTATGATGGTAGTAGATCTTATCCTTCATCTTCTTACCGGTCAAAACCACCTTCTCCGCATTGACCACCACGACAAAATCACCGGTATCGACATGGGGCGCGTAAGCAGGTTTATTCTTTCCTCTCAATATCTTTGCCAGCTCGCTGGCCACCCGGCCGAGAACCTTCCCCTCTGCATCCACCAGATACCACTGGCGATCTACCTCTTCCTTCTTAGCTTGATATGTCTTCATTCAATCACCCTAAGCTTTAAGGCTACCTCTAAAAATGTCATTCCTGCGAAAGCAGGAATCCAGAAGTCGCTAATAATACTGAACTCCCGCCGGAGTTTATCCCGTACTTAATATGGGGCGGGAGTGACGAATTTGGAATTATTAAAGGCTCCTTTAAATCTAATATATGGTCGAGACCTCTGTCAATGGCGCCCTATCGCTTTTTTCGACTGGAGATATGTCTCTCCCAGAAAAGAACCACCGGGCTCGCTACATAGATGGTGGAGTAAGTTCCAGAGATCAGTCCCACAATGAGCGTAAAGGCAAAATCGTGGATCACCGGACCTCCGAAGAAGAAGAGGATCAGAACCACTATCATGACGGTGCCTGAAGTGAGAATGGTTCTTCCGAGGGTCTCGTTGATGCTGACATTGAAAACCGTCTCAAGATCATCCTTTCTCATCTTCTTGATATTTTCTCTGACCCGGTCAAAGATGACAATGGTATCGTTGATCGAAAAACCGATGATCGTCAGGATGACCGCTAAAACTGTCAACGAATATTCCCGATTCGTAATGGAGAGGGCCCCGTAGGTCACGATGACATCGTGGATCAGCGCTACGATCCCGCCGAGACCATAGGCCACCTGCTTAAACCTCCATGCGACATAGATCAGAATCCCGAGAAAGGAGAGCCCCACTGCCCAGAGGGCCTTCCTCTTCAAATCCTTTCCGATCTTCGGGCCCACCACCTCCACTCTCCGGATCTCCAGCGGTTTGCCTTTGAATTGTTCCTGCAGGGAGGCCTGAATCGCCTTCGATATCTCCTCCAGGTTTTCGGAGCTCTTTTCGATCCGGATCAAGAACTCATTCTCCTCCCCGAATTTCTGGACCATGGCATCCTTAAGCCCTGCGGTCTCCAGGGCGCTTCGGACCTCAGAGATATCGACCGCCTTCAAGAATCGGACCTGGGTCAGGATGCCGCCTGCGAAGTCAACCCCGTACCTCAGCCCACCATGGAAAAAGATCGAACCGAGGCTGAGAAGAATGGCAACCGTGGAGACCCAGATCGTAAATTTCTTCTTTCCGATGAAGTCGTAATTCGTTCCTGGCTTGATCAGTTCCATAAAAGGGGGTCCCCAACGGTTAAATGCTCAACTCTTTCACCCTCATTTTGAGCGTTAGAAAATCGAACATCCATCTCGTGATGTAAACGGCCGTGAAGATATTGGCCAAGATTCCGATGCACAAGGTGACCGCAAACCCCCTGACCGGACCCGTCCCGAACTGGTAGAGAAGGACTCCTGCGATCAGGGTCGTCAGGTTGGAATCGATAATGGTCACAAAGGCTCGATGATAGCCCTGGTCGATCGCCGCTCGAACCGTCTTCCCCCACCGGAGCTCTTCTTTGATCCTCTCGTGGATGAGGATGTTGGCATCGACCGCCATTCCAATTGAGAGAACCAGGCCCGCGATGCCCGGGAGGGTGAGCGTCGCTCGAAATAGAGCCAGGGCTGCCAGAACCAGCACAATATTTAAGATAAGGGCGAAGTCCGCAATCATTCCAGACACCCTATAATAGAAGGTCATAAACAGCACGACAAAAATGGCACTGATCAAAATGGAGATGATCCCTTTGTGGATCGAGTCCTGTCCGAGAGAGGGGCCCACGGTTCGCTCCTCTATGATCTTGACAGGAGCAGGCAGGGCACCGGCCCTGAGAACGATGGCCAAATCGCTCGCCTCTTTCATATCGAAACGGCCGGTGATCTGGGCTCTGCCTCCGGCGATCCGCTCCTGAATCACCGGCGCCGAATAGACGTTATCATCCAGAATGATGGCCAGCCGCTTCTTCACATTTGCACCCGTGATCTGCTCAAAGAGTTTGGCTCCGATATCGTCGAACTCTAAAGCCACATAAGGTTCATGAAACTGTGAATCGATGGCGACCCGGGCATCCTTCAAAACCTCACCGGTCATCAACGTCTTTTCCTTCAACAGGTAAGGGATCTTCTTCACGCCCCCTGTCTTGGGGTCGACAGAGCGCTGATAGAGAATGATGTCCCCTTCCGGTACATTTCCTTTTAATGCCTCTTCGAGATTCCCCTCTTCGTCGACCAGTTTGAATTCGAGCAGGGCTGTCCGGCCGATCAGATTCATTGCCCTCTGCGGATCCTTGATCCCAGGAAGCTGGATCAGAATCCGATCCGTCCCGTGGAGCGTAATCTCGGGTTCGGCCACCCCGAATTGATCGATGCGATTCCGGATCGTCTCCAGGGCCTGGTCAATGGCATTCCTCTTGATCTGATCTGCCTGCCTGCTGTCCAGGACGAGAGAGACCCTCCAGATCCCCTTCTCCAGCGGAGTCGAGGAGAGTTCCTGCATCATGCCGTAACGCTGGGTCAGTATCTTTTCCCATCTCTCCTTCTCGCCAGAAACCTCCAGGACGATCCGATCGCTCTTCTCCCTTTCCAATTTTCCGAAGGGGATTCCCTTATCCCTCAGGTCGTCCCTGAGATTGTTCTTAATCCTTTCGACATAACTCTCAACCGCCTTCTCAGCCTCCACCTCAAGGATCAGGTGCATGCCTCCCTGTAAATCGAGACCTAAATGAATCCTCTCGGTGGGTATGATGCTATAGTACCAGGAGGGCAATCCAGGTAGGAACATTGGCAAAAGGAGAAGAATGGCAAACAGGATAATCGCCACATAAAGAACAAATCTCCATTTTAAACTTCTCAACATCGGGCGTTCCTCTTAACCTACGTCTAAAAGCAAGAAGGCCAACAAAATGAAACCAAGGGTTTTCTGAGGAACCCTTGGCGAATTCTAAGATAGCCTATCTTAAATGACTTTGCAAGGGGAAATTATAAAAAAGGCCCAAGGAAAGTCACCTTTGGGCCTTCACCATTATTTTCCGGAAAGAAATGCTACCTCACATCGCTCCATTTCCCGTATCTCTCCCTCAAAATGCGATGCAGGATCTTTCCGGTAGGCGTCATGGGCATCTCTTCATCCTTGATAAAGTCGACCGACTTCGGGATCTTATATCCCGCTATCTTCCCCCTGCAATAGTCGATCAGCTCCTTCTCGGTCACCGTCTTTCCCTGGTGGAGGGTGACCACGGCCTTGACCGCCTCTCCCCATTTTTCATGAGGGACGCCGATCACAGCCACATACTTGACTGCCGGGTGGGATCCTAAAACATTCTCGACCTCGGAAGGAAAGACGTTCTCCCCTCCGGTGATAATCATATTCGCCTTTCGATCCACCAGGACAAAGTATCCGTCCTCATCCTGGTAGGCCATATCCCCTGCTGAGAACCATTCCCCTCTGAAAGCCGATTTTGTCTTCTCCGGATCCTTCCAGTACTCCTTGAACATGTGGGGTGTCCTCGCATAGAGTTCTCCGACCTGGCCCCTCGGAACCTCATTGCCATTCTCATCTAAGATCTTGATCCGGTCTGTCCCCCATATCTCCCTTCCGATAGAACCGAGTTTCTTGAACTGCTCTTCGGGCCTGAGCAGTGTCACGAGCCCTGCTTCGGTCGAACCATAGGCCTCCCAGAGTTCGGCATTCTTGAAATAGTCCATGATCGCCAACTTCGTGTCTTTCCGTGCAGGTGCAGAGGAGATCAGGAGTTGCCGGATCGAACTGACATCGATGCTCTTCTTCACGTCATCGGGTAAAGCTAACATCATGATATAATGAGTGGGCACGAGGGAGGTGAACGTGATCCTCTCCTTCTCGATCGTCTTGAGCAGATCCAGTGGATCGAAGCTGATCATATTGTAGACAAAAACCCTTGCGCTGACATAGGTATAAGTAAAAGAATAGAAAATCGAATTGATATGGCACATGGGCATGACCAGCATCACGCAATCATCGGGCCTCAGGCCCATATTGATCGCATTCAGGATGTACTGAGAGACGTTGCTCTCGTGGGTTCTGACCACCCCTTTGGGTTTGCCCGTGGTTCCAGAGGTGTACATCAGGTTCCAGATGTCCTCTGCATCGACGATCACATCCGGCTCTTCAGGTGAGGCGCTGGCGATCAGTGATTCGTAGGACTGATAACCCTCAGGTGTCTGATCATCGCCCCAGTAGACATAGTTTTCAGCCGGGATGTTAGGAAACTTGCTCCGGAGCGAATTGACCAGTGGCACGAACTCCTTTGCCACGAAAAAGGCCTTGCATCCCGCATGATTGACCACATATTCCATCTCAGGAGGTGCGAGCCGAAACATGATTGGAACCGTGATCTGCCCGCCCTTTGCCGACGCCGCATAAATCTCCAGCCATTCCACACAGTTATAAGCTAATATCGCAAACCGATCTCCCTTTTTCACCCCCATCTTATCCAGCGCATTGGCCAGTCTGCAGCTCCTCTCGTTCCACTCTTTAAATGTCATCCTGCGAAATTTGTCAGCAGCGCCTTGCTTATCCGGGTAATGCATGGCCATCATCTTTAGGACCGTCCCTGCTGTCATCCACTTGCTAATCGTCATAAGAATCCCCCTCCTTCTTAGTTCCTCCATCTCTGGAGGCCACACTTTGGTTCTGGTCTGAGCCCTCTGTGCTCGACCGGGAACTCCCTTTTAACCCTGCCTTTAACCCAGAGCCAAGGGACAGACTAAAATTATCCTTTTCGCGGGAAGCACCGTCCTGTGGACCACTGTCCTGTGGACGGGGAGTTTCACTCTGGTTGCTGGCGCCGCAACCCACTCCTAAAGGAAAGGCGAATTGTTTGTGATTTTTGTAACATTGATTACCACCCAAGAAAATTTTTGTCAAGGAGAACTTTTGTACCGATCATCGGTCATTGATATAATTGATTATTTATGCTTTGATCTGTCAGCAATGACCGTGACCGAAGAGGTGAAGATATGGAGAAGCTTTGAATGGGGGATGTATATGAACCAGATGAGGCTGGGCACGACGTGAAAATACCACAGAAAATCGGCGTCAATCTTAATCTCCCTCAAGAAAAGGGAGAGAAAATATCCTCCGAAGGAGAGCCAGTTATTAGCGCTTTCCGGCGTGAAATTGGCCAGATAGACCCGGCCAGCCACCACTTCAGGATGGGCAATCCGGTATCCTTCGATGAAGAAGCCGGAGAGTTCCAAAAAGAGGATGAAGATCAGGGTGGTGATGTCTTCCTCCTCTGTCCTCAACTGGCTTGGTCGAAGAACGAATCGCCGAACCATGGCCAGGACACAACCGATCAGGATGAGGAAGCTGAAGAACTCAAGGAAGAAATCGAGGAAAGGCCGGAGCGATCCTGTTTCAAACGCATGTGCAAAGGAGAGCGCGGGAATGGTCCGACTCCACTCCACCAGGTAACCTGTGGTAAACCCTTTGATCATGTCCACGACAAACGTGGCAACAAAACCGAAGACCAGAAGGGTATGGCTGAGCCAGCGGAAAAAGGATTGGCCGAAGAGCTTCCTGTGGAAGATGACGTCCCCGATCAGGACCTTGAGATACCAGAAGGGGTCAATCCAGAAAGCCCTCCATCCTCTCTTTAGAAGAATATTTAACTTTCTCCCGGCCGGAGCGCGCTCTGCCCCCTGCAAGGTCCCCTGGAGGTAAAGGCTGATGCGGAACCACATCCCCCAGAAAAAGAGGAGGACGGTGGGGATGAACATCGCATAGAAGATGAGGTGTTTGTCCATAGTCCTATGAGAAGATTTAAATGTCGGGGCCCAAATAAATTTTAGGTGACGGTATCATCACCCTCGAACCATGAAAATTGTTTTTAGGTTAAGGATAGGGTTACGAAACCCGTTTGGTGAAAAGGCAAAGGTTATGGCTAATAACTTAAAACCCATTGCCCTGACCCATAGACGAAACCGCCATCTTTACCTTAACCTTAGCCCGGAGACTTTATTTTCTGAGCAATGTCAAACGCGGACCCTACTCCTTCGTTTTTTTAACCCTTACGATCTCCGATCTGATGAACTCCTCAACGCTCTTACCCTGCATCAAGTTCTTCAGCTCTTCCTGGAGATTGGAAGGACTGATCTTAAACATCCATCCCTTTTCATAGGGGCTTTCATTGATCAATTCTGGAGAATCTTCAAGTTCCTGATTAGAGGACTCCACCTTTCCCGAGATCGGAGCATAGATCCTCCCGACCCATTTGCCGGACTCCATGGAACCACAGGGCTTTCCCTGCTCAACCGCCTTCCCGACCGGAGGCAACTCGACGTAAACGATCTGACCTGCCAATTTTTGAGCAAAATCGGTTGTCCCGACCGTCACCTTCCCTCCCTCGACCCTGGCCCAGAAATGTTCCTTGTGGTAGTAAAGATCGTCCGGTAAAAAATAGCCCTCAATTTCCATTTTCGACAATCCCCCTTTCTTTTTTGTCATGCCTATATACTATAAAAAGAGTACGATGGCAACTCTTTTATCGGAATGTGTCATTTAAGAATTAAAAGTGCACCGTTTTTATGGATTTAAAGTTTAAAAGTGCACACCTTGGTTTTTCGATCGGTTTAAGCAATTTTAGAAGTTCGTCGTCGGCTTTGTGGGAATGGGGGTTCCGTGAAGCGGAATCCAAGTCATTGTGGGAAGTGTGGTAAAGTCGTAAGACTTTTCCATGCTTTCCACAATGACGGCATTTCCACAAAGCTTGTTTTGAGGGATATAGTCTAA
>JACAEX010000082.1 GCA_013388635.1 Syntrophaceae bacterium | reverse complement strand
ATTAAGGAAACTAAAATTTTTCTGTTTTGCCTTCCTGCTGACGCAGGAATTGGGGAAACGCTTTCCCACCCCAGACGGGGCGGGCAAAAATTCCTGGTGGGGATGACACTCAGCCCCCTTCCTTTTTGCCCGCCTGCTGGAAACCCCCAGCGATTTTTTCGGGTGGCGGCGGCGGGGCCGAAATACGAAAAGAAAGAATAGTCGCCCTTGCCCCAACCCTCCCGTGCGCGGGCGACAAAAAGAAACTCCCTCGATGATTTTTGTTGACCAAAACGATTATATTTTGTATTATAGTGTTAATGATAACCATTTACCTATAGAATGATAATTGTATTTTAATACTAATACTATCATACCATAATGTCGAACGAAAAATTAACGATAGCGAAAAATATTAAAAAGTTGCGAAAACAGCGAGGTTTGTCGCAAGACAGATTGTCCAAACTGGCTGATATTTCCCATAATACGATAATTAAGATTGAGTCAGGGGCGATTAAAAGCCCTACGATGGACACTGCACACAAAATCGCCAAAGCTCTTGGCATTAGTTTAGATGATTTAATAAGGTAGATTTATGTCTTCAACGACCAAAGAAAAAACTGAAAATAAAAATAGCTTGGTATTTATCAAAGAAGTTGCCAAGTATTTTATGGACTTTTTGGAAACAGATTTTCATAAAAGAAGAAATCCAAAAAGAAGTGTTTCGTTTAGGAACAACAATAATTTACTCGTCGGCTTAAATCTTAATAAATACCCGTCTTTTAATAACCTTGTATGGAAAGCTATAAATCATGCTTTTGATAAAAATGTTCTCAATACAATTCAAAAGAGTGTTTATCGCACAAACATACCGAAAAATCTTCTTGATTTAGTAAAACTGCAATCTGAAAAAATAAACAATAAACAAATTGCGAGGATACTTGAGCAAATTGCAGAAGAAATTGAGAAATCTGCCGCTTCGTACAAAAAAGAATACGATCAAGCGTTAAGTGTTTCTCTGGAGGCCGTAGCTAAAATAATAAAAGCCGATATTGTTTTGCCGTTTATTAGCAACTTGGAAAAACCTTTAGAAAATCTAAATCTTGGTGATGAAAACAATATTTATTTGATGGAAGAAGAGCTGACTTCTGTTTTATCTTTGTTGCTGGAAAATAAAATTTCTGAAATCTTAAAATTTCTTTTATCAAAGGAAAAAGTTGATATTTCCAAACAATTAAAAGATGTTTTTGAAATCCAAGATATTAAATCAAACATTTCCTCCTTTTTTGAAAGCTTTCAAGTGGGCGATCTGTTCGCGGAAATTTATGAGATGGAAAGGAACAGAACCATACTTGATAAACAAGAATTTTACTTATACTTCTGCGATATTACTTTCAATAAAGCAAAATATCCGATTTTCTACATTCCTTTTTCCGTTGAAAAACAAAACGATAAATTAACTATTAAATTTGACTCTCAAGTTTATATCAATAAAAAGGCGCTTGAATATATTACTCAAGAATACAATCAAGAAAAAGATAAAAAGGGAAATTTAAAAACCATTACGGAAAGAATTATTTATCTTGCACAACATCAAAACGATTTTCAAAAATTAGTAAATGAAATTCTAAGTGAGATTACTAACTTCTTTGAACTGGACAAAAGTATTGACATAAATAAATCAGAACCGCAGACTGCCAAGAGCTTTTTAGTAAGAGCGTCAAATACTTGTTATGTTGCTTTGTTTGATAAATCAGATGAGGCGTTGGTTAATGATTACGAAGAAATATTAAAATTGCTTGCTTCCGAAAATAATGTTTTAGCGGACGCCTTTAATAAATTAATTGATGATTTTATTCATAAGGATCCCATCCCATTTAATCCAACTATTGAGGAAGAATGGGATAATACTAAAACAAGCGATCGTCTTGTCTTTAGGAGTCCAATCCCATTGAATAGTGAACAACTCCAGATTTTGTCAGCAATAAGAAGTGATGGTTGTAAATATATTATTGTTGAAGGCCCCCCCGGAACAGGAAAAAGCCACACAATTACCGCAATTGCTTTTGATTCAATACTAAAAAATCAATCCGTGCTTGTCCTTTCTGATAAAAAGGAAGCTCTTGATGTTGTGGAGGACAAAATAACGGAAACAATGAATAAGGTAAGATATGATAAAAAATTTCAAAATCCAATTTTGCGACTTGGTAAAACAGGAAGTACATATAGCCAAATTTTAGCAAGCAGTGCCATAGAAAATATTAAAACCCATTTCAGGGCTATAAAAAAGGATTATGACACTCTTGAAAGCAACATCGGAAAACTTGAAAATACACTGAAAGAAGATTTAGAAGCGGAAATTTTAGCTTATGAAGAAATTGATCTGAAAGAAATTCACGAGCTTTTTGATTTAGAATCTTATTATCAAAACAAGGGATTTCCGGTTGATATTGATGAAGTTTTAGATCAGCCAGAATCAGCAATCGAACTTGAAGAATTCAGAAAAATATTTTTGTCGCTAAAAGATAAGTTGGTTGTTAATTTAAGCCAAAAAGAGAACGAATCTCGATTTTTTGAATTATTAAATTTTCGTCTTGATGAATTTAAAAATATTTCCAATTTCCAAAAATATTTATGGCTGTTAAATTTCCTTTCTGCTTCGGTGTCTAAATTAAAAGAGGTCTATAGCACTGGTTTGTTTTCAATATTAAAATTTGAGAATTTCGGCGATAACGACCTTGAAATTTTAAAAAAATTTATTGATAGCTACGAAAAAGAGAGAAATTGGCTTTTTGGTTATCGGTTCAAAAGAGAGAAAATTAAGGAATTAGACAGAGAATTTAAAAAGCATTTTAACCTATCATCATCTTTGGAACCCCACAAGAATTTAGTAGAACTAAAAAATACTTTTAATATTTTTAGCTTTTCGAATGAAATAAAAAATAAGCTTGATGAAAAATATAAAATCAATTTTGATTATCTCAATTTTGTTCACGAGGCGATAAAAGACGAGAAGATTTTAACATCATTAAACGATTTACAAAAACTAGGCGACGACCTGAAATTTCTAAACACTAATTTGGGAAAATATTCAAAAACGAATAAAAAACTAAAAATTGATTTATCTTCTTTCAAAACATTGTGTGAAAATGAACTTATAAAAATATCAAACCTTGATTTTGATAGGTTAATAAGATACATAAATTTGAAGCAGAAAATTGAAAAAGATTTTAAGAACATACCAGCACTTAACTACGCTGACCAAAAGAAAAATATTGAGGATTTAGTAACGGCTCAGATGACTTTTCTTCTTGATGGAAGATTGATTGATTTTTATGAAAACAACAAGGCAACGGCGAGAGTATTAAGAGATATTATTCGAGCAAAACAACGATTCCCAAAAGATGAGTTTCTGAAATTAAAAGAAGCATTTCCTTGTATTTTGGCAGGTATAAGAGATTACGCTGAATATATCCCTCTTGAACCCGAAATATTTGATTTAGTAATAATTGACGAGGCCTCTCAAGTCAGCATTGCCCAAGCATTTCCGGCTTTATTAAGGGCCAAAAAGGTTTTGATTCTCGGAGACAAAAAGCAGTTTAGTAATGTAAAATCTGCACAAGCCAGAACAGACACAAATCGAGAATATCTAAATAATCTTAGGGATTGCTTCATCAAAAATATTTCCAAAGAACCTACTAAGTTGGTTAAATTAAATAAATTTAATATAAAAACTTCTATTCTTGAGTTTTTTGAATTTATCAGTAATTACAATACCCAATTATTAAAATATTTCAGAGGTTATAAAGAAATCATTTCTTATTCAAATAAATATTTTTATCAAGACAGCTTACAGGTGATGAAAATTAGGGGCAAAGCTATTGATGAGGTATTAAAATTCTCTTTTATAAAACATGACGGCAAAAAAGAACTATTACAAAATACCAATACTCTTGAAGCTGAATTTATTATTTCTGAATTGAAAAAATTAAAAAATATTGACAGCAATCAAAGCGTAGGAATAATTACACCTCATACCAACCAGCAGAAAATTTTGGTTGAAAAAATTAACAAGTTGCCCGAAAAAGATTATTTCTACGATAAACTTAAATTAAAGATAATGACATTTGATACGTGTCAGGGCGAAGAAAGAGATATTATTTTCTATTCCATGGTTGCAACCGAAGAAGACGATCATCTTTGGGGTGTATTCATCAAGAATTTGAACGATGTGGATATAGAGGAAGACGGAAAAATAAAGGTCCAACGATTAAATGTTGGCTTAAGCCGTGCGAAAGAATGTATGCATTTCGTTTTAAGTAAGCCAATCGAAAAATATTCCGGCTCGATTGGCGAAGCGTTAAGGCACTACTTTTTCATATTGAATGAAGCAAAAAAAGAGCGAAGCGTGAGTGAAGTTGACGAAAGGTCAAAGATGGAACCAGAAGTAATGAATTGGTTTTACCAAACCGAATTTTGGAAAAAGAACAAAGACAATATTGAATTTATCCCGCAATTTGAACTTGGAAAATACCTGAAACAATTGTACAAAACTTATAACCACCCCAATTACAAAGTTGACTTTTTGCTGGTTTATAAAGACGAAACCCACAGAGAACATAAAATCATAATTGAATATGATGGTTTTAGAGAACATTTTCAGGAAATTGATGAAATAAACGAATTTAATTATCAAGATTATTATACAGGTGAAGATATTTATCGCGAGAAAGTGTTAGAGGGCTACGGCTATAGATTTTTACGGATAAATAAATTTAATATCGGAAACGATCCGATTAAAACGCTGAACGAAAGAATTGAGAACTTAATTAAAGGTGGCGTTAGCAGAAATAATTTAATAAGCCATATACACCAAACTATTGAGGGGCTACAAAACGGCGAAATGAAGGAATGCCCAAAATGTAAAGAAATAAGGGATGCTAACGATTTTAGGGATACTTCATTGATAACCGGCTACGGAAGATTTTGTAAATTTTGTAAAGGACATGTTTCAACGAGAAAGATTGAAAGAAAAACTGAAACTGCTACGATAATTGCTGGTGATAAGATTTGTCCTAGATGTAGTTCAAAGATGATTTTGAGAAAAGGAAGATATGGTAAATTTTATGGGTGTTCAAGGTTTCCGTATTGTAGAGGAACCAGACCTTATTAAAAAACTAACCCCACCCACCACCCAATTTGAGGCCGCCGCCACCCGAAAAAATCGCTGGAGGTTTCCAGCGGGCGGGCAAAAAGGAAGGGGGTCTGAGTGTCATCCCCACCAGGAATTTTTGCCCGCTTGCTTTCCGCCGAAGGCGGAATGGGGTGGGAAAGCGTTTCCGCAATTCCTGCGTCAGCCCCAGTAGCAGAGCAAAGCTCGCTACGGGGCAAGCAGAAAGGCAAAACAGAAAAATTTTCGTTTCCTTAATTGAAAAAAATTTTGTGGGCGGACGGTTAAAAAAATGTTAAGAAAATTTTTCTGTTTTGCTCGCCGTAGCGAAGCGGAGGCGGGCGAAAACGCTGGGCGGGTCAATCGGCAAAATTCTCTGGATTTTGCTCAAAAAAGGTTCTGACATCGTCCAGCAGACACCACCAGAAAATCGAAGGGGAAGCCATTTCGGCCGCCCCCTTTTCAAGGGATACAGAGAGATGGACGGTCCCGCATCCGGGGCTCAAGGCTTATAAGAGACAAATACCCCTTTCCTGAAGTGGATCTTAATCAACTTATCCTTCTTCAATTGAGCGAAGGCATTCCGGACAGTCTGTCTGCTCACATCGAACTGACGGGCAAGGGGCTCTTGGACCAACCTCTGCCCATCCTTTAATTTACCGGACAGGATCATCTTCCTGAGCCTTTGATAGAGATCCTGGCTCATGTCCCTCCTCTCCAGTCTCTTTTGGAAAATCTCTTTTAGAACATCCTCTGGTATCCTCTTCTTCATAGGAACTCCTTTTTCAATCGATTGCCCTGAGGGTCTGAATCTTAATAACAGTCTAATGGCTGAGTTTGGATAAGTCAACAGGAAATTATGGAGGGTATTGAATTTCTCCTCGGCGTCCCAAGAGAGTAAGATATTACCATTTTTTTCTTCATCCTTACATTTTTGGTTCAAAAATGTTATAAATTTAAAGTTTGTGGAACCGGCTGATGCGCGGTGCCCAGGGGATAAAGGAGGAGAGGCTCGTGAGAATTCGAAAACCGGGAAGGGTTCGGGATCAACTCTGGTTTTTGGGCTGTGAGGAGTCCGGTGTCTATCTCTTTGAAGGAAAGGATGGATCGACGCTCATCAGTGGAGGGATGAGTTACATTGTGACGGACGTACTCCAACAGTTCAAGGAATTCGGCATCGATGAGCAGCGAATTTCTAAACTGCTCATCCTCCACGCCCACTTTGATCACGTAGGGATCGTCCCTTTCTTCAAGCGCCGCCATCCCGAGATCGAAGTTTACGCCTCCCAAAGGGGGTGGGAGATCCTTCGGATGGAGAAGGCGATCAGCACGATCAACGAGTTCAGTCGAATGGTGGCAAAACGGATGGGAAGAGGGGAGGTCTATTCCCTCTACGACTTAGACTGGCGAGATGACGTGATGGGAGGGGCCCTCCGTGATGGAGATCGGCTCGATCTCGGAGGGATCGAGGCCCATATCCTCGAGACCCCGGGACATTCGTCCTGCTCCATTACAACCTATCTGCCCGAATGGAAGGTCCTCTTCCCAAGTGACGGAGGAGGGATTCCCTTCGATCAGACGATCGTGACTTCAGGAAATTCCAACTACACCAAGTATCAACAGAGTCTCGAGAGGCTTAAACCTCTTGAAGTGGAATATTACTGTGCTGATCACTACGGGTATGTCACGGGAGAGGAGGCCAAAGAATTCATCCCGAAGACGATCGAGAGGGCAAAACAGCTCCGTCGTCGTATGGAGGAAGCTTACCGCAGCACCCGAGATATCGATCGGGCTGCCGAGAAGCTGGTCGCCTCTTTCTACGATGAAAATCCCCGCTACTTCCTCTCTCGTGAGATCTTTGTAGAGGTCTATCGCCAGATGGTCCGGCATATCGCCAGCGTGATCGAAGGGAATCTCTGAATCACTCCCAGGGGATGAGAGTCCCTCTACTTTTTCAAGACCTCGACCGCTTCAAATTGGCTGAAGAGCCATCTCTTTTCGATCTTCTTTAAGATCGATTCAACTTCGTGGGCCTCATTGACCGACTCTCCCACAGCCAGTTTCCCGGTCAGTCGAGCCGTGAAGGTTACTCTGGCGATCTCCTTCTCCGGAAAGACGATCTGGAGATCATAAAATCTCAAATCGAGTTGTGAAAACGATAGCCTGCCCTGGGTGGCATAGCCGGAGATCTCTTCTGGCGTGTAACTTCCTGAAAATGAATAGGCAGGGATCTTAAACTCGCAGGTCTGATCGAATAGCGTCCCGATGCTCTTGGCCTTATGGGCCATGGTCACAGGGGTCTCGCCAGGCTCTTTGGATACCCATTCCGCCAGCAGACGAAATTGCTTCTTTATCTTCTTCTCTTCACTCGGAGAGAGGTAGAGAACCATCCCTATCCCGACGGCCACAACCAATACCCCGATGATGATCGATCGAAACTTCACCATAAAGGCACCCCTGCAATGCGTCTGATGGAGACCTGTCCGAGGAGATGATTTTCAATGGCCATGTTCCGATTATCGCCCACCACATAGACGCAATCCCTTTCCACCCGGCGAGGCGGAAGGTTCCAGTGACATGGGTAACGGACATAAGGCTCGTCGATCTCCCTTCCATTGACAAAAAGCTTGCCGTCACGAAATTCCACCCATTCGCCCTCCAATGCGACCACACGCTTGAGGAGCATCACCTTTTCTCCGGCAAAACGTACGGCTACCACCTCGTACCTTTTTGGGTTTGAAAAAAGATATCGCCCCCTCCAGCAGAAGTTGAATCCCCCGTTTCGATAGGCGGGCTCCATGCTCTGGCCATGGATGAGGAGGGGGGTGCAGAGATATCCAAAAAATAGGTAGGCCGCAAGGGCAACCGCAAGGGCCCTCACCAGGAATGCGGGGGTGAGAGATGGAAGGAAGAACTGGCGAATCTTCTTATTCAGAACCATCCGTGAAGCTTCCATCCCCCATCAAGGGGTTACTACCAGGTGGGAGGGAAGATCCTCTCGATCTTGGTGACCACTCCATTCTTAAAATGGATGACGGTGGTCCTCTCCCCAAGGTCAGGATCCCCGATGTAATAGTACCTCTTGATCACCACTTCCCTCTTCACCATCGACCCTGGAGTGTAATAGCCCTTGACCTCTGCTTCGTCTCTCACTTCCTGAGTCGGAGGGCCAAGACGGCTCAAGACCTCGGCTTCGCTCATGCCCTCTGTGATGTGTTTGAACTTATCAAATGGGACAAACCCGGAAGGAGGAGGGGATGGCGAGACCCTCGGTCTCTCAGCCTCGGCCACAGAAGGAGGAGGGGTTTCTTCCAGAGGTTTCATGGGCTCATCCAACGCATCCGGAACGACGATTCTTTCGACCCTGTCCCTAAACATCTCCGGAACTTTGTATGGGTCTTCGTCAAAATGGACCGTGCCTCTTTCATCAACCCACTTATAAACCTCTCCACCCCAGGCAAAGGCCGATCGGATCAATAAGATCAGAATAAAAAAAGAGAGAGAAATCGTCTTCAGACGGTCGCCTCCCACTCTATGGTCATGTTCTATTTATACCATGCTTTAAGAAGAATGCAACGATTTTTAGGTTGCCTTCTACCTCTTTTCTTTGTAACATAAAATTTGAAGGAGCCAAAGAATGAATCTCGATCGTCTCGTTCGGAAAAGGGAGCTGATCGACCTGACCACCCAGCTGATCCGAATACCGACGGAAAACCCGCCGGGCAATGAGAAGAGGGCCTTCCTCTTTTTAAAACCTATTCTCTCAAAGATGGGCTTCAGCATTAAAACCCTCCTCTCTCCAAAGGGGAGATGGAACATCGTTGCTGAAAAGAGATGGGGAAGAGGAGGTCGAAAGCTCATCTTCAATGGCCATGTCGATGTCGTCCCTGCCGGCGATCCGGGTCAATGGAAGTACCCTCCCTTCCAGGGAAGGCTGGAAAAGGGAAGGATCTATGGCAGGGGTGCATCCGATATGAAGAGTGGGATCGCCTCCTTTCTTCACGCCATCTCCATGATCAATCGCTCGAACGCCCCTGCTGATCGGGGCGCCGTGATCCTCCATCTCGTCTCCGACGAGGAATCTCACGGTCATCAGGGCATGGGTTTTTTGACTCGGAGGCGAGTGATTCAAGGCGATGCCGCCATTGTGGGAGAACCTACAGGCCTCGACCCGGTGATCGCCGAGAAAGGAGCTCTCTGGCTGAGGATTTCCACCCTCGGGAGATCGGCCCACGGTTCCAAACCCCACCTGGGTACCAATGCGATTGAGAAGATGATGAAGGCCATCGACCAAATAAATTTCATTCCCCTGGAGAAGGAACATCCCTTGGTCGGAAGGCCGACGTTTAACATCGGAACGATTCAAGGTGGGACGAAGATCAATATCGTTCCTGAGAGATGTGAGATTGAACTGGATCGGAGGATGCTGCCGAACGAAGAGAGAGAGGGGGTTCTGAGAGAAATCGAAGAATCTTTAGATTCGCTTCAAGTCCAGGACCC
Organism: Syntrophaceae bacterium; assembly: GCA_013388635.1. Taxonomy (GTDB): domain Bacteria; phylum Desulfobacterota; class BSN033; order BSN033; family UBA1163; genus JACAEX01. The sequence continues at coordinate 28,815 of JACAEX010000082.1, read as the reverse complement.
CTCATTCCAATATCAGATCGAGGAGATCGATTTTGCTGAACCCTGTGAGAGCGGCTCCGGTGAAGAGATCGTCCGCATCTCCCTGGATGCAATTGAAGAGATACGAGGAGAGAGGCCGGAGCTGAAGGGATTCACTGGATTCACGGACGGCCGCTTCTATGTCAACCAATTCCACATTCCCACGCTCATCCTGGGCCCCGGAGGAACGGATCAATCCCATACGACGAACGAGTCGGTAGAGGTGGAGGCTCTGATCCAGGCTGCCCAGATCTATGGGCTGATCGTTCTTCGGTTTTTGTCAGGTCATCAATTCAAATGTTCTAAACATGCTTTGAATTCTGGTCATTGAGCATTCGAATTTGTTTCGGATTGGTTCTGAACGGGCGCTTCACCCGATATTTAAATTTCGTATTTACCGGAGGTAGGGATGATGAGACCTTTTTCAATGCATCTCGATTTTAAAACGGGTGAACTACTCCCCCATGATCGAACCAATATACGAAAGCTGAGCGACATGAGGGGCATGTTTCTTGATACAGATGCGGAACTCCGAATTCTCGAGAAGGAGGACCCGATCATCTATTCCTTCAGTGAGAGGGTGCTGCCCGAAGAAAATGGACATCTCCAGCTGGCCACCACCAAGATCAGTCCGGGCAAGGTTGGCGATGAATACTTCATGACCAAGGGTCACTACCACAGACGGCCCGACACCTCCGAGGTCTATCTCGGTCTGGAAGGCAAGGGTTGTCTCCTGATACAAACGGAGAAGGGAGATCTGGAGTCCATTGATATGGGGCCCGGGATCTTGGCCTACATCCCTCCCTACTGGGGCCACCGTATGGTCAACACCGGGTCAACGCCCTTTATCTTCTTTGCTGTCTACCCCGGAGACGCAGGCCATAATTATGGCGATATCGAGAGGACGGGATTTGCCAAAATCTTGGTCGAAAGGAATGGAAAACCCCTACTCATTGATAACCCGAAATGGAAGAGGGGATGAAACTTGATCTCCAGGACGTCTTAATAGAATTGGAGCACTACCGCGAGAGAAAGGCGAGGGTCGACCCCGATCATGCGGCCCTGATCGTCATCGATATGCAGAACTATTTTCGTCGCATCGTTCTACCTATTCTGGAGAATATCTTGGAGGTGATCCGGTTTTGTCGGGGCAGAGAGATCCCTGTCATCTTCACCCAGCATGGCCATACCGACCCAGTCTCAGACGGCGGCCTTCTACGAGACTGGTGGGGAGAGCTAATCATGGATGGGACAGAAGACTGGGAATTCCTTCCGGAAATCAGGATCGGACCCAAAGACACGGTCCTTCCCAAGAAGCGTTACAGCGCCTTCTTTCAGACCGATCTGGAAAGGATTCTTCAGTCCAGAGGGATTCGAGACCTGATCATCTCAGGGGTGATGACCAACCTTTGCTGCGAGACCACGGCCCGGGATGCCTTTATGAAAGACTACCGGGTCTTCTTTCTGATCGACGGGACAGCTACTCGAAGGCGTGAACTCCACCTCGCCACATTGAAGAACTTAGGTTTTGGCTTCGCCTACCTTCTCACTTGTGAGGAGTTGGCCCAGATGCTGAAGTCTTCTAAGGAACAATAGAATCTGTCCAGTTGATCCACTGGTCAGATCTCCCTGTTACACTTTTTCTTGACAAAATGTTTGATTATTGCCATTATAAGCCTCATCCGGGTCATTAGAGGGTTTACGGTGAATCCATAGAAGAAAGGAGGGGACTATGATTTCTCTGAATGTCAATGGCAAGGTCTTTCAGGTGGATGTTTCCAAAGATGTGCCCTTGCTCTGGGTTCTCAGGGATTACCTCAACCTCAAGGGCACCAAGTACAGTTGCGGGATCGGAGAATGCGGGGCCTGTACGGTCCATGTGGATGGAAAAGCAGTGAGATCCTGCACCATTACCGTTGGCGAGGTCCAGCGAAAGAAGATCACCACCATCGAAGGGCTCCCGGAGAATCACCCTGTCAAAAAGGCCTGGATCAAGGAACAGGTTGTTCAGTGCGGCTACTGTCAGCCCGGGGTGATCATGCAGGTAGCAGCCCTCCTCTCAGAAAAGCCCACTCCCAGTGCGGAGCAGGTCATCGCCAAGATGGATGACGTGATTTGCCGGTGCGGAACCTATCCGCGAATCAAACGGGGCATCAGGACCGCGGTTCAGATGATGAGAAAGGAGGTGAAGAAATCATGAGAACATCGATCACGAGACGTGCTTTTTTAAAGAGCTCCCTGGCAGCCGCTGGCTTAACCATCGGAGTGTCTGCCACCCCTTTTGGCCATCGGCTTCTCAATGCGTCTGAAATGGACAGTTTCAGCCCCTACGCATGGTTTAAGATCACCTCCGACAACAAGGTCACGATATTCATTGGCAATTCCGAGATGGGACAGGGCGTCCTGACCGCGCATTCCATGATCATCGCAGATGAGTTAGAAGCAGACTGGAAACAGATTCGGATCCGCCAGGGCGGAGCAAGGCCAGAATATAAAAATCCACTCTTACCTGCCCAAATTACTGTAGCGAGCGCAAGCGTGAGAGGGTTTTATGAACCCTTGCGAAAAGTAGGTGCCGCCGGTCGGGCAATGCTCATCAAAGCCGCAGCGGAGACCTGGAAGGTTCCCGAGGAAGAATGCAAGGCCTTCATGAATACGGTGAGACACGCAAAGAGCGGCCGGACCCTCACTTACGGCAAACTCTGCTTAAAAGCAGCCAAACTGGAAGTTCCAAAAGACCCTCCGCTGAAGAAGGAGGAAGAGTTCAGATATATCGGCAAACCCATGCCCCGTGTAGATGTACCGGCAAAGGTGAATGGTAAGGCAGTGTTTGGTCTTGATGTTACGCTTAAGGATTTACATTATGCTGTCGTTGCACGGCCACCTGCTTATGGGGCAAAACCCCTTTCGTTCGATCAGAAAGCAGCGGAACAGATCGAAGGGGTGAAAAAGGTTGTCCAGATCCCTCAGGGGATCGCCGTCTGTGCGTCGTCTATCGATGCGGCTTTGAAAGGCCGGGATGCCCTTAAAGTGAAGTGGGACAAGGGGGTCCTTCCAGAGATGGATAATGAATTTATTGAGAAATCTCTCTTAGAGGACCTGAACAAACCAATGGCCTCCGTGGTCAACACGGGCGACGCAAAAAAAGTGATTGGTGAGGCGAGCAAAAAGATCGAAGCCACCTACTTCGTCCCTTATGTCGCCCATGCGCTGATGGAACCTATAAACTGCACGGCTTATGTGCGCAGTGACCGATGCGAGGTATGGGCGCCCACTCAAACTCAGACAGGTGCGCTGATGGTCGCTTCCAATGTATCGGGACTGCCGCCGGAAAAGATCAATATCAACACCACATTCTTAGGGTGCGGCTTAGGTAGAAGGGCAAGACCGGATTTCGTGGCCGAGGCGGTCGCCATTTCAAAGGCGGTTGAAAAACCGGTGAAGGTTCTGTGGACAAGAGAAGAAGACATCAGATACGATGCGTTTCGTGCCCCTGCCTCTCACCGGATCGAGGCCGGGCTCGACAGCCAGGGGCAGTTGGTCGGATGGTCTCACAAGGTGGTCAGCCCGTCCATTTTGAAAGACATCGCTCCTGCTGCAATAAAAGGTGGGATCGATTTCTATTGCCTGTGGGGGCTTGCGGATGCTCCGGGGTCGACAATGTGGAATAACCGAATTCAGTATGAGATACCAAACCTCTCAATAGAATTCCTTATCTCCGGCCTGCCAGCCCCTGTCGCACCTTGGCGTTCGGTTCAGAACGGTCCCAATGCCTTTGTGATTGAGTCCTTCATCGACGAGCTAGCCCACGCAGCAGGAAAGGATCCCCTTGAGTTTCGCCTCCAGAACTTGAAGAACAATATGCGGGCTCGCCGGGTGCTTGAAATTGCCGCTGAAAAGGCCGGTTGGGGAAAACCCATTCCAAAAGGCGAAGGCCGGGGAATTGCCCAGCATGCGTGCTTCGGAAGCTGGGTGGCCGAGGTGGCAGAAATTTCGGTGAATAAAAAAGAGGGTACGATCAAGGTCCACCGGATTGTGGTGGCTGTGGATTGTGGACCAGTGGTGAACCCAGATCCCCTGGTGGCTCAGATAGAAGGAGGGGTCATCATATCTCTTAGCACAGCACTGAAGGAGGAGGTCAGGTTTGCCAACGGTGGCGTCAAATCGGCCAATTTTGATGATTATAAAGTAATGCGGATGAGCGAGGTTCCTGAAATCGAGGTTCACATTGTCAAAAGCAGTGAAAAGATCGGTGGCATCGGGGAGGTGGGCGTACCTCCTGCAGCGCCTGCAGTGGCAAATGCATTCTTCAATGCGACGGGCGTTCGGATCAGGCGTATCCCTCTCAGCCCCAGTACTGTCCTTGAGGCCCTGAAGAAGGCCTGAAGGGTGAGATAGGTTAAGGTTGAGGACAAGGCGAATGACCACAAATTCGCTTTAAACCTCAGCCTTAGCCTTCCTTAAAATGTTGCTTAAAATCTTTAGGGCGATTCCGGCGTTTCTCCGAGGGATAATCCTCTTCCTCTCATCGACGACCTTCATTATAATTGGATAAAAGATAGGCCAGGTTGTCGAGAATGGTGGTGAAAAAGACATCCTTCACCACATATCCTTCTGGTACGGTAATCTGGGTGGGCGCAAAGTTGAGGATACCTCTGATCTCCGCATCGACTAACATATCGGCCACCTTCTGCGCCTCTGACGGAGGGGTGGTGATCAGCCCGATTTCGATCAGCCTTTCCTTGGCAACTTCTTTGAGACGATTGACGTGCAGGATCTCCACCGGCTTGCCCAACTTCTCTGAAACCCGTCCGATCACCTTTGGAGGATCGATATCGAAGGCTGCCACAATTTTATAGTTCTGTTTCAGAAAATCCCTGTACGAGAGGAGGGCGGACCCAAGATTTCCTACGCCGATGACAGCCATCCTCCACTCCCTATTGAGACCCAGGATCCGTTTGATGTCTGCAAGCAGGTCTTTCACATAGTAGCCCACCCCTCGAATCCCAAACTCACCGAAGTAGGCCAGATCCTTTCTCACCTGAGCGGCATTGACCATGCACCTTCCTGCGAGCTGCGCAGAGGAGACAACCTTCTCCCCTGCTTCATCCATCTGCTCCAAGCACCTTGAATATCGTGACAGTCTCCTGATAGTGGCCTCAGGAACCTTATTATATTTCAAATCTTGTAGCCCCTTTCAAAAAAACTAAAAAAAATTTAATAAATTCCGTCCGCTTTGTCAAGCATCCTTTTGATACCGATACTCACTCCAATATCTCCTTCCCGTTTTACCGTTCCTAATCTGAGCGATCCTATGTCCTTGCCTGCGGCAGGCCTGAAGGAAAGCAGAGGTGCATCAGAAGGTGGTTGCTCTAAAAGCCTTTTCAGCCCTGACTCAAGACGGGAGTCTCCATAGAGATGGGGAAAATCACTCAATTTTTATTCGTATCCGCCCGCAGACAGAGAGGATTGTGAATCTACTTCTTCTTGGCCAGCTGTTTGATCGCCTCATCCAGCCGATTGTTGGCGAATTCTAATAACTCTTCTGTATACTCCAAATTATGAACCCCGTTTCCCCTTTTGACTAAATTGTAATTAAATTCCGCCTCTCCAAACAATTTCCGATAAACAAAAGTATGTCCTCTACGGAGCTCAATCCGCCTGATCTCCTCCCTGACCTTATCGATCTTTGGGGCTACTTTTTTCAATAACTCCTCAGAGGCCACTTTCCATCGACCCAGCATCTCTCCATAGCTCTGGTCATGACATTCGATACAACGTTTCTTAATCATATCGAATGTATCCTTTTTTTTGACCGTCACCCCACGATGGCAATCGACACATTCAACCACATCCAACTTATTGCTTGGTTTTTCTTGGACCCCGACCCCTCCCTTTCCTTGGATTAATCTTTTCACAGAGATATGGCAGTCTTCACATTTGACCTTTGTGATTCTCCTGCCATGATGGCACTGTCCACAATTTTTCTGAAACGTCTTCCCATGCTCCTCACGAGAGGAATGACATTCTGAACACTTCAGGCCGCTACCCACCACATGGGTCTCGTGGGAAAAACGAATATCATTGAATGCAACGGTACGCCTCTCCATCCCTACATGGCAGAGAGAGGTGCAGGTCATCTGGAATTTAACCTCCCGAGGCTTATAACCTTTATTGAGAGTGGCCAGAGCCTGTTCGGCCTTATTGTTGGCTGCATTGAGGAGTTTAAAGGTATATTCAATATTGTGAACCCCCTTACCAAGAAGCACAAAACTATAGTTATGACGAGCTTCGTTAATAAGATTTTGGGCCCTCTTAAAGTCAGGACGTCCTCCTCTCGTGGTCTCAAGATCGTATAAGGCCTTTTGAACATGAAAAATTCTCTGGTTCGTCTCATTCTCCGCTCTTGAAAGGAGGGTCTTCCAATGTTTCAAGGTATCATCAAACCCCTCCCCATGGCAGTCCACACAGGCCTCTCCAAGTGCCTTTTCCGTATATCGGCTGGTGTGAAGTGCAGCCTGACTTTCCTCTTCCTTTCGGTGGCAAGCCACACAGTCGATATTCGTCGTAAACATCAGGCTTGGGGAATCAGGGACTCCAATTCCTCCACTTCCACGGTATAATTCTCTTGGTCCTAAATGAATTTCTGTGCTATGACACTTATGGCAAGTAGTGGTGGATTGGACAGGGGTGATCATCGGCACCATTTCATGCCGAATGGAAGTATGGCAAATTGAGCATTCAATTTTATGATCCGTCACATGATTCTTATGCATAAATTGAGATGTGAACTTACCCCTGAGGATTTCAGGTTCACGATGACACTGAAGACATTTCCCCTCTGGTACATGGCCATCTCCTTGGAAGATATGGACATGGCATCTTTCACAGGCAATTCCTCTGGCAATATACTTCCGATGATTGAAGGTCCAACCCTTGACCTTAATATCTCCCTTAGGCTCAATGTGGCAGGAGGAGCAGCTTCCTATCGCACAAGAAATACATTCTTCTTCACCCTTTTGGCCTGCTTGGTAAAAATGACAGATGAAACAATTCGTCTCATGAACGGTGAGGTGCAACCCTTGAACGAGCTGAGCATGGCAGGAGGTGCAGCGAAGTCTCATTCCTCTTCTTAACTCCCCGAGATGTTTTCCATGGGGAAAGCTTACATTTTTAAATATCATATCGCCATTGATGTCTTTCCTTTGGTGACATCCCTTTTGCAAACAATTCCCATCATCCACTTCATAATGGATTTTCTTAATCCCTTTGCCGATCAGAAGATAGGTCACAGCGAGTTGGAAATCCACCCACTTCCCTTTAAGATGACTTCCCAGTCCAGGTTTCCGGTGGCAATTCAGGCAGGAGACCTGATGATGAGAGGAGGTTCTCCAAGACTCTACATACTCCTTCATATTGTGACATAGACCACAGAAGGAAGGGCTTTCTGAGTATTTAAAGATTCCCACAAATACAAATAAGATTAAAAAAAGAAGGCCCAAGATAGCCTTCCTTTTCTTTAGGAAAACCCATCCAACCTTTTTAAGGAAATTCAATAAGAAATCCAAATAGTTTTTCATAATGGCTTGTTTAAATTAAGAAGAGGTGACGGGGATCTTCGTATGGCATTTCATACAAGACTCAGGTCCACCCTTGATCGCTTCTTCGTGACACTCAATGCATGTCAACCTTCGAGGACGGTTTGTTCCAACTTCTGTCTTTTCATGGACAATATTTCTGTGGCAATCAATACACATCAACTTCGACTCCTCCACATGAATCTTATGTGCAATCTTCATATGGTGAGCCTCTTCCATCTCTTTTGAAGCCATCTGGTTGTGACAGATGAGGCAATTATCATTTACCCTTTCATCGGCAAAAAAGTCGCGTGGGAAAATTTTTCCGGGTTTGGCATGGCAATTCACACACGTGACACGATCAGGATGGATCTGAGAGGGTGACCACATGGAGAGGCTGGTCTGCCTTGCATGACATGAGAGGCAGATGACAGGATGGGTTGTCAGCAAATGTCCCAACCAAATGACTAACACCGCTCCAATAAGGGTAAAGAGAGGGCCTACACCAAAGATCACCCATTTGGATTTCAATAAGATCTTCATGTTTTGGATACTGAGCTTCCTCATTAACCCTTTTATCTTGCTCAACCCTTTCATTGGCTTCCTTCCTTTATATTTTCGAAATGGTAACGATCGTATCGTTCCAGGCTTCTCCTCCCCCGATGGGGTCGGATTCACCCGGAATGACTTGATTGGGAGAGACTCCATTGCCCTCTTTTTCCCACCAGACCAAATAGGTATTGGGGTCCTTGCTCTTAATTCTTTTTGCTTGAGCGATATGGCCATACCCCCAATGACCTAAATTTCTTTCAATCGCCACCACTCTGGGATGGATGCCAAAAGTAAATCGGACCTCTCTGACAAATGTTCCTGTTTTAGCAGTAATTTTGACACGATCCCCTTCTTCGATATGAAGAATTTTAGCCACATCCCGATTGATCCAGATAAAATTATGGTGCTTAATTTCAGCAAGCCATTTAAAATTGGCTGTTTTGGGGCCCATAACATTTGGTTCATAGGTAACCAGGACAAACTTTCCTTTTAAATCTCCATGCCCTGGAATCGGCTCATAAATGGGGAGAGGCTGAAATCCCTTCTTTCTCAATCTCTCTGAATAGATTTCAATCTTTCCTGAAGGAGTTTTAAAGCCCCTGGATTCATACCCTCTCATTCTGGGTTTTTCATCTTTATCAAACCAGACTCCGTGCTCCTTTAAATACGGCCATCCTCCTACCTTTTCGAGTTTAGGGATACTGGAGATGACCTTCTTAATATATTCCTCTGTAGAGTTAAATCTGAAACTTCTCCGGATGCCGCTGCCGATTCGTTGACTGAGTTCGATACAAATATCGTCGATGGGAACAGATTTGGCATAAGGCCGGAGGATGGGTTGTTGGAGGGCAACAAATGGAATCAAATCGAGGGAGGGAGATGAATCGATTCCTCCCCTCTCTAAGTAAGAGGCTACAGGAAGAACCATGTCAGCAAGCATGGCGGTTTCAGTCATATAGCTATCTGCCACCACCAGGTAAGGAATCAGTTTTTCATCTTTTAATACCTCAGACGTCAGACCACTTTCCGGGTTGCTATAAGCTGGATTAGATTCATTAATAAAATAGATCTTAGGCGTTAGTTTCCTCCGCTTGACCAGAGAGATAAACTTCTGAGGATTTAATGGAGCTTTATCTAAGTCGAGGGCAGTGGTGTCCCCTCTACTCAAGCGGTAGGTTCTTGGCAAGCAGTACCCTCCTCGAATATCAATGTTTCCAAGGATAGCATTTAAAAGGAAGATGCATCTTTCATTATAAACACCGTTAAAATGGCCGCTAACTCCCGGGCCTGAAATAGCAATGGCTGGCATGGAAATAGCAAATTCTTTAGCAATCCTCTCTATATCTGCTGCGGATATTCCGCTGACCTTTTCTGCTGCCTCGGGGGTATAGTTGGAAAGGTATTGGACCAATTGAGAGAAAGGGATATTGAACCATCTTTGAATAAAATTCTTATCATAGAGATTATCTTGAATGATCACATTGGCCATCGCTAAGGCGACCATCCCATCGGTTCCTGGAGTGATAGGAAACCACTCATTACTATTGCCCGCGGTATAGGAGAGCCTCACATCAAATGTAACTAGTTTGGCCTTCTTGGTGAGCCTTCCTTCGATCACCCTCCCGATCAACCCTGTGTAATCCTCATGAGTTTCATAAAAATTAGAGCCAAAGTTGAGAATGTAGTGGCTGTTCGCCACATCAGGAACTCCTCGCTCCTCTCCCCAGGTCAGCCATTGGGCAAGGTTTCTATTGCTAAAATGAAGCTGATCATCATGGAGAATCATAGCCTTCCCAAAAGCATCTAAAAATAGACGGGGGATACCATAAGGTTCATGCTCTGAGTGGAATACAAAGTCTCCCTTTGTCCCCCCCTGATAGATGGTTTTTAGCCTTGAGACCATTTCACTATAAGCCCTCTCCCATGAAATCCTCTCCCAATGTCCTTTCCCTCGTTCTCCCCGCCTCATCATCGGCGAGGAGAGGCGATCAGGATCGTAGGCCATATTCACACCGGCTAATCCCCTTGAGCATAACTTTCCAAGATTGTTGGGATGTTTCGGATTTCCCCCAATCTTAACCAGCTGATCTCCTTCTAAAAAACCTATGATCCCACAACGGGCAGGACAGAGCTGGCAGAGGCTTGGGATACCCTTCAGGGGTTTCTTCGTATGTCGAGAGATCTGTTTTCCTCCCGTTGCCTCTGCGTAGGCATGGAGCTCAAAAAAAGAGTTAAACAGAAGTGCCGGAGGGGCTCCAAGGCATAATTTAAGAAATTCTCGGCGGTTCATCCTCATTCTCCTCCCATCAACTTAACGGGACGTATTGACCCCCAAAGACCATCACGTATCTCATAACAAAAACGCCAATGGAGGCCAAGATGGCAGCAATTAACAGTAAAAGATGAGACTTCCTGGTCTTTTTAAAAATGATGATGAGGGATGGGATAATATTCCCCAGTACATTATCCACCCAGATATATAAAAAGCTGAATTTGCCAAGCCGGACCAGTTCAACCGTCTCAAAGGCATCCTCTGTATGGTAATACATCACGGTAATATCCGAGAAGACATAGAAAACATTGAGGATCATGAATCCTGCCATCCACTTGGCAAGAAGATCAATAATATGGAGATCCTTTTCTCTTTCCTCCACGGTTTTATCTTTGTAGGTGAATCTGTAACGAATCAACGCCACGATGAGCATAAAGGCCATTCCAGAAATCATTGCGGAGCATAAAAAATAAGAAGGCATGACCGCAGTGTTCCAGAGGACCCTCGCTTTGGCAAACCCTAAGACAAACCCTGTATATCCATGGACGCTGATAGCAAAGGGAAGGCTGATCACCCCAAAAATTTTTGACCATTTGACATTGTTCTTAAAAAGAAAGTAGATGTATATACCAGTAAAAGTTGGATAAGCACAGAGAAAGAAAGTCCCCCAACTAAGAGGGGAAGTAGGATTGAAATGGAGGAAGAGATACCAGAAGCGGAGGGGCTGGAAGAGATCTGTCAGGAGAAAGATCGGTGAGATGGAGAACAGGATGATGACAAAGATGGCCCCGATCTTTGCAACAGGCTTGTATTCGGTTTTTCCGAGCAAGGTAGCGGTGATCGATACAATAGAACATCCTGCATGGAGCCCGACGATATGGAAGTAGATAGCTATCAATAGACTGACAGCTTCGTGATGGAACACATTATAGAGGACTTGCACTTCCATGATCTTCCCTCTTTCATCTTATAGTCTTTCGTACTCTTTATGATAAAAGTGTTTTTCCCATCCCTTCAGCGGATCGGCCACATCTTTGTCCAGGCCGATATAATAGACCTGTGGAAAGGTTGCCATAATTTGTTTGAGTACCTGCACCTTCTCTTTTGAAATCAGCTGGCTGACTTTGCTACTTGGATCTCTCAAATTTCCAAAAACCATGGCATTTGTTGGACAGGCCTCGACACAGGCAGGAGGAAGGCCTGCGTCCACTCGATGAACGCAAAAATCACATTTCTGAATCATGCCAGTGATCGGGTTGGCAAATCTCACATTGTAGGGACAGGCTGCTCGGCAATAGTTACATCCGATACAGCGGTGAGGGTCAATCAGGACGATCCCATCTTTCCGTTTATAGGCAGCTCCCACAGGGCAGACCGTATTGCAGATAGGTCGTTCACAGTGGTTGCAAAGCCAGGGAAGAAAGAGGGTTTGCATTCGTGGGTATCTTGCCTCTTCAGGCCGTTCGCAGTAAGGACAATCCCAGGGTAAAGAGACAGCCGCCATTTCGGGATAATACCCTTTTTGAATCACCTTGACCCAAATTCTCCATACCCCCAGAGGGACTTCGTGTTCAGCCTTGCAGGCCACCTGACAGGCATGACAACCCACACAGCGCCTGAGATCAACCACCATTCCCCATCTCACTTCTTTTTCCATGAAGTGTTCTCCTTTTGGTCCGATTTTAACTTCAAAGGGATTTGATATTTTTTACCAAGCTCTTTATCCAAACTGGCATCTCTCACTGTTTTTGAATCGAGGTCGACCTCAAAGAACCAACCTTGTGTCCTATTCTTGACCCTATCGTCCTGGGTCTGATAACGAAAAGTGACAAGATAGAGAGAATCACCGTAATGATAAAAATGATTGATCAGGCCCGAAGCCTTCTCTATTTCTTTATCGATCTCATCCACCACCTTCTTTGCTCCTTCCGATAATTCCTTCGCCTTCACGACCCCTTTCCCTCGAGGCAACAAATAGAATCGAATAGAGACGTATTCTTCCTTGAGCCTCTTGATCCTTGAAGCAAAATATTTTGGGTCATTTTCAAGGATCAGCTCAGAGGCTGGACTTCCCTCTATAAGAAACCCCAAATCCTTAAGTTTGACCAATCCCCTCTTGATCGTCTCCATCGAGGCTCTAAAATCGTCCAATAATCTTACACCGAATCTTTCAGAATCATATAATTGCCCCACATGAATAGCTTTGTCCGCATCCCAGCCAATAATCCTCACATCCCCTTTGACTTTATCTACGAGGTTTTGGGCATCTCCATAGAGCTCGTCTTTCTCTCTTGCATACTTCTTCGCCATCTCAATCGCCTGTTCTTTTTTCTCCTTCTCTATTTCAAAAAATCTCTTCACCTCCTTAGAAGGAGGCTCTACAGGAAATTGATCAAGAACGACCGATTTATAATGATAAAGAGCTGTCAATTGATAGATAATAAAAAGGAACATAGCTATGACTACCGCCAATATCGATATGAGAACAATCTTTGTCCCTGTTTTCATAATTTAATCCCTTCCTGAAGGAATCACCTTCTTAAAATCTTTGAAATTTGTCGATAGATGAACAATCAGGTGAAAAATAAACGCGCTGCTTTTGAACCCCACCCATCCAGGAAAAGTCTATTACCACTCTTAAAGAAAGATTTCAAGAAAAATTTTTTCATCGGGGGGATTAAAAGATTACTTGATTTCCAAGGAATGCCTTGGTAAATTTTTTATAGGAAGACCCCTTATGAAAAAGATTATTCCCAAAGGACGCCAACGGCTTCTTTTCCTAATATTGAACTTTTGCCTATTGCTGATCACCTTAAAGGCGACGCCCCCTCTCGCAGGGGTTGAAGAGGATCCAAGGGATCATAGGGAAGAAAAATTAAAGGCGTTTCGCATCAATAGGGATAAATTCTTTAAGGAAGATCCTCGTTCCCCATTAAAAGAAACCGATCGGAAAAGGTTTAGGGGTCTCTCCTATTATCCCATCGAGATTAAATACGCCATGGTTGGCACTATTGAACGATATCCCACTGAACCCAAACCTCTCTATGTCAATCTTCCCACGAACAAAGGGAGAGAAAAAAAATATGTAAAATATGGGCGATTTAAATTTAAATTGGAAGGGAAAGAATATGTCCTTCAAATCTATCGGCCCTTAGGAGGGGGAGATCTCTTCCTACCGTTTAAGGACAAAACCTCTGGAAAGGAGACCTATCCAGAAGGGCGTTATCTCTATATCGAGCCAATGCCAGGAGGAAAGGTATTGATCGATTTCAATCGGGCCTATAATCCCTTCTGTGAATATAATGAAAAATATACTTGCCCCTTCGCTCCGACAGAAAACTGGCTGGACATTGAGATCCGTGCCGGGGAGAAACGTTTCCGATAAGAGATCAATTTCTATATTTGGTTTTTGAAATTCGTCAATAAGATTGGAAATTTTTTTCGCCGGCCTGGATGGGAATATCCAAGATATTTTCCTTTGGAGGGAGAACGCAGATAAATTTATCATTGTAGGCGCAAGAGGGATTATAGGCCATATTGAAATCTAAAATCATTTTGTAACCGGGAAGGATTTCCGAATCGATATACCTTCCTCCTTCGTAGGTCTCTTTTCCATTTGTCTTATCTTTGAAAGGGATAAAGAGGGTGTCACTCAAAATGGATTTATAAATTTCGATCGTATATTTTTTCCCATCCATCGTGAAATAGAACCTTCCATATCGAATATAACGTTTGTTGGTCCCTTTATTGGTGAGAAAGGTGGCATAATATTTAGGGTTATTGATATTGAAGATAAATCGCTCGACCTCACTATAAAAAATATATTGCGGATTAAAAGGGTAATATTTTAAGCCATTGAAACTCCTTCTCTCGGCGGGAGAGAGGGGTGAGCGTTCATGGGTTTTAAAAAATTGATCCCTCTCTTTTCGCCACTGTTTGACCTGTTGTTCTTGCTTGAAAATAATCTGCTGCTCTATATCTCCCCCTATCGATAAGGTTACTGGAGCGAAGAAGGGGGTCCAACAGATGACCAGAAGAATTATTCTTTTTATGTTCATGAGTGATGATGTGAAAAATATTCTGCGTTAAATTTTAACAAATGGAATGATTGATTTCAAACTGATTTTGTGTCAATGATAATAGGAGACGGGAATGGAGGAACCTGGTGAAGATTAAAAGATTCCTTTTCATTTTTATCGATATTTTGATTGTCCTCTTCTTTTATGATACTTCTTTTTCAGCCGTACCCAAATTCCAGTTCACTATCATCTATACCAATGATGTAATGGGAGAAGTCGAGCCTTGCGGGTGATTTCGAAGTCCTCTTGGCGGTATTGCCAAGAAATCAACCCTGATTTCCCAGATTAGAAAAGAGGGGGGAAAGATCCTTCTTCTCGACACCGGAAACCTCCTGTTTCGAAAACCTCCTCAAACGGAAACCAAAAAAAGGGATGCGATCCTTCGAGCTGATCTTCTTATACAATCCTATAATGAGATGGGATATGATCTGGTCAATGTGGGCGATAAGGATTTGATGATGGGGCTAAAATTCCTCTACGGTCTGAGTCAAAAGGCAAAATTTCCGTTCATCTCCGCCAACCTAATTGAGAAAGGAAATCAAAAGACGATCTTTAAACCCCACGTTATCAAAGAGATCCTGGGCCTTAAGGTGGGAATTATCGGGCTTATGGATGACCAGTTCAGCCCCGGCATTCAGGAACAAGAGGCCGGAGTAACTGTTTTAGAGCCCCTTTCCACATCGAAGGCGGTAATCAAGAGGTTGAGGGAATATTGTGATCTCATCGTCGTCCTCTCACAACTTGGTGCATCAAAGGATAGGAAATTGGCCAGGCAAAACCCCGAAATTGATCTGATCCTGGGAGGAGGGGGGGAGGCCACAAGGGCAATCCTTGAAAGGGTGAACGAAGTCCCTATTTATCGATTGGAACCAAGGGGGGGCTATCTGGGACGGATCGATTATTCCTTGGTCGACGTGAAAAGGCCTATCAAATTCGTCGTTATCAGTGAAAGAGATGAGATCGAAAAGAGATTGGAAAGGCTGATCACGCGGTCAATCCAGATCAAATCAGAGATAGCGAAATCAGGAGAAAAAGACGCCATGAAAGCCAAAGAGCTGAAGTTCTTGGAATCAAAACGACAGGAACTGGAAAGGAGCCTGTCAGCCTTCCAGGATAAGAATTTTTACAGACACCGTTCAATTCCCGTTCAGCTATCGGTGAAGGACGATCCTTGTATCCTCAAGGCAGTGGAGAACTACCGAGCTGAGTCAGCAAAATTATACAGACCCACGGTGGGAGCCTTACCCGAAAAAGATTTATCAGAGAAAGAGATGCTCGCCCGGATTCCTAAGGAGAGCCCTTACGTCGGAGCGATTTCTTGCAAAGGGTGCCACATAGCCAACTATCACAATTGGCTGAAAACCAAGCATGCGAAGGCCTCTCAAACGATCATCGCCACGCCTAAATATGCCCAGGAGGAGTGTCTTGTGTGCCATTCTACCGGTTACGGAAAGATAGGAGAGTATGCCACCGTCGAAGAGATCCCTTTCTACCTGCGAGGGGTTCAGTGCGAGGCCTGTCACGGAGCGGGGAAAGGGCATCCTGCAAAGGGAGAAGTTCAAAAAAAGGTAACCCTCGGGATATGTAGAAACTGCCACACCAAAGATCAAAGCCCCACGTTTAACTACCTTGCCTATCTTGAGAAGATTGGCTGTAAGATTTCCAAATAGTTCAGAGTAATGAGTTCGTAGTCTTAAATCCTTTTATTTTTTACTCCTAACCCTGGAACTCCGAACTCATAACTATTACATAAGGAATTCCCACCCGATCAAGAAGATGCAGAACAGCCCAATGGCGAGCATGGCAAATCCCATTACGTTGGAGAAAAGGTCCGTCCATGGACTCGGATATTTTTCTCGATAGACCTCCAGCCTCTTCTGTGCAAGAAGCCTCTCATACTGTTTTGGCCGTTCCTCAACCAGCTCATATTTAGGTAGCCTTCCTGTAAAAATGACCGGGTCGAAAGGGAACTTCGAAGGTCTGAAATGGGTATTAAAGAAATGGACGGTAAAGATAAAACCAGAGGCTAATAGGGCTTCGTCTGAATGGACGATCTGGGCGATATTGATGACCCAGCCGGGCAGAAAGATGCAGAAAAATTCCTGAAACCAGAGCATCAGACCGGAGAGCCCGATGGCAAACATCCCCCAGAAAACGGCTAAGAAATCGAATTTTTCCCAGTAAGTCCATCGGTCGAACTGAGGTTTGGGGCCTTTATTAAAGAACCAGCGGATCATTCCCACGATGTCCTGAATATCCTTCCAGCGAGGACAGAGGGATTCGGGCCCAAAAAGTTTCTGGAGAGGGTTTGGATTTCCAGGTAATCTCTTGTAGAAGAGAAAGTAGACGATATAGGCGAGAGCCGTTCCAAAATAGAGAAACGTAATCGCCGCCGCAACTCGGTGGATCAAGCCTGCCATTTCAGCCCCGCCTAATAAAGCCATCAACCCTTTGGCCCAGGAAGCGTGAGAGAATTTCAGGGGCAGTCCGGTCAGGACAAGAGCAATGAAGGTGACCATCATCGTAAAATGAAGGGCGATATCGAAGAGGCTGAAGCGTCGATACATCAGACCAGCCTCTTCGAGCTTGACACGATGAATTGGGAAGTAGATCCCTTGAGCTCTCAATTCCCTTTTTTCCCAGAAGTCCCTTCGCCACCAGAGAATCGTATGGAGCCAGAACATGCTGAACACCGAAACGAGCAGGGCTGTCATGATCACAAAGGTCCAGTAAAAAACGGGATGTCTTTCTGGATCATCATGAGTGGCATGGGCGATCCACATTACGAAATTGGTATTGGCTCCCGGATGGCACTTTCCGCAGGTTTCGACAAGACGGGCATCAGAGATAGTAGATTTGGGATCGTCCCTCGGCAAAATGCTGTGAAACCCATGACAGTCCGCACAGCCCGCCACCAATTTCGGGTAGCCCAGATGCTCCACCTTTCCATGGTAACTCTCGTAATAGGTCTGCGTGGCGATAAGGAAGACTCTGTTTCTTTCCATCATCTCCTTATCGGCATGGCATTTCTGGCAGACCTCTGTATGGAACTCCTTCCGGAACTGGACGACTTTCGGCTCTTCACCCTTCAATATGGGGATCTTGTGAAGACCATGACAGTCATGGCAAGCGGCAGAATCGGCGTTGCCAGCGAGGACCGATTTTCCGTGGACGCTCTCAGAGTAACCATCCTCGGAGTGGCAGGTGGTACATTTTTCGATGACTCTTGTCTTGTCCCCCTTCCACCGGGTCATCTCATGGATATCCTTATGGCAATCCTTACATTGGATATCATTGATGAAGTGGGCACTGGCGTAATGTTCTCTACCTTCCCTCTTATGGCACCGATGGCAGGTTACGGGTTCGGTATGAATTCTCCCCCCTTTTGCCTTCAGATGTTCCTTCACATCCGTAATATCCCAATGGCAACTGTTGCAGGAATTGGCTCCATGAACGGATTGGGCAAATTTCCTCTCACTGATCTTCTTGTGGCACCCGAGGCACTCTGAATTGTCGATACACTCATAGCAATACTCCCGGCCCTTAATAATAAACTTTTCCCCTTTTTTCCCGATGTCCGGAGGCCTTACCACCTCTTCGGTTTGAGGCCCTTCTTTTCCAGCAGGTGGCTTCGCAGCCCAAAGAAAACTGATGGTCAGCCAGAGAAGGCCGAAAACTGTGAGAAGGATGAAGACTAAAATTTTAAATCGCGATTTCATAATCCCCCCAAAAGGCAAACTGGTCTCTTAATCAATGCGATAGTTTCCCCTCGACACCGGACAGGCCCTCATTTCGCAATGAGATCGAAAATTGCCCTCACTCCTACCCGGGGAGAACACAAGGACCTCTGGTTTCTAAAGAGCTTTAAAATCAAAGAGTTAAAAATGTGCGAGGAAAATTGTGATTTTTTTAACACAATAGAAGCCTGAAGTCAATAAATTTCTTTCTCCCTTGACAATTTGTTTAGAAATATTAATTTATATTTCGGTCTCAGTCTATCGGAGCATGGTTGCTTAATTAAGCCCGGACACGGGCAGGGGGGTAAGGTTTTAATCATGCCGACCTATGAGTACAGGCCTGTCGATCCTAACAGAAGCTGCGATCATTGCAGGTCAGGTTTTGAGGTTGTTCAGAGGATGACCGAACCCGGCTTGACGGTCTGTCCTCAATGTAAGAACCCGATCTCCCGCGTCCTCTTCGCACCCACCGTGGTCATCAAAGGGAGTCCGGTTACAGAGACGGATCGGAAGATCAAGGAGTACGAAAAGGAAGGAAAATGGAGCCATGCTGCCGAATTGGCGGATAAAGAGGCGGAGAAGACAAAGAGAGAGGACCTGAAGATCCGTGCCCTGGAGAATTACAAGAAAGCAGGATATAATTTTGATAAATACGACACCTGAATTTGGAATAAAACCTTCTACTGCTCCTTGAAAATCCCTTCCATGTTAAGCCGACTCCTCCTTGCATTTATTTTCACCCCAATCGTTGAGTCTTCCTGCTCATCGAAATCGGGAAGGCCATTGGGACCTTTGAGGTGATCTTATTGACCATTGCAACCGGAATGGCGGGAGCTCTTCTGGCGAAGTCTCAGGGAATATCGCTATTGAGAAAGATTCGAAGGGAGGTGGCCGAGGGCAGGGTCCCGGCTGATAAACTCGTCGATGGCCTCATGATCCTTGGCGGAGGAATTCTTCTTTTGACACCAGGGGTTCTGACCGATTCGATCGGTTTTTGCCTCCTCATACCCTGGAGCAGGGTCTTGATGAAAAGGCTTCTGATGAAATGGATGATCCACAAGATCCAGAAAGGCCAGGTCCATGTTCATCATATTAACCTCGATCACCACCTGTAGAAATAATAGGATTATAAGTGCCAAAGTTGAAAGCTCAAATGCATCATGATCACTCTTAGCCGTGTTCAGAAATCTTTTGGAAGCAAAGTCCTCTTCAAGGACTGTTCCCTCCAGATCGGGGTGAGGGACCGAATCGGTCTCATCGGTCCCAATGGCTCGGGCAAGACGACCCTCTTCAGAATGATCCTGGGAGAGGAATCGATTGACGGCGGGGAGATCCTGATTGCAAAAGGTGTGAAGATCGGCTACCTCCCCCAAGAGATCTTCTCTTTGACCGGAGATACGGTCCTCAACGAGGTTCTAAAAGGAGTGGAGACCATCACATCCCTTCAAGACAAAATGGGGGTCCTGGAGGAGGAGCTGTTATCCCTAAAAGATCCGAAAGAGCAGGAGAGGCTGGCTAAGGAGTACGGAAAACTTCAAGAGAGGTATGCAATCCTCGGTGGATATGGCCTGGAAGCGGAGTCGAGGCGGATTCTGAAGGGATTGGGTTTTAAGGAGAGGGATTTCGAAAGACCAACGGTTGAACTGAGCGGAGGCTGGCTGATGAGAATTGCCCTGGCAAAGATCCTTCTCCAGTCCCCTGACCTTCTTCTCCTTGACGAACCCACCAACCACCTAGACCTATCCTCGCTCATCTGGCTCGAAGAATTTTTGATCAATTATCCAGGGGCCATGGTCATCGTTTCCCATGATCGGGTCTTCCTTAACCACCTGATCGACCGAATTGCAGAGATTGAGGGTCAAAAGGTCGATCTCTATTATGGAAACTACGACCACTACCTGGAGGAAAAGGAAGCCCGAAGGCAAATCCTTGAGGCTACTTATAAAACCCAGCAGAGGAAGATCGAGCAGACAGAAAGGTTTATTGAGAGATTCCGAGCTAAAAACACCAAATCGAGTCAGGTTCAGAGCCGGATCAAGATGCTCGAAAAGATGGAACGGATCGAACTTCCAAAAGAGAGGAAAGAGGTTCGCTTTCGATTCCCCATCCCTCCACGAAGTGGGCATAAGGTCATTGAGGTGAAGAATCTCCATAAGTCTTATGGTGAAATCCAGGTCTACCGGGGAATCGATCTCGCCCTGTACCGAGGAGATAAGGTAGCCCTTGTCGGCCCAAATGGAGCAGGCAAATCAACACTCCTCAAGATCCTGGCCGGGGTCCTCGATTTTGAGGAAGGGAAAGTGGATCTGGGAAAGAACGTGACCCGCGCTTACTTTGCCCAGCACCAGTTCGATCTCCTCCGTCCTGAAAACACCGTTTTTGAAGAGCTCCTCTCCATTGCCACGGAGGAAAGCCAGACAGAGCTTCGTAATCTTCTGGGCATGTTCCTCTTCAGCGGAGAGGATATTGAAAAGAGGGTCTCGGTATTGAGCGGTGGCGAGAAGAGCCGACTGGTCCTGGCCAAGATGCTCCTCAAGCCTGCCAATTTCCTTCTCCTCGATGAACCGACCAGCCATCTCGATATCCCCTCACGAAATGTCCTGGAGATCGCCCTGGAGCAGTTTCAGGGGACGATCTGTCTGATCACTCATGATCGCCACCTGATCAACCAGATTGCAAACAAGGTGATCGAGATCGATCACGGAGTCCCCCATCTCTTCTTGGGCAATTACGATGACTATCTCTACAAGAAACAGATCGGATCGGAGCAGCCGAATAAAGAAGTAGAAAAAGAGGTTGAGGAAAAATCCCCGAAAGAGAAGTCAAAATACAGGGTTAAGGAGGAGAGGAGAAGATCGGCTCAACAGATGGATCAATATCGGAGGCAACTTTCCAGTCTCGAAAAAAGGTTCCAGGAGGTGGAAAGGTCTTTACATGAAGCCACACAAACACTCGATCGACTAAATCAGAAGCTCTCTGACCCCAATCTCTATCTAAATCAGAAAGAGACTTTCGAGACCATCGAGACCCATAAGCGGGTGAAGGAACAGATAAAAGAGTTAACCCAGGCCTGGGAATCCCTTGCCTTAGAACTGGAAGAACTGAGGAGGATGGATCTGATGTCAAATCACAAACGGTCGTGTTCCAATTAAAAAACGGATCCAAAACTTAGAAATTTCGTTCTGACGATCATAGCGTTACCTCTTTCTGGTTGTAATCAATGAAGCGCCCCTCTTACTTTCTATTGCAGATTTTGACCAAATCTCTTTCGGCAGACTAACCTTGCTTTTGGGGTTAAGGAAAGACCCGACGGCCTTGATATGGCCCCACATACCTGGGGATGAGCAGGGTTCTCCCATATCTTGTTGTGGATTTTTATTGACACGCAATTGCCTCGTGTGTATATTCAACTCATCCCATAGCGAGCTCTTATCAACATGAACAATTGGCAAGTATTGCGATCTTTTGATCGTCATTAACCACAAGAAAAGGAGGGCACTATGAAACGTATATCTCGCATCACCATCGGATTGTTGGCCGTCGTATTCACCATTGCCGGTTGTGCTCACTTGCCGTTCGGCATCGGTTGGATCACGCTGATTGACGGTGAAAAGGGTCTTGAAAACTGGAACCGGCTAGGCGGAGCTAACTGGCGGCCGGAGGGTGGAGCGATCGTGGCCGACAGCAGCACTACCAAGGGCAGCAGCTTCCTGGTCACAAAGAACTCCTACAAGGATTTCGTGATTCGGGCGGAGTTCTGGGCCGAATCAAACACCAACAGCGGCATCTTCATCCGCTGCGCAGACCCCAACAAGATTACCGCGGACAATTCCTATGAAGTAAACATCTGGGATACGCGGCCCGACCCCAGCTATGGCACGGGGGCCATCGTCAATATCGCCAAGGTGCCGGTCCCCATCATCTATAAGGCCGGTGGCAAATGGAACACCTTCGAGATCAAGGCCAAGGGACCGGAATTGACCGTGATTTTCAACGGAGTCGTCACTGTCAAAGTCCGGGACAGCAAGCACGCCGAAGGGCCGTTTGCGCTTCAGTACGCCGGAGGGCCCATCAAGTGGCGCAAGGTGCAGGTCAAACCTCTGTAAGTACTTGAGCGATGCGTGTTGGTTAATGACTGATTTGAGAGGCATCCTCCTGCCCGCTGCGGACTGGGATATTGGGGTCAGGCATAAATAATTAAATATTGGCAGTTGAATGAGCAATTTTACTGAATCGGAAGGAAGCGAGAAATAAGAGATTGGTCATGCCTGACCCCATTTGCACTTGCATCCCACACTTTTGAATTTTCCTCCCAGCATAAAACTCCTCCTTCTTGGAAACAACAGAATCATTAGTTCTTCCGTAACGTGTCACTCAAGCGTTGAGAAGGGCTGCCATCGGGCGCCCGATTGTGGGAAGTTTCCACGGAGGAGTGAGGGATTGCTTCCAATTGTATCCGGGCTATCTATAAAAGATACAGGTGTCCTCGAACTGTATACAGTCTCTTGGGGAGTAATGAGGCCGGGGAGAAGATTGCGAAAGGATTGATGGATGCCCACGGTGGGTGGTGATGGCTAAGGCATTGGCCGAGCGGCGTGCCAAGAAAGCCTGTCAATGAGCAGCGGTGGCAAATGAAACAGTTTGGGGGACCGCTTCGTGTGATTATCCCGTTAGAAATGGCCCAACATCCCGGTCTTCTGGTAAAGAGTGATATCGCAGGAGTGACCTTCTGTGAAAAAGGATTCTTCCCTCCTTGGTTTGAAGCCCCAGGGAACCCTTCGGCCATACCTCGCTTTCATGGATCAGGATTTCGCTCGGTTTGAATTCCTCCTTCAACCTCAGAATATTTTCGTTTCTCTGCCCCCTTAGGTCCGAGACCTCCTTGGGATGACAGAGGAAGCGCACCCGCGATCCATTCTTCGGAGAGAGCTGGAGAAGAGAGCGGGCCATATCAAAAAAGATTGCGGAATCGACAAGCTGATGAAGGGCAGGATGGTAGGCTCCGGCAAGGAGACTTCTTTCCAGGTCTTTGGTTGCCTGAAGGCCGATCCGTGCGACCGGGATCGATGCCCTCTCCAATTGAAGCACACCTCTTTTAAGCCATTGAACCGCCTCATCCAGGGAAAGCGGAGAATATCCTCCATCCCTCCACAGTTTTTCGAGAGGAGCGCCTTTGAGCACCAGTGTGGGATGGATCCTTACGAAATCGGGTTTGAGATCGGTCAGCCGATCGAGGCTCTTCGAAAAATGTTGAAGGCTGTCACCCGGAAGCCCGATCATCAGATGGATCCCGACCTCGAATCCCCAGCTTCTTAATCTTCTGACAGCACAGATCGTATTTTCTGCATTGTGTCCTCTCCTGGCCAGCATCAGGACTTGATCGATCATCGACTGGGCTCCGACCTCAACGGTCCTGACCCCGTACTCCCAGAGAAGAGAGAGGATCTCCTCGTCTAAGGCGTCGGGCCGGGTGGAGATGCGAACGGAATCGATCAGGCCAGAGGAAAGAAAGGGCTGAACCTCTTTTAGGTAAAGGATTTGACGCTCTTTTTCGATAGCTGTAAAAGTTCCGCCATAAAAAGCCACCTCTTTCTTTCTCTTTTTATCAGAAGGCAGTTTAGCAAGGGAGGCTTGAATCACTCCCCGCACAGATAGCGGAGATGGGATTTCCTTAGCGGTGACCTTCTGGTTGCAGAAGAGACACCGCTCTCGGCAACCGAGGTTGGGAAGGAAAATAGGAATGATGATCGGGGTCGTAGTCACTTTGTAAATCGAACCTCCAAATATCCAGTCTCAAAACTTTCTATTTGCTAAGGTCATTCGTGTTTTGGACATCTGGATCTGTTTCGGATTTCGTGTTTCGAATTTCGAGTTTGCTCAAAGCCTTCCGTGCGGCCTCCTGTTCGGCCTCCTTTTTGCTCTTCCCCCATCCGATCCCTTTCACCTCTCCGTGGATGGCCACAGAGGCCTGGAATCGTTTATCATGGTCAGGGCCCGACTCCTTCAGTACCTGGTAATCTGGAGAGAGGCCGTAGATTGGTTGAGCTTTCTCCTGGAGGAGGCTCTTATAATCTTGAAAAGAAGGAAATGGGGGTTCGGATTGGAGATAGGGTTCGAGGAGCTTTTTCAACATCCCTAAGACGGGCCCGAGGCCGGAATCGATGTAGATCGCTCCGAACAGGGCTTCGTAGGCATTGGCCAGGATCGAGGACTTCTCCTTGCCCCTGTTCAGGAGCTCGCTCTTCCCGAGAAGGAGATGTTCCTCCAGTCGAATCTCTCTGGCGAGAAGGGCCAGGGAACTCTGCTTGACCAGGTGCGCCCTCTTCATAGAAAGCATCCCTTCCTGAGCATCAGGGAATCGCTGAAGAAGCAAGTGGCTCACCGCCAGGTTGAGCACAGCATCTCCAAGAAATTCCAAGACCTCATTCGATCTTTTCGTTGATGGATCGCTCTCATTAAGAAAAGATCCGTGGGTGAGGGCCCTGTTCAGCCATTCGATGTCATGGAATCGATAACCGATACGTCCTTCCAATTCCCTTAACGACGCAAGCCTCTCCTCTTCCATACTATCTCTCCACCACTTCTCCGATCACACCGTTCTCTTCCAACCGGGTCACCCTTACCGTCCATTCCCGGTTGACCCAATCGGCTCCCCGTTCTGATCCGCGGCCGGCCAGGAGAACCGGGATGTAATTTCGTGAAAGCCCCCTCCATCTGTCTGTCTCTCTTCCTCTTCGGTCCTCCACCAGAACCCTCAACTCCTTGTTGAGCGACTGGCGGTAGAAGGCCTGACGTTTCCTTTTGCCCAACTGCCTCATCAACCCAGCCCTTTTTTTAATCTCTCCCTCGCTCACCTGTTGAGGCAATTGGGAGGCAGGCGTTCCTTTTCTCCTTGAAAAAGGAAAGATATGGAGATATGAGAGAGGCAGGGATTCGATCAGATCGTAAGTCCGTCTGAACCTCTCTTCTGTCTCACCCGGAAATCCCACGATCACATCCGCACCGAGTGAGGCTTCCGGAAGGTTTTCGTGAAGCTCATGGATAAGTTCGGAGATCAAAGAGCGGCCGTAAGGTCGGTTCATCTTTCTTAGGATCTCATCATCACCGCTCTGGATCGGGAGGTGGAGGTGAGGACAGACCTTCTTCGAACTTATCAGGAAGGAGAGGAGGCCCCTCGAGAAGTCCAAAGGCTCAATTGAGCTGAGCCGAATTCGACAGGGCGTCTCCTCGTGTTCCAGGCTCTTGAGCAGCTCCTCAAGAGAAGAGGCCGGGTTTAGGTCGATCCCGTAGGAACCGATGTGGATTCCGGTCAGCACAACCTCGCTGAAGCCTCTCCCCTTCAAGGCCCTTAGGTGTTCAATGACCCTCCCTGGAGGAAGGCTTCTTCCTCGGCCTCTGGCATGTGGGACGATGCAATAGGAACATCGGGCATCACACCCGTCCTGAATCTTTAAGAAGGCCCGGGTGTGATAATAGAAAGAGGGAAGGGCAGTCTCCTCGAAGAGGCGCTCCTCTTGAATGTCAGAAACCTGGACTTTGGGAGTTTCCCCCTTCTGCATCAGAGGAAGAAGATCTGGAATCCGGAGCTTCTCCTTATTCCCTAAGAGATAGGCCGTGGCTTCGACCCTTTCTATCTCCTCAGGCTCCACCTGTGAATAACATCCGGTGACGATGATCAAGGACTGTGGATTGGATCGGTGGGCCCTTCGGATCATCTGCCTCGATTGAAAATCAGCCCGGTGAGTGACCGTGCAGGTATTGATAATCATGACATCCGCTCCCTCTCCAAAGGAGACCAGGCTGTATCCCCTCCGCTCTAAGGCGCTCATAAGAGCCTCAGATTCGAACTGATTGACTTTACAACCGAGCGTAGCAATTGCAACTGTCGTCATCTTTTTAATTCGAAAATTCAGAACGGACGGGCTTTATTCTGGGTGCTGACTTCTGAATTCTAATGTACTCAAAGCTGTGTCAGTTTGACATCTCCCCAGACCCCGATCTTTTCCCCAACAATGATGAGCAGTCCGGATACCCCTTCGATCTCCTTACCTCTCTCCAGACCTCGTTCGATATCCTTTTTTTCTTTAACCATATTCCCCACGGCTGTGGCGGCGGCATCCGCAAGGGCTGCGGATCTGGAGATAACACAGACCGCATCCGCTTTCCCAAAACTGAGTGAGTGACCGACTGTCCCTGAAGAGGTACAGACGCCGAGGGGGGAATCCTCAGGGGCAACCATAAGCCCAATTTTAAGGCTGAGAGGGGAATTCCCTGCGTAGATTCCCACGATCCGTTCTCTCAAGGTAGCGAGATAGATGTCCCCGCCATTCTCAACGATCACCTCTTCTGAAAATCGTAGCAGGTCTCTTGAGACCGATTCAGCCATCGCCCCGGCAACAGCCGCCATCGGGCCGACCTGGGCTAATCGGGAGGTCCGGATCATCTCACGGACGATCTCAGGGGCATAAGGGTCATCGTCGAGAGGGAGAAGGCTTCTCCCAAATTCGGGGTTCATCGCGATGTACGTTTCGAGCTGATGGCGATACTTCAAGACCGATTCTCTGGCTTGTTCATGCAGATCGTTACTTGTCCGGATGAGGAGGTCTGTCTCCCTGACGATGATCTCATAGTTAACGAGGTCGTCAGTCCTAACTAAACTTCGGTAGTTCCGTTTTTCGTACATCTCAACTTTTAGAACTTCTGCAATTCCGTGCGCCTGTCGTCAAAAGCATTATAGTATTTAAAGCCATTTACTGTCAAAAGAGCTGAGGACAAAAGGCCACGTCGAATTTATAAGAGAGGGTATCGGTTCTTCTTGACGAAAGGCTATTGAACATTTATGATGGTTCCCCAGCGATGGAAAAAGTACAGATTGAAAAACTTCCTTATACGAAGGAAAGGATGGGGGCAAAGAGGTGGGAGGAGGAGCGGGGCGAATCCGTCCAGATTGCCTACAGGGAGGAGATCCGACATCTAGCCCTCTTTGAAATCAGAAAAGGGTTTTCAAGGGGAAATCATTACCATGAGAGGAAAGAGGAGGTCTTCTATGTCGTCAGCGGAGAGATGAGAGGTCTCTTTATGGATATGGATAACTTTGAAAAGGAAGAATTTCTTCTCGAAAGAGGCGATAAGATCAGGATTAAACCGCGATGTGGTCATCTCTTCTATGGATTGGAAGACACCCTGGTTGTGGAATATAGTCCTCAAGTCTACGATGTGGCAGACAGTTACAGAATAGATTTTGGGAAAGAGGTGGAGGAGTGATCAGAAACGGATAGAAAAAATGGCCGATCAGAAAGATCGGCCATTTTAGATTTCAAGGGGGACAGGATCTCTATAGATACTTCTGGATCAGGATCTCGGCGATCTGGACAGCGTTCAGCGCAGCCCCCTTCCGAATGTTGTCAGCGACGATCCACATGTTGATCCCGTTGGGAATTGATTCGTCCTCCCGGATCCTTCCGACAAAGGTTTCGTCCCTGCCTGCTGCGTGGATCGCCAGGGGATATTCGAACTTCTGGGGATTATCCACGACCACCACCCCTGGAGCTTTGGAAAGGATCTCCCTCACCTCCTCCGGTCTTATCTTCTTCTCCGTCTCGATATTGACCGATTCGGAGTGACCATAAAAGACAGGGACCCTCACCGTGGTAGCGGTCACCCGGATGGACGGATCCTCCATGATCTTCTTCGTCTCGTTAACCATCTTCATCTCTTCCTTGGTATAGGCATTCTCCAGGAAGACATCGATATGGGGAAGACAGTTGAAGGCGATCTGATGCGGATAGACCTCCTTCTTGATCTCCTGCTGATTGTAGATCGCCAGCACCTGGTTTTCCAGTTCTTTGATCGCCCTCTTTCCCGTCCCTGAAACAGCCTGATAGGTGGAGACCACAACCCGCTTGATCCGAGCCACATCATGAATAGGTTTCAGGACCACCACCATCTGGATCGTTGAACAGTTTGGGTTTGCAATGATATTCTTATTCTTGTACTGAGCAATGGCATGGGCGTTCACCTCGGGGACGACCAACGGAACCTGAGGATCCATCCGGAAGGCGCTGGTATTATCGATGACCACGCAACCCGCCTTCCCGGCAATGGGTGCGAACTTCTGGCTGACTGCCCCTCCAGGAGAGAAGAGTCCGATATCCATCCCAGCAAAGGAATTTTCATCCATCACCTCTACGGTATACTCCTTCCCCCTGAACTCGATCTTGGTCCCCGCCCCTCTTTGAGAGGCCAGAAGCCTCAGCCTGTCGACCGGAAAGTTTCTCTCCTCCAAGATGGCGACCATCTCGTTTCCCACCGCACCGGTGGCCCCTGCGACTACGACATTATACTTCTCTTTCTTCATAACCTCCTCCGTCTTCTACAAAAACAGGGGTGTTCCCGCGAACACCCCTGTTCCGATGATACGTCCTCGTACCCCATATAAATAGAGGAAAGAGACGTGAATTGTCAAGAGGGAATTTGAAAAATGTCATTTAAGAATTAAAAGTGCACCGTTTTTATGGATTTAAAGTTTAAAAGTGCACACCTTGGTTTTTCGATCGGTTTAAGCAATTTTAGAAGTTCGT
>JACAEX010000067.1 GCA_013388635.1 Syntrophaceae bacterium | reverse complement strand
GGTGCGAGGGAAAACTGATCGATGTGCAACGCATTAAAAATACCGACCTCAAAGGTGTGCACTTTTAAAACTTAAAGTGTGCACTTTTAAATTTTAGCTAACAATACTTTTTTTCTTCGGAAACAGTACTATGGAGTACAATAAGGTGAGCCTTCTCATCTCCCAGCACGAGATTGGGGATGCTTTCT
This sequence comes from Syntrophaceae bacterium, assembly GCA_013388635.1. Taxonomy (GTDB): domain Bacteria; phylum Desulfobacterota; class BSN033; order BSN033; family UBA1163; genus JACAEX01. Next base: position 117,877 of record JACAEX010000067.1, on the reverse strand, counting down.
ACGATCCGATACTTCTTGACAACCCCCTAAGCACTCCCCTATCATTGATTTAATTTCAAGAGCGAGATGAACGCAGAGCGATGAAGACAAAAAACAATATGAAAGAAATTGCTTCTGAAGACCTATCGTCTTTTAACGGAAAGAATGGTAATCCGGTCTACATAGCCTTCGCAGGAAAGGTCTACGATGTCTCCAAGAGTCCTCTCTGGTCTTCAGGTCTCCACATGAACAGGCATCCTTCGGGAAAAGACCTCACTGGAGAGATCACCGCGGCGCCCCATGGATCGGAGGTCTTTGAGCGTTATCCGCAGGTGGGCATCTTCAAAAAAGGACCGACAGAGGAATTAAGACATCTACCTCCCTGGGTTCAGAAACCTCTTCAGCGATTCCCGATGCTTAGGCGACATCCCCACCCCATGGTCGTCCACTTCCCCATCGCCTTTTTGATGGGGACATCGCTCTTCGTCCTCCTTCATCTATTATTTCAAAGTGGTTCTTTTGAAATCGTCAGCTTCTACCTTTTAGTCCTGGGAGCGATCTGCTCTCCGTTCGCAATGGTTACTGGCCTTCTCACCTGGTGGGTCAATTATCGATTAAAAGCCACCCTCTTTGTGAAAAGAAAGATTCAACTCTCTGTCCTCCTTCTCATTTTCGAGATCATCCTTGTCGTCTGGCGCAGTTCAAATCCAGGAATCTCGAATCCTATTTATTTTGCTCTGATGCTCCTCCTCACACCCGTCGTCATCCTATTGGGCTACTACGGAGGCCAGATGACCTTCCCTCCTGAACGGTGATGGGTTGAAGTCGACAATGGTAAGAATCCTCAATGTGGAGTTGAGCTAATACCTCTCGTTAACTGATCACTTCTGAAACAGAAAAAGGGGGCGAAAAATGATCATCGGGTTTCAAGGAAAGCATCCCAAGGTGGATCCAACAGCCTTTATCGCTGGCAATGCGCTGGTCATTGGCGATGTCGAGATAGGGCCGGGAACCAATATCTGGTTTAACTGCGTCGTCCGGGGAGACTTTAACTATATTCGAATCGGCTCAAACTGCAACATTCAGGATGCCTGCATCCTGCATGTGGAAAAGGACCTCTACCCACTCTTCCTTGAGGATGAGGTGGTTTTGGGCCATCGAGTCGTGGTCCATGGATGCAGGATTAAGAGAAGATCTCTCGTCGGGGTGGGCGCGATCGTCCTCAACAATGCGGAGATCGGGGAAGAATCGATCGTCGGCGCAGGATCTGTCGTCACGCCCAATACGGTGATCCCGCCGAGAACGCTGGCTCTGGGAACCCCGGCCAAGGCCATTCGATCCGTTGACGAAAAAGATCTCGAGTCGATTCGATATACTTTGGAGGTATACCAAAACCTGAAAGAGATCTACCGCTCCCTCCTCAGCCACGAAGACAAACCACGTTGACCCTTTTTCAGAAGCACCATCGGGAATCCTCTGAACCAAAACTGAACTAAACCCAGCCCGAAAGGGCACGGGCATCGACACCGGCCCAAAGGCAGAAATGGAGAAATAAGGAACCGAAGCTCTCCGCCTTTGCCATCCCAGGCATAAATGCTGGGACTTTCTGTTGGGAAGTGACATTTTTGGTCTCTCATTCATCATTTATGTCCACTCCTGCTCCCCATGATTTCCAAAAAATCATGTAATTCTCAGAGGTTTCATTCGGCACTGTAATTGCAACCAAATCACCCCCGGTTAAATGGTGCTCGCACGCTGAGGAGGTAAGATATGCTCAAAAGAAGATATTTGTTCTCCCTTGCCACCCTGTTGTTCTTTGCCGTCGCGGGTTGCGCAAGTTACATGCCTATGGGTTCGTTGTATGTTGGAGCAAAAGGAGGCATTGGCGCTTCAACCGGTGAGGTTTCATACACCAAAGTCGGCACTGCCGAGGTGACTTCCATAATGGGACTGGTCGCATTTGGTGATGGAAGCATCACGACCGCTGCAAAAAACGGAGGCATCAAGAAGATTAAATACGTAGATTACGAGGTCGAGAACATTCTCGGGGTCATCGGAAAGTACAAGACCGTAGTCTACGGAGACTAATCTCTAAAGCGAGCACCATTTAACTGAATAATAGGAAACGTTTAACCAGAAACCCTAAGCCTTCTCAAACATATCTTTTGGGGCACCGCATACTGGACAGACCCAGGTCTCAGGTAATTTCTCAAAGGGGGTATTGGGAGGGATATCACCGTCCGGGTCTCCCTTTGCTGGATCATAGATATAGCCGCAGACCGTACATTTATATTTCTCCATTTCAGCCTCCAAATAATATTAGATGAGCACTTCGTTATAAGAGCAGCTTTCCGCCTTGAGGATAAGGGTTAAAGGTCTCAAACAGAACGCCCCTTAAAGGAAATGCTCCTCTCGAGCGAAACACTCCTTAACCGTCGCTTGCAACTATTTCAGGATTTCTTCGTCATAAATCTTTTCCAGTCTCAGTTTGTGTTTGGATTCCTCTTGAACCAGGAAGGTAAAAAGCTTTTTCAAATCCTCATCCGGGTTGGCCCCTTTCAGATCTTCATAGAGTTTGACTGAACGTTCCTCCCTTTTCATTGCGATTCGAAGCATCTCAGCATAAGAGAGATCAGGCTTCAATTCGGCATCGACCATATAATCACTGATCTTGAGATTAGGAATCTTTTCAATCCTCGCCTGGTCGATCTTCTTGATGTCGAGATTTTCCAATAATCTCCGATGCCCCTCCTCTTGCTTAGCCAGTTCCAGAAAGAGCTCCTTCGCCCCCGAATGTTTCACCACTTGACTCCCCTGGCTATAAAAATTAAAGGCTTCGACCTCTTTATCAACAGCAAAGCGGATAACCTCCTCAAATTTCTTCCTGTCCATAGACCCCCCTTCATTCTGAAGTTGATCCCATTTTACGAAACGAACTCCATCGGGTCAACATGAAAATAACAAAATTTGGATCTTGGAATTTTTTCTCTCCGGAGCCCCTGCCTGCGGCAGGCAGGCGAGCTAATCACTTCGAACTAAGTTCTCCTCAGTAGCCTCATCGAATTGAAGATGACCAAGAGGGAGCTGGCCTGATGCATGATCGCTCCTAAGATCATCGTCACCCATCCCTGGGTTGAAAGAAGAACCAACACCGTATTGAAAGCAAGGGCAAAAATCAGATTCTGCTTGATCACCTGAAGGGCCTTCCGTGAAAGCCGGATGAGGGTCGGAATCTTTTCGAGCTCATCGGCCATCAAGGCAATGTCGGCTGTTTCGGTGGCCACATCCGTTCCCACTGCTCCCATGGCGATGCCGATGTCGGCCGCTGCCAGGGCTGGGGCATCGTTGATCCCATCACCGACCATCGCGACCACCTGCCCCTTCCTCTTCCACTCCTTCACCCTCATCACCTTCTCTTCAGGAAGAAGTTTCGCTTCATATCGGATCCCTAACTCTCTTCCAATCCGGTTGGCCACCTGATCGCTGTCACCCGTGAGCATCCAGATTTCGGCCAACCCTTCTTTCCTGATTCTATCGATAACCTCCTTGGCGCCTTCCCTTACTGTATCCGAAATGAAGATGATCCCTGAGATTTGACGGTCCAATGTGATGAAAAGGGATGTCATCCCTTCTAATTGTTTTGACTCCGAGAACCTTCTTGCCCATTCCGGAATCTCGACCCCTTCGCTCCTCATCATTTCAGAGCTCCCCACGATAACGCTCCTGGAGTTCTGCTGAGCCTTTACCCCCTTTCCCCTAAAATTTTCGAAGGCCTGGGGATGGGGGATGTTCAGACCGAATTCATCGGCTTTCTCGGTGATGGCTCTGGCTAAAGGATGTTCCGAACGTTTCTCAGCCATCGCCGCCCAGTAGAGGAGTTCTTTCTCATCCATTCCATTGAAGATCTTTATCTCTACAACCCTCGGCCTCCCGTACGTCAACGTCCCGGTCTTATCCATCAGGAGGGTCTTCACCCTTCCCATCTGCTCGAGATAGGCACCTCCCTTGATCAGAATCCCCTGACGGGCTGCATTTCCGATGGCCGCCACCACAGCGGTCGGTGTGCCCAGAACCAGGGCACATGGGCAGGCCACGATGAGGATGGTGATCCCCCGGACGATCTCCCCTGTGACCAGGAAGGTGGCCAGGGCGATCAGGATGATCGCTGGAATAAAGTACCTGGAGAAACGATCCATCACCCTCTGGGTGGGGGACTTTTGCGTTTGGGCCTCTAAGATCAGACGTTTGATCTGGGCCAATTTTGTATCCTCGGCCACCTGAGTGGCTTCGATCTCGCAGGATCCGGATTCATTAAAGGTTCCGCAGTAAATCTTATCCCCGACCTCTTTTTCAACCGGGATCGATTCTCCGGTCAAAGTGGACTGATTGATCGAAGCGCAACCAGAAATGATCTTCCCATCGACGGGGATCCTCTCCCCAGGCTTGACGATCACCACCTCCCTGGGTTTCACATCCTCAATCGGAACCTGAACTTCATTCCCCTCCCGCCTGACCCAGGCCGTCTTTGGAGAAAGCTGGATCAAGGAGGCAATGGCCTTCCGGGTCTTGCCAACGGTCAGCCCTTCCAAGAATTCACCGAGGAGCATAACGAAGATTACCGTGGCGGCCTCCTGATAAGCACCGACTGCCGCGGCGGAAACAGCAGCGATCGATACAAGGGTATCCACATTTAAATCCGGGATGAGGAGTGTCTTGATGGCGCTCTTCACAATCGGATAACCACCCAGAATCAAGGAGACGACGGCGAGGGTGTTGGGCAAATGGCGGGGGGCCAAACCGATCCATCCAAAAATCCAGGAGAGGCCAAGCGTCGCTCCTGAAAGGCACAGGAAGATAAAGGATCTTCTCTCCTTCCAGAATGTCCGGGTTCTTTCCGCAAGCGTCTCTTTGATCGCATAACCGGGTTTCGTAATTGCTTTTTTGATCTGTTCTTCTCCCACCCGGTGGGGATCGTAGTAAACGGTAGCGCTCGAGAGCACATAACTTACCTCTGCAGAGAGGACCCCAGGAACATGCTCCACAGAACGTTCGATATTCAGGGCGCAGTCGCCGCAGTGAATATGATCGATCGCAAGGGTGATCTTCGATTTGCCCTCGAACTTCTTCTCTTCCATCTCATTCCATTTCAAATTTAAGATTGCAGATCGCAAATTGAAAGATCTTCAATCTGAAATCTGCAATTTGAAATCGATTAGTCTCCCCAGCTCCACACCCCAGTATTGTGAAGGCTGTAGTACTGGTCATTCAGGATCTTCTCGTGGAGGGCCTCCTCCTCAGCCAGGCGCTTATACATATCTTTTCCGCGGGCATCCCTGGCCAACTCCGCCATTAGGCGATAGTAAGCTTGCGCCTTTTTTTCCTCCCTGATCGCTATTCTCAAGGCGTCCATATCTGTCAGCTGTTCCTTGTCTCCCAGTTTATCCATTTTAAGAGGAATGGATCTCCTCTTGAGAGAAGTCCCGGAATAGAGCATCCATTCACCTTTTTCCTGAAGGGATTGGGAAAGCTCTTTAAGTCTTTTATAATGGTTCATCTCAAACTCGGAGAGTTGTTGAAACATATCCTTCCCTTTGGGATTCTTCGTCATCTTAGCGGCCTTGGAATAGGACTGAGAAGCCTCCTTCTCTGCCTTCATCGCTATCTCAATCGCCTTGAGATCCTCCCTCACCGTCCAAGGAATATCCTTTCCACAGGTATCGCAGGTGAGCTTGTTATACCTCTTGACGACGTCCTCGACTTTCTCAATCCCCTCAAGGCTCATATCTGCCTCGGCACCGCAATGCTCGCAGGCAAAGGGTTTCCTCACCCTTATGAACGTCTCTATCGCTTTCCCACAATGTTTACAGATCGTCCCTCTCTTTTTTTCAATCACATCCTGGACGCTTTCAAACCCTTCAACGATCATATCCGCTTCAGCACCACAATGCTCACAGGCATATTTTACGTTTGGGCTCGCCACCATCTCATCCTCCTTTTCGCTCCTATCGAGATAAGGCTTCGATCATCTCCCTGCAGAAGGCGGGCAGATCATCGGGTTTCCTCGACGTAACCAGATTCCCATCCCTGACCACCTCCTCATCCACATAGTTCGCACCGGCATTGACCAGGTCATCCTTGATCGCAAAAAAACCGGTCACCTTCTTTCCCTTCAAAATACCCGCGGAGACGAGCATCCAGCCCGCATGACAGATGGCCGCGATCACCTTCCCCTTCTGGTGCGCTTCGCGAACGATCCTCACCATCTCCGGGTAGCGCCGCATCACATCCGGTGCATAACCTCCGGGGATGACCACGCCATCATACTTAGACATATCGATCTCTTTCGCCTCTTTATCGACCTGAATGGGATACCCATACTTTCCGGTGAAGGTCTGGCTGCTTCCAGATCCCACCACCGTGACCTCTGCCCCCTCCTCCTTCAATCGATAGTAGGGAACCCACAGCTCCAAATCCTGATAGAGATTCTCTGCAAGGAGAACCACCTTCTTGCCTTTGAGTCGCATTGTCTTTTCCTCCTTTCCCTCCTATACTCCAATTCTAAATTCAAATATCGGACGAAGCGTCCGTTAAGGACCAATACACCAATCCTAAATCCAACTCACCAAATTTTCCAAACAAAGTTCTTTCAAATTTCGAATTTCGTCCTTAAGATTTACTATTCATTCGTGGGTTTATCTTTCTTACCTAAAAGTCTCGGATCAATATTCCCCGGCCCTCCACAATCTGGAATGTAGCAGGTCACATCGCTGAAGGTGCAGGTCTGGTTACAAGATGGACAACGATCGGGGACTGTATCCGCTCCAAAGGTATAGCTACAATTCGAACACTTCCATTGTGTCATCCGTCTCACCTCCCTCCTTTCCAAAACCAGCCTCCTTCCAGCCTCAAAGGCTTGCTGGATCGCCTCGGGGTGTCCCAGAATCTCACCCTTTTTCTCCACTTTCCGAAAGACCAGTTCTCCGACATATTCTGCATTGAGGACGTCGAAAAAATACTTTGCCGTGAGGATCGCTCCCTCAAAGACTCGCTCCCCTTTGGTGGCCGCTACAGCGATCAGGAAGCCTTTTCTCCTTTTACCCTCCTTCCCCAGGGATGGATCCTTGACAAGATACTTCCTCGCCCATAACGCCTGGCATCGGTCAATCAAGGCCTTCGCCCAGCCCGTCACCCCGTAAAAGAAGATCGGCGAGGCAAGAATGATGACATCTGCTTCCAACAACCTTGGATAGATCCTCTGCATATCGTCAAGGATGACACACTCACCCGTCTGATCGCATCCGTGACATTCCCTGCAGGGGGTGATGGCGAAGTCGGTGAGATGAAGACGGTCCACCTCTGCCCCCTCCTCCTCCGCCCCTTTCAGGGCCTCTTCCAAAAGGATATCTGTATTGCCCCCTCTTCTTGGACTTCCAAAGATCCCCAGGACTTTCAACGATTCCTCCGATTCTTTTGTAATCTCCCCACACCTCCGTAAAGAAAATGGTTTGAAACCATTCTCTATAAAGCGAGCGAGGGATTTCTTATCTCCATGGAATCGAACGAAGATCTTTCAGGCCATCCAGTTGGGGTCTCTCGATTCCTTTATGCTGGATCAGCACCTTAAAGACCTCTCCCATCCCTGCCTCCGGCTCGATCAGATGCTTTAAAGAAAGCCTCAATCTCAGTCCATCGATCTCAGAGAGCCCTCTCTCCAGGGCCTCCATCTCCTCGAGGATGCCCAACCCGATCAGAAAACGGGACTGAGAGACCAGACCGGTGAAGTGAAGGCCTAACTCCTCCCCTCTCTTGATCAGGCCGCTGAAGTTGACATGCGAGGTGATGTCCTGTTCTCCCAATCTCTCAAATGGGTCTCCAGAGACCTCGTGACGATGGTAACAGAGAAGTGTCCCATCGCGGCGAAATGGCGCATAGAGCTCTTCAGCCAGATAGCCATAATCTATCGTCAGCGCAAATCCTCTTTTCAGAGATTGCGCCACCTTCTCCATCCATTCCAATGCTTGGAGATTGACCTCTGCCTTCTGACCTTCTCCGAGAGTGATATTCATTGAATTGAAATAGTCAGAAATCCTCGGGTCGGAAGGCTCTGCCCACTCCTCCCTTAGACCGCCTCCCTCTTGAGTGACGTAAATCTCCTTCAGAACGCCTTGATCGAGGACCACCCGGTGTACAGGAAAGGCGTCAACCAGTTCATTGGAGAGAAAGCAGCCTTCGATCTGAACCTCTCCCTCTCTGAGTTCTTCCGGACTTAACCAGAAGACCTTCCCAGCCCTCCCCTCTTCAAAGAGTCTCTCCTTCTGCTCTCTCAGAAAACCGGGGGCGGTCTCGATGAGGTAATAGCGAATCTGTTCGTAAAGGGTTGGCCTGCTCTTCTTCGCCCAATTCAAGATGTCCATGCATAGAAAGCCCCGCCCTCCTCCCATCTCGACCACCTCGAAGGTCCCCTTTCCCATTATCTCTGCCATCTGAAAGAGCTGCTTGCCGACCAACTGGCCGAAAATGGGGTGGACGCACGAACTGGTATAGTAGTCTCCATCCCTCCCGATCCTTCTCCTCCCAGATCGGTAATACCCGAATTCCGGGTGGTAGAGACACCATTCCATAAATTGAGAAAAAGGGATTGGCCCCCTCTCCTGAATTTGAGAGAGGACAAACCTTCTCAAGCTCTCCCCTCGGTCTCTTTTCTCCTCTTCCATATGCAAACGAGTTCCCGGTCATGGTATCCCAATTGGACCAGTTCCCAACCCTTTTCACCCTTCTCTCGAAAGATCTCCTCCAACCATCCAGGCCCCCCTCCAAGAGTGGCATGGAAAAAACACCTACCTAATTGATCACACTCAATGACGTCCTCTTTTCCTTCAGGAGGCTGATTGGGGAGTTTGTGAACGGTAATTTGATATTCCCATCGCATCATAGGCTTGGCTCCCTAATTGCCAGAAATGTGAATTTCCACTGCCGAAGGACCGGCCATTTCGCCTCCGGTCATCCCTTGGTGATGATATATTTTTTCACCATATGGTGGGGAAAGTAAGACTCTTTTGCCTTCCTCAATCCCTCTTCGCCCAGATCCTGTTCCCGATTGACATAGGGGTAGCCTGACCATTCGTTCTGCAAGAACGCCTGATTGATCGTAGGATAGATGCCATCAAAAGCAGGGTTCGCCTTTTCAATGTGAATCACCACGGTCTCCGGGTTGAGAGGCTCACCTAAGGTAAACGCTTCCACCCTCCCATTGATCAGGATAGCACCCCCTTTTAATCCCAAATCTTCGAAATGGCTAAATGCCTCTTTGATGGCCAAGGACTCGTTGAGCAAACCAGGGACAGCCTCACAATGGCGAAGGTCACACCATTCGGTCTGCAATCGAAGACACTCGGAAATCCATTCAGGGATGAGCGGGATATATTGAAAGGGAAAGCTTTCTCTAAACTGTTTGATATGGTTTCTCTTGCGATGATACTTCCTGCCCTCCAGTTTGATCAGGTCCTCGGTCAGGTAAACGTAGTCGCTCTGGGCTTGATCGAATTCGATCACAAGACCCGCTCCTTTCCAATCCATCCCGGCTATCAAGGATTCAGGAACCCTCCCGACCTTAGGAGGAATCCCTCTTTCTTCAAGATATTGGAGCAACATGTGAAAACATTCTAACACATCTCCCTCTCCAATAGGAGGAAAGAAAAAAGAGTTCTCTCCTCGATCAGAGAGAAGAAGGAGAAACTTCTTGAACCGGCTCGTTCTCAATTGATAGGCATGCCGCCAGATGAAGAGGTTGGTGAAGGTGTACTCTGAAATGACAGGAGGGAAGAGATTGAACAGGGTATCGAAGAGGGGTTTCTCATCAAGAGATAGGTCTTTAACTTGTGGAAATTCCGGAACAGCATCCCATAACTCCTCCATACTAAGGCAGCTCCTGTACTCATTTTCACCTACTTTGTCCGCCGGGTCAAATGGCTGACGAGGGTGCAGATCTCTTCTGCCCTGAAGGGCTTATGGATGAATCCGTAAACCCCCAGGTGGATGGCCTCCTTGAGGAAGGCATCTCCTCTCTCGGTGACAGTGAGGAGGATTCTTGGTTGGCGGGTTTTTCCGATTTCGAAGATAAGATCTTTTTCCCGAACCCCAGGGGTTTCGACGTTGAGGATGAAGACGTCGAAATTCCCCTCAAAAAGATATGGCATCGCTTTTAGGCCATTATCCCATGTGACGACATCATGGCCTTCCTTTTCCAGACATTCCCTCAGGTAGCCCCTGCTTGCCAGATCGTGATCGATGATGCAGATCCTCCCCTTCATCCCCTCTCCCCTTCCAAGATAATAAAGATAGACCGATCTCTGGAAAGGGATTTCACCGATGGTGTTCCAGCCGGTTCTCCAAGATCACCTGATCAACGATCTCTCCGCAAAAGATGCACCGCCACCCGAAGAATTCATCACAGACGCCATAGAATTTTTCAAAAACCATGGTTCCACCGCAACGATGGCACTTCATAGCGAACCTCCGAAGCTCAATTTACTTAGTATTACAAGCAATTTTCATACCAAACCCTGACTCTTTTCCGATTCTTTAAAAGGTGACAGGTTTCAAGAAGTAATGATGAGGGCAGAGGATATGATTTTGGCTAAGAGGTGTTCACCCTTTGACAACATCTTCTCCGAAATCACTTTATCATAAAATAAACCATAGCAATTTTAAATAGTTACAAAAATGTCCATTTTTAGACATCTATGTATCAATTCAACACCCTGCTCAATCCATAACGCTTCATCTTTCCGTAAAGCGTCGAACGGTTGATTTTTAATCTCTTGGCTGCCCGATGTTTATTCCAGTTTGTCTCCTCAAGGGTCTTCATGATCAGGTTCTTCTCATGATCCTCAAGGGAGGCAAGCTCAGGTGCCCGGGATGGCTGCTGGACAAGGTACTGGGGAAGGTCTCTGGGTAAGATCTTCTCCTGTTTTGAGACGATGATCGCATGCTCGATCACGTTCTCCAATTCACGGACATTTCCAGGCCATGAATGGCCAAGCAGAATCTCCATCACCTCCGGAGAGATACCCGACACCTCTTTCCTCTTCTCCTGACTGAATTTCTGTAGAAAATGGGATGCCAGAAGGGGAATGTCATCCTTTCTCTCACGCAAGGGTGGTACGAAGATAGGGATGACATTGAGGCGATAATAGAGATCCTCTCGAAATGTCCCCTTTCTGATCTCCTCCATCAGATTCTTGTTCGTGGCTGCGATCACCCTCACATCGACCTCCAGGGTCTCCTCTCCGCCCACCCTCTCAAACCGGTGATCCTGAAGGACCCGCAGCAGGAGGATCTGCGTGGGCGGCGAAACCTCTCCGATCTCGTCGAGGAAGATCGTCCCTCCATGGCTGAGTTCAAACCGGCCGATCTTCCGGCGGATGGCCCCTGTGAAAGAGCCCTTCTCGTGACCAAAGAGCTCGCTCTCCAAGAGGTTCTGAGAGTAAGCCGAACAGTTCGCCACGATAAAAGGCTTATCCTTTCGATGGCTATTAAAATGGATTGCCCTCGCAATCAGTTCCTTTCCTGTACCGCTTTCGCCCTGAATGAGAACAGTGGAATCGGTATCCGCGATGTCCGAAATCAACTCGTAGATCGCTTGCATCCGGCTGTTCTTTCCAAGGATATGTCCAAAACTGTAACGTTCCTCGAGCGCCCGGCTGAGCAGGATGTTCTTATCCCTCTCCCTCTTCAGCTGATCATGGAGATCCTTGATCCGTAGCATCACCCTGACCTTAGCCAGTAACTCCTCATTGATAAAGGGTTTGGTAAGATAATCGTCCGCTCCAAGATTCAGGGTGTCGATCTTATCTTGAAGGCTTGATCGGACCGTGAGGATGATCACAGGGATAAACTTCATCTTCTCATCCTCCTTGATCTTTCGACAGAGATCTCTCCCGTCCTCATCGCCCAGCATCACGTCAAGAAGGATCAGATCGACCGGCGTTTCGCCCCTGGGAGAAGTCCGAAGCTCCACCTCCAGGAATCTCATTGCCTCGGCCCCCGAGAGGGCAGAAAAAACCCTGTACCCCTCCAGTTCAAGAAGGGCGCGGATCATCTCCACCGTCTCCTTCTCATCATCGACGACCAGGATCTTTTTGGCCTCTTGATACGCCATCTCTTCTCCCTGCCCATTCCAATAAAATATAATGATTCCTTATAAGAAAAGCAACCTAACCTCCGGTAATCCCTCGGCCTTTGTTCGAACTTGTAATGAGCTGACTCAGGAAAGTGGGTTACGACTTTCGACGTTGATGTTTTTGGCAAAACGGGGTAAATTGGTTCCATGAAGAGCTACCAAATTCTTCAAATACCGAGAAGGGCAAGGGTCCTCACCCCAGCCCATTTCGGTTGTCTCGAAGGAATTCCGACCATCAATATCACCAATGGGTGTCTCTTCCAATGCGCTTATTGTTACGCCAGAGGATATAGCCAGGCCCCTCAAAGAGGAGTGGTTCAGCTCTATATCAACCTTCCCCGTCTCATAAAAGACGAGCTGTCGAGAAAAAAGGTCGTTCCTCAATGGGTCATTCTGAACACCTCCTCAGACTGTTTCCAATCCCATCCCGATATTCTCTCTGTCACTTATGAGGTGATACGAATTCTTTTAGACCACGGGATCGGAATCTCTTTTCTAACCAAAGGGCTGATTCCTCAGCCGTGCCTCGAACTGTTCAGAGAGGCCCCGGAGAAGATCCTGACACAGGTTGGACTGGTCTCTCTTTCCGAGAGGTACTGGAAAGGATACGAACCCTATACCCCGTCCCCGGAAGAGAGGTTGCAGAATATCCAGAAACTGAGAGGGATCGGTATTCTTCCTGAGGTCAGGATCGATCCGATCATTCCCTTCGTGACGGATACAGAATCGGAATTGAAGAGGCTCTTTGGTCGATTGAAGGAGCTTGAAGTTAAAAAGGCGACCCTCAGCTACCTCCACCTCCGTCCTGCGATTGAGAGACAATTGATAAAAGAACTTTCTCCTCTTCATCGAAGCCTCATCGAATCCTGTTTCAGGTCTCAGGAGTGGAAGACGGTCGGTTCTTCGACGAAGACGAAACTCCTGCCAAAAGCTGTCAGGGAGAAAGGTTATCAGAGGATCAGGAAGATTGCGGAAGAGTTCGGGATTGCGGCATCGATCTGCCAGTGTAAGAACCCGGATCTCAAAGGAGACCTTTGCAGTTCGGGAAGAGTGAAGACCCGGTTAATTGAGAGAACCGCCGCACAATTGCCATTATTTCAATGTTGACATGAAAAGATTCGAAATTCGAATTTCGGATTTCTTGCTTCGAATTTAGAGATCCTCCCCTACGGGGAGCTTAGCTGGTCTCACAGGGTGGGATCCTCTCTTCGAGTTTCCTTTTCCTTGAAGGCGTGAGCTCCTCCTCTATCTTCCAATCCTCTTTCGCAAATGAATCCTTTCCTTTGATGAGAAGCCACTCCTTTCCCGAACCCCTTCCTCTCAACAGGATGAGGGAGAAGCTTCCCTTCAGTTTCTTTCCGTTCAACGTGAAAATGAGTTTCCCTTTTGAAAGGGACACCTCGGGATCTCCTTCCGGTTGAAACTCACCGGAATCCCAGATCAGGACCGCACCAGCTCCGTAATGGCCCTGAGGAATGATGCCCTCAAACTCCCCATATTCGAGGGGGTGATCCTCCACCATGACCGCAAGTCTCTTTTCGGATGGGTTCATGGAAGGCCCTTTTGGGATGGCCCATGATTTAAGGACCCCGGCGATCTCCAATCGAAAATCGTAATGGAGATGAGTCGAATGGTGTTCATGAACGATAAATCTCATCTAAACCTCCCTTTTCAGGGCGATCAGAATTCCAGTGAAGATCAATATCCCTCCGATGATTTTCCAGAAGGTCAGCCCTTCGCCTAAGATGAAGTAGGCGAGGATCGTGGACCCTACCGGTTCACCCAAGATGGTGATCGCCACCATGGATGCGGGAAGGTATTTGAGGGCCCAGTTCAGAGTAGTGTGGCCAATCAATTGAGGGACGATGGCAAGGAGAAAGAAGAGAAGGTAGGTCGAAGAGGAATATCCAAAGAAGGGTTTTTGAAAGAGGAGGGAAAGGAAAATCAATACCAATCCAGCTGTAGCGTAAACCGGAAAGATATAGGAGAGGAGATCCTGATTCCTCCTCATCTTCCTCCCGACCAGGAAATATCCGGATGCAGCGAGGGCCCCTGAGAGGGCCAATCCATCTCCCATCAATGCCTCTCTCGATAAGGCAACATCTCCATAGCCGATCAAGCCGCTACCCAGAAGCGAGAAAACAATTCCCAAAATCAGATTCAATCCAATCCGCTCCTTTAAAAAAAACCACCCCCCGATTCCAACAAAGATGGGATTGGTCGTGACCAGGACCACTGAACTGGCCACCGATGTGTATTTCAGTGAGGCAATCCATAAGGTGAAATGGAGGCCCAGAAGGAGACCAGAAAGGGTCAGCCATGCGATATCTCTCCTCTCCCATCCTTTCCAAATCTTCCGGTAGCTTGCCCAGGGCAAAAGGATGAGGGAGGAGATGGCCATTCTATAGGTGGCGATGATCAAGGCCGGCGCATCGCAGAGCTTGATCAATATCGAGGCAGTAGAAATCGCCATGATCCCGACGAAAAGGAGGATAATCAGTGAAGGCATATTTTTAAACTTATATCAACCAAGCCTCTTGATCAAGCCAAATCCTCTGCAATGCAGACACTGGACTTCAGACCTGCCTACCTTGCCTACCGGGAGGCAGACTTCAGCCAGCAGACGTTATATTCTTCCCAATCTCCTGATCTTCTCATCTCCTCATTATCGTTCCGGGCTCCTTGCTTTGCAACCGATGGGATGGTAAACTTATTTAAAAGGGAGGTGCCATGATTCTGAGAATTTTGCTCGGTGTGATCTTAGGTGGCTTTGCAGGATTCGGTTTGAGCTACCTCACCCGGTCCATCGGAAGCTCCTGAACCCTCACCTGCAACCCCTATGTCTCCATTCCCTTAGGGGCAGTGATGGGGTTGATCTGGGCCTTAGGTTAAGGCCTTCTAAACTTTGAATTCGGATTTCGGATTGAAGAATAAAGTTCAGCGACGTGAAATACTTCGAATTAAGAACAAGAGGGGGTTTTATATACTACGTGCTCGGCTCCGTCCTCCGTGCCAGTTTTTAAATGTATTTCAATTCAAAGGCGTCTTTGATCAGGTCGATCTCTGCTCCCTTTGGACCGAGGAGGATGGCCACGACATCGAATCGGGCCTTTGCCTCTCCGAGTCCCTTCTCCTTCAAGAAATTTAAGGCAACCTTGGAGAGCTGCATCTGCTTGGCCGCATTGACTGAAAGCTGGGGAGGGCCAAAGGCCGTCGACGTACGGGTCTTGACCTCGATAAAAGTCAGGGTATCCTTCTCTTTCGCAATGATATCCATCTCGCCCATTTTGCAGACATAATTTCTCTCGATAATGTGATACCCTTTCTTCCTCAAAAACCGAAGGGCCAACTCCTCGCCCTTCTTACCCAGCTCTTTTTTCTCCATGATCCACACAGGATTCAAATCCGAAATGGATGCAGCAAAGCAATGTCAAAGTTCAAATGATAAAGTTTGATAAGAAAAATCTTTTGGTCATTGGGTCATTTGGCATTCTTTGAAATTTGGGTTTTGAAATTTGAGCTTCAATATCCTTGTTTCTAATTTCATACTTCGGATTTGGAATCTCTCTCCCCCTCTCCCTATCTCCCCTTCATAAGTATTCTTTCACCCCCCTAAAGGTCTTTCGGTGGAGTTTGCAAATCCCGAACCTTTCGATCGCTCTTCGATGTTCTTTCGTCCCGTATCCCTTATGTTTGGCAAAATTATAATGAGGGAAGCTCTGATGGTATTCCATCATCATCCGGTCTCGAGTGACCTTGGCCACAATGGAGGCTGCGGCAATCGAGTTGCTGAGCTGGTCACCTTTCCGAATCGGCTTCTGAGCAATGGGGAGTCTTAACACCTGAGGACCGTCAATCAGAAGAAGATCTGGAAGGACGGGGAGGTTTTGGACCGCGAGGGCCATGGCTTTTAGAGTGGCCTGAAGGATGTTGAGCCGGTCGATCTCTTCCTGTCCAATGGCTCCAATGCCCACTCCCACTGCCTTCGAGAGGATGATTTCGTAGAGCTCCTCCCTCTTCCGAATTGGGATCATTTTTGAATCGAAGACTTCTTCTCCAATCCCTTCTCGGGGTAGGATGACAGCGGCTGCGACGACCGGTCCGGCCAAGGGTCCCCTTCCCACCTCATCGACCCCTGCAATCCTTTGGTAACCCTGGCCATAATACATCCTCTCGAAAAAATCCATGGGCTGGATTGGAACATTCGGAAACAACGATGAATCAGCACGTCGCTTCTTCGCTGGCATTTCACAGCATTGGATCAAATAACGACCAAATCCCAAGCACCAAATTTCAAATAATTACCAAAATCTCAATGACCAAAATTTCAATAATGATAGTTTTGGACATTGAAACTCGGAATTTATTTGGGATTTGGAATTTGATTATTGGAATTTTTATCCTATGCTACTGCTTGTTTCTTCTGGCCTTTGATCCGGGCCGCCTTACCCTTCAGGTTTCTCAGGTAGAAGAGCTTGGCGCGTCTCACCTTACCCCGGCTGATCACATCGATCCGATCGATCCTCGGTGAGTGCATGGGAAAAATTCTCTCAACCCCGATTCCGTAAGAAACCTTTCTCACGGTGAAGGTCGAACGAATCCCACCTCCCTTTTTGCGGATCACCACTCCTTCGAAGGGCTGTATCCTCTCCTTCTCCCCCTCCACGATCCTCACGTGCACCTTTACCGTATCCCCCACGTTAAAACTCTGCAGGTCTGTCCTCAACTGTTCTCTTTCAACTAACTCCACCGGATTCATCTTGATTCTCCTTCCTGTCTCAGTTCGGAGTTGGAAGTTTTGAGCTCGGAGTATATTTTTAAATTATTCTCTCCGAACTACGAACTGATCACCCCGAACTATGAGTTCTGTCTCCTAATAGCCGATCCAGGATGATGGCCACGGCTGAACGAACCGAGAGGTGATTATACCCTTTTCCTTCAATCGGTGCCAGGACATAGTCACAACTATCCTTGACCTCCTCTGTCAGACCCCACCCCGTTCCAAAGAGAAGAAAGAAGGGTACGCTCCCGTCTTCCAGTAACTCTCGGAATCTTGCAAAGCTGATATTTTTAGGATGGGTAGAGGCCCCTGTGGCAACCCTCCTCACCCGATCTCCCCAAAGGCCGGAGATCTCCTGGCTCGCTTCATCAATGGTCCGGGAGACTCGAACCAGACAGAGCGACTCCTTTCTGGTCGGATTGTAAACCGATCCAGGTCCCTCCGCCCAATGTCGGATCAATCTCTCCACTAACTGCACCTGGCTCTCCAAGGGGGTGATGACGAAGAAACCTTTCAGGCCATAGGTCTTTGCACAACGCGCAATATCATGGACGTCGAAGTTGGTGACCGCTGTGGCAACGACCTCTTTTCTCCTGTCATAAATCGGATAGTGGACCAATCCGATATAGAGGTTAGGCTCCATCCCCACCCTTGTCGGTCTCCCTTTCCTGCAGGATCTCTTCCATAAGCCTCCTGTCCTCCTCGGAGAGATTGGCTCTGGCTAAGAGATCCGGTCGTCTTGTCAGGGTTCGCCTCAGAGCCTCCTTCCTCCTCCATAGAGCGATGGCTGCGTGATTCCCCGAAAGCAGGACCTCTGGAACACACTTTCCCCTGAAATCGAGAGGCCTGGTGTATTGTGGATATTCCAGAAGAGAGTTGAAAAAAGAATCCTCAGCAGCCGATCGATCCGACCCCAGGACTCCAGGCAGTAGCCTTGCGACCACATCGATCAGAACCATCGCCGCCAATTCTCCTCCGGTAAGAACATAATCTCCAATTGAGATCTCTTCATCCACAAAGAGTTCCCTGACCCTTTCATCCACGCCTTCATACCGACCACAAAGGAGGATGAGATGGGGTCTTGAGGAAAGGCTCGAGGCCAATTCCTGGTTGAACGGTTTTCCCTGGGGGGTCAGATGGACGGTCCAGGCAGACGGATTTTGAGACTTAACCCACTCGATCGCTCGGGCAATGGGTTCCACCTTCATCACCATACCTTGCCCCCCTCCGTAAGGCGTATCATCGACCACCCGATGCTTGTCCAGGGCAAAATCCCGAATATTGATCGTGCGGACCTCAATGAGTCCTTTCTCTATCGCCCTCCCGATGATGCTTTCCCGAAAGGGAGAGGAGAACATATCGGGAAAGAGGGTGAGGATATCAAATCTCATCCTCCTCCTCCCACAATCCCTCCATCCGATTGACCTTCATCACTCCTTTTTTCAGATCTATGTCTTTGATCACCTCTTCGGTCGCAGGCAGGAGGATTTCCCTTCTCCTTCCCTCGACCACGTAGACATCATTGGCCCCTGTGGGAAAGATCTCCTTTACCCTTCCGAGCCTCCTTCCCCGCTCGGTCTCAACCTGCATTCCTGTGATCTCGAACCAGTAATACTCCCCCTCCTTCAGATCCGGCAGGTCCGCTCTCCGGATGAAGATCTCCTTGCCTACAAGGGCCTGAACCTCCTCTCTTCTTTCAATCCCTTCTATCCGGAGGAGGAGAAGGGGGGGTTGGGCCGATGTCTCTAAGAGACCGTACGCCTGCGGCCTACCCAGGCTATCCTCGATGAAGACCTCTCGGACCGGAGGAAAATGGTTGAGATCCTCTCCAAAATACTCAACCTTGATCTTTCCCTTGACCCCGTGGGGTTTCACAACCCTTCCGATCGGCAGAAGATCCTTCACCATGGATGATCATTCGATGATTTCCAAAACAGAATGCTTTCCCAAATTTGCAGAGGCAGCGCCCAGGATAACTCTGATCGCCCTGGCAGTCCTGCCCTGTTTCCCGATCACCTTTCCCAAATCGTCCTTAGCCACAGAGAGTTCGATGACCGAGGTCTTCTCACCTTCGATTTCAGAAACCCTGACCTGTTCAGGATGATCCACCAATGCCTTTGCGATATACTCGATTAACTCTTTCGTTTTCATAACCCCACCTCCACTTCCTGAAGCGGTCCTGAGAAGATCCACGAAGGCAGACGCCGCACCATCCTCATAAGACGTGGGGTCGTCTTCAGAGTAGACCCCACTCCTTACTAAAAGACTCAGGGTGGCTATCTCGGATACATCCCCATATCTCCCTTGCTATAACCACTTTACCGAATGGAGGGCAAAGGTTTGGGAAAAGGCATCCTATGCTTCTTTTTCTTCCGTCAACCTCTTCGAAATACCGGATCGAATCAAGAGCTGACGGACTGTCGGTGTGGGTTGGGCTCCCTTTCGCAGCCACCCCAACGCCTTCTCTTCTTTGAATCGAACCTCCACTGGATCTTTCTTGGGATCATAAATCCCCACCTGTTCGATAAATCTTCCGTCCCGGGCCGAACGACGATCCGAAACGACAATCCGGTAATACGGGTCTTTCTTCCCACCAAATCGCATCAGTCTCATCGATACTGCCATAGTCTTCCTTACCACCTCCTTCTTTGAGTAAAAAATCCGAAATTCGAATATCGGGATACGAAACAAATTTCACATGACGGGTTCGTCACCCGCGAACCATGAAAATTAAACCTGGCGTCCCTCCCCCTTCGATGGGGGAGGGTGAGGGTGGGGGTGAAGAAAACCTTTATTCCCCCTCTATTCCCCCTCCCCTTTATCCCCTCCCACCAGGGGAGGGGTTATTTTCTAGGTAATCCAAAATCCAAATTTCAAAGTTTTCAATATTTACTATTGGTTTAGGTCATTCGGATTTTGAACATTTCTGTTTGTTTCGAGATTCGGATTTTGTGCTTCGTGTTTAGAGTTTATATATCCCTTCTCCGACGCAGCCTGAAAACCATTATGAAAAGAAGGGCATCCTTCCTCTCCCAAATCCCTTCTCTCCCATTTTAGCAAACTGTTTCATCATCTTTCGGGCCTGGGCATAGCGTTTTAAAAGGTGATTCACATCCTGGACGGTCGTCCCGCTACCACGAGCGATCCGCAATCGCCGACTTCCGTTGATGATCGCATAATTGGCCCGTTCCTTAGGGGTCATCGAATTGATGATGGCCTCGACCTTGATCAGCTCTCTTTCATCCAAACCGATATCCCCCATCCCCTTCATCCTTTTCAATACCCCTGGAATCATACCTAAGATCGATTCCAATGACCCCATCTTCCGAACCTGCTGGAGTTGATCCCGAAAATCTTCCAGTGTAAAGGAGTCCCTTCGAATCTTCTTCTCCAACTCCTTTGCCTTCTCCTCATCGAACGCCACCTCTGCCTTTTCGATCAGCGTGAGGACATCGCCCATTCCCAAGATTCTGGAGGCCATCCGGTCGGGATGAAAAACCTCCAAGGCATCCAACTTCTCTCCCACCCCGATGAATTTGATCGGTTTCTGTGTCACCGCTCGAATGGAGAGGGCAGCTCCTCCCCGAGCATCCCCATCCATCTTGGTCAGGATCACTCCATCGATTCCCAGTCGCTCATTGAAATTCTTGGCGATATTGACCGCATCCTGCCCGGTCATCGCGTCTGCTACGAGAAGTATCTCTTTTGGTTTGAGACTTGCCTTGATCTCCCTGAGTTCCAGCATCAAGGCCTCATCGATGTGGAGTCTCCCAGCCGTATCGATCACCATCAGATCGTACCCACCCCTGAGTGCAAATTCCCTTCCCTTCAGACATATATCCAGAGGTGCCTGGGATGGTTCTGGACGATAAAAATCGACCCCTAACTCCTGCCCTAATCTCTGCAGCTGTTCGATGGCGGCTGGCCGGTAGACGTCAGCGGGGATGAGATAAGGCCTTTTCTTTCTCTCCTGAAAATATCGGGCAAGCTTACCCGCGGTGGTCGTTTTTCCACACCCATGGAGGCCGACCAGCATGATCGGAACAGGGGGACTTCCGGAAAGATTAATCCTCTCCTCGCCATGGCCCATCAATGAGGTCAATTCATCCCTTACGATCTTAATCACCTGCTGGGCCGGGGTAAGACTGGCCATCACCTCCTGGCCTATTGCCCTCTGCTCCACTGATTGGATGAAGTCCTTCACCACTTTGAAATTGACATCGGCCTCCAAGAGGGCCATCCTTACCTCTTTTAATGCCTCTTTTATATTCTGCTCCGTCAATTTTCCACGACCCTTCAGTTTCTTAAAGATGGCATCCAGTTTCGAGGTAAGACTTTCAAACATTCCTTAATCTCCCCATAAATTATAAATAATTTATTTTATTAGTTTTTCTTCTATTTGTCAATTTTTGCCGGGCCCAAAAACAGAGAGACGCCCTCCAGGGGCGTCTCTCTCTTCTTCCCGATGGTCAACTTCTCCCTAAATTGTTATTTCAACTTCTCAACCCCTTCCCCTGGAAGGATCTTCGCCTTTCCCCTTCCGCTCGACCCCCCTTTCACCTCGATTCGATTCTGTGCAACATGGAAGACGATCTCATCTCCAGAGACCATATTCTCTCCTTCAATCACCTGTGGAGAACCTGTTAAAACTACTCTTTGATCGATATTGTAAAAGACCGCTCGTTGACAATGGGCCACTCGCGTTCCCTGCTGGATCTTGACGTTACCTCCTGCAATCACCTTCTCCACCCCCTTGCCGCCTTCAAAGATCACTGCTTCTAAGGAATCGGCATAGATGACCATATCCTTCTGCCGGGCTACGACATTTCCTTTGAAGATGATCAAATTTTCCCTCGAATATGTCTCCACCCTGTCAGAAGTGATATCGATCGGTTCACCCCTCTCCGCTGGCTCACGAGGAGCTTCGCTCTTAGGGGTCTCCGTCTTTTCGGGCGCTGCTGTCGGATTTGTCGCCGACGGAACTGGCAATGCCGAAACGCTTCTCTCCCCTTCTGGCTCCGTCCCGACCTTAAGCCCCGTCTCCGGAGTGGGTGGTAAGGCGGTCGACGGAGTTTGAACCTCCTGCCTCGGTTCCTCAGCGATTGGGATTGCTATGTTTTCATTCTTTCCCTTCGAAGAAATCCCCTTTGCTCTCTCTCCGGTGACCGAAGGGGAGCTGGCGAAAGAAACGGGTTGCCTCCTCTCTTCTTCAAATCTGGCCAGATGGAGAGTCTCCGGTTCCGGCCCTGCCCTCCCACCTCTTTTCTTCGATTCCTTGATCCTTGCCGCACGGAGAGAACTCGCCTTCTCTTGCACCCCTTGATCGAGCATCGACTTCGCTTCGTCATGATAGGGGCTCTCCGGATATTCATTGACAATCCTACGAAAGGCTTCGGCAGCCTTCTCCCATTGCTCGATCTCAATATAACTCTTGCCGAGGAGATAGAGGGTCCTGTCCTCCTCAGGCATCTTCGGAAACTTCTCGATCAGGCCCTGGAAGCGGGCTGAGGCAGCTTTATATTTTCCTTTTTTATAATAGTAATGGCCGATATAGAATTCATGATCCGCCAATCGTTTTCTGCAGATCCCGATCTTCTCCTTTGCCTTCTCAGTGAAGAGGCTGGGTGGGTAGTTGGCGATCAGATATTCGAAGTTGGAGAGGGCCTTCTGCGTGGGGGTCTGATCTCGGTCTAAGCTGAGCATCTGGTTGTAATAGGCCATTCCGATCTGGTAATGGACATATGGGATCTCGTCGTGGGTGGGGTGGATCTTCTTAAACTCCTCGTAAGCGGCAATGGCCTCGACATATTCCTTCTTAAAGAAATGACAATCGCCGATCTTCAGCTCAGCCCAGATCGTATAGGGAGGGCTATCAGGGAAACTGGCCTTCAGCAGTTCGAACTTCTTCAGGGCTTCGTCATAATCCCTTTTATTGAACCGCGCGAGCCCCTCTTTATAAAGGATTTCCGGATCTCCTTCAATCGTCTTGAGGCCCTTCTTCGAACATCCCAAAAGAAGCCAAAAGATAAGAGTGAACAAGATGATAGATTTGAGCAACGCCTTTTTTTTCATACCCATTGGAGCTCTCGCTTAGAAAGACTTGAGATATTATGATAGGGAGGGCTGAGGCATGTCAATACCGATTTCGAGATCACCACTTTTGGCTTGAATTTCGGAGGGAAAGCACATAAGATAAAACCATCTGAGGTTGAGAAAGAAAGGAGAGACGGATGCGGATTGAGAAGGCGAAACGGATTGAACAGATTCCCCCCTACCTCTTTGCGGAGATCGACAAGAAGAAAGAGGAGATGAGGCAGAAAGGAGTGGATCTCATCGACCTGGGGATCGGGGATCCAGACCTCCCCACGCCGAAGCTGATCATTGAACGATTAAAGAGAGCAGCAGAAAATCCCAGGAACCATCGGTATCCCTCCTATGAAGGGATGATCGAATTCAGGAGAGCGGTCGCCCAATGGTACCAAAGGAGATTCCGGGTCAGCCTTGATCCCGAGAGAGAGGTCTTCTCGCTCATCGGTTCGAAAGAAGGCATCGCCCATATCCCTCTTGCCTTCGTCAACCCGGGGGACTTTGTATTGGTCCCGAGTCCTGGGTATCCGGTTTACCGTGTCTCCACGATCTTTGCCGGAGGGATCCCATATTTTTTGCCTCTTCGGAAGGAGAACGGCTTTCTGCCGAAACTCTCAGAAGTTCCAGAGGAGGTGGCAGAAAAGGCAAAGCTTCTTTTCATCAACTACCCAAATAACCCGACAGCCGCAGTCGCTGAGAGGCCCTTCTTTGAAGAGGTGGTCGCCTTTGCTCGTCGTTACGAGATCATTGTCTGTCATGATGCCGCCTATTCAGAAATCGCTTTCAACGGCTATCGACCGGTCAGTTTTTTGGAGGCGGAGGGCGCCAAGGAAGTAGGGATCGAGTTTCACAGCCTCTCCAAAACCTTCAATATGACAGGCTGGAGGATCGGGTTTGCCGTGGGCCATTCTGAAATTGTCTCTGGATTGGGAAGGGTGAAGACCAACATCGACTCTGGTCTCTTCCAGGCCATCCAGGAGGCGGGGACCGAAGCCTTGAATCGCCTGGATACGCCCCTGCCCGAAATTATCAAGATCTATGAGAGGCGAAGGGATGTGATGGTGAAAGGTCTTCGAGAAATCGGCCTCGAAGTGGATTGGCCAAAGGCAAGTTTCTACCTCTGGATTCAGGTTCCAAGGGGATACAGCTCGACTCAATTTGCCACGCTCCTGCTCGAACAAGGTGGGATCGTCGCGACCCCTGGGAATGGTTTCGGGGATGATGGAGAAGGATACATCCGGATGGCCCTCACGGTAGATGAGACAAAGCTCAGAGAGGCGATCGAAAGGCTCAAGCGGATCAAGTTCTGATGATCTTCTCCTCGCAAACCTGAAACGAGTGGTTTGTAGTTCACAACTTACCTGATCAACCCTACATAGACCCTGCAACGAAGGAATGGGAGGTATGAAATGGAGGGACTTTTTTACGAAGCCTTTTTCATTGCCATTCTAATCCTTTTAAACGGTTATCTATCAGGGACAGAAATCGCGGTCGTCACAGCGAGAAAGAGCCGGATCAAACAGATGGCTGAAGATGGGAAAGAGAATGCCAAGATCTTTTTAAGACTGAAGGAGGAACCGGACCGGTTTCTGGCCACGATCCAGATTGGAATTACGACGGTGGGGGTCTTGGCCTCGGCCATCGGCGGAGCTGCCTCGGTAAGGGTGATCGAACCCCTGCTTAAAGAAGTCCCGATCAAGACGATCTCTTTGGCAGCCGGCCCGATCGCCATTGGAATCGTCGTGGTCATCATTACCTATTTCTCCTTGATCTTCGGTGAACTCATCCCTAAATCGATTGCTTTGATGCATCCTGAAACGATCGGGTTGTGGACGGCCAGATCCATTGACCTCTTCTCAAAAATCGCCTCCATATTTGTCAGGATTCTCACCTTCAGCACAGCCCTCGTGTTGAGCCCTCTGGGCAGAAGGCCCTTTACCGAAAGGGCATACGTCACCGAGGAAGAGGTGAAGATGCTCATCAAAGAGGGAGGGAAACACGGTATTTTTGAACCCGCTGAAGAGAAAATTCTTCAGAGCGTGTTTGAATTTACTGACATGTCGGCCAAAGAAGTCATGGTCCCGGACACCCAGATGGTGGCGATCCAGATCGATAAGTCGCCCCAGGAGGTTCTCTCCTTCATTGAAGAGGAGCAGTTCTCCCGCTATCCGGTTTACGGAAAAGAGCTCAACGATATCAGAGGAATCCTTTATGCAAAAGACTTCCTCACCATTCTTGCAAAAACAGGACAGGTCGATATCAGAAAGATCATCCGACCACCCTTCTTCATTCCCGAGACCATGAAGATCAGCCTTCTTCTGAGAGAGATGCAAAAGAGAAGGATCCACATGGCCTTGGCAGTGGATGAATATGGCGGGGTCTCCGGTCTGGTGACCATCGAGGACCTGATTGAAGAGATCGTCGGTGAGATCCGTGATGAATACGATACCGAGAGTCCTGTCATTCAATTTCCGGACGGAACGATGCTGATTGACGCATCGATCAGTCTGAGGGACCTGAAGGAAGACTACCACATCGAGCTTCCAGAATCTCCAGAATATGAGACCCTCGGAGGATTCCTGATGACCGCCCTGCAGAAGATCCCTCAGACCGGTGATACGGTAGAGGTCGAAGGGAAGAGAATTCGGATTACAGAAATGGTCGGGCAGAGGATTGCAAAGGCCAGATTAGAAAAAATTCCAGAACCTGCTGAAGAGAATAAATCCATAGGATAGGATCGGGAAGCTCAGGGCGAATCTGCCGACAAGAAGCCGGAGGCTGAAAGATCGTCGCGCAACCTCTTCTTTTCCTCAGGGGTTAAAGGCAGGAGAGGAGAACGGGGGGGACCACCGTAGAATCCGGCTAAGTCCATGGCTGCCTTGACGCCTGCTACCCCATACCTTCCGGAGACCTTCTGATTCAACGTCATCAACCGGTACTGTTCCCTTCTGGCCTCCTCCAGCTTTCCGGCTCTCCATAAGTCATAGACACGGCAGCATGCCTCCGGAGCAAAGTTCGCGATCGAGAGCACTCCTCCGACGCCGCCCATGACCAGGGCCTCAAAGAAGAAGTTTGCCGATCCTGCCAGAAGGTTGAAATCCGGGTCCGCAGCCAGGAGATAGGAGGCGAAATTCCCTTTGGAAGTGTCCTTCATGCCGACGATATTGGGGTGTCTGGATACCTCTCCGATCAAACCGGTGCTGAAGGTCAGGACCGCCACCTCTGGATTGTTGTAGAGGAGCACCGGTACAGGGGATGCATCTGCGATCAGGCGAAAGTGTCTTGAAAGAACCTGATCCGTCATCTTCTTTGCAAAAAAGGAAGGGGCGATCAGGCTCGCAAAATGGACTCCCATGGCCCCGGCCTCTTTCGTGTTGGCGATCGACAGTACAGTGGATTCATGGCCGGTCCCTGCCATCACCACCTTATCCCTGGAAGAAGCCTTCATCACGGTTTCCAAGACCCTTCTCCGCTCCGCCTCCGAGAGGCTCTTGAATTCGCCATTGGTCCCCAAGACCAAATAACCCCGAAGCCTGCTCTGATTGAGCTTCTCGATATTGGAAGCAAGCTTATCGAGAAGGAGATTCCCCTCTTCATCAAAGGGGGTGGTGATGGGCGCAAAAACGCCTGAAAGCTTCTCTCGGTGGGACCCCTTTTCCTTCAGCATCGAATCCTTCCTCCTTTTAAACAATTTCCTCCCGTATGCTCAACCTGGCAACCAGACCGGGGATTCAGAAATACGAGGTCACTTGAATCCTTCACCTCTGATATCCGAACCTCTCTTCAAAGATGGGAGCGATCAGATTGTCGGCCGGCACATAGTCGTCGGTGAGGATCACTGAATAACGCTCCTTCAGATATTGCTGTAACCGATCCTGAGGCATGACATGAGAGGTCATCTCATTCTTCCTTCCCTTCACCACCCTGACAAAAT
Source organism: Syntrophaceae bacterium (assembly GCA_013388635.1). Lineage (GTDB taxonomy): Bacteria > Desulfobacterota > BSN033 > BSN033 > UBA1163 > JACAEX01. Next base: position 90,916 of record JACAEX010000067.1, on the reverse strand, counting down.
CATCCATATCCAGTCTCTGTGGGCTTGCGACCACTACAAAGGTGCTGATCCCGATGTGTTCATAATCCGAACTGAGCGTGATCAGATGGACATGCCCTTTTCCAAAGACCTCCTCCAGGGTTCGGATATAAGAGGGCATGAACGCCCCTTTCTTGAAACTGTCGATCACGTTGGCCAGAAGCAATCCATCTGGCTTGAGAAGCCTCTTCAGTTCGATGGCAAACTCTTTTGTGGTCAGATGGTAAGGGATGGAAAGGTCATTGAAGGCATCGCCGAAAATGAAATCGTAGACCTCTCGTTCTTTGCAATTCATCACAAACCATCGGCCATCCTCATTGAAGGAGCGGATCCTCGTATTTTCAGAGATCCCGAGATAATTTTTGACCACCCGGGTCACCTCCGGGTCGATCTCCACCACGTCGATCGTTGCCTCCGGATATCTTGCCTCGACAAAACGGGGAAAGGTATAACCGCCACCGCCGATAAAGAGGGCCTTAAACGCTGGCCGCCTCCTCGCCTGCCATCTCACCACTTCTTCATAAATTCGAATATACTCATATTCGAGATAAAATGGATCCTCGAGGTCTGTATAGGAATGGACCAGGTGATCAAGGATCAGGGCCTCTAAGGGAGCTCCTCCATTCCGAGTCTCATCCCTCTTCAACTTGATCGTATAGTAATCGCTCTCTTTGAAGAAATAGGTCTCCTCATCCAGCGGGGGTTTGAAGGCATATCCATAAAATGCCCATACCAGCGGAATGAGGATTACGAAGAAGAGAGCCAGGACCTTTCTTCTCACGAAAAACCCTCCGAAGACAAGGGCCGAAAGAATGAGGATGATCCCCATGGTGAAGAGGATCTGGCGGGTCCCCATCCACGAGATGAGGAAGAACCCGGTGGCGAACGTCCCGAGGATCGATCCGAGGGTGGAGAAGGCATAAATCTTCCCAACCACATTGCCGGTCTTCTCCAGATTGTTGAGCGTCAGCTTGACCACCACAGGCGAGATCATTCCGAGCACGCAGGAGGGAACCAGGAAGATGATCGTGGTGATCAGGAGAATCCGGATCATCAAACTGGTTTGAAACTGGGCTGCTCCCACCAGGTTGGTCAGGGGCGAGATGGAGAAGGCCCCCAGACCGGAAAGGAAGAGAAGCCAACCGAGGGTTGAAGGCCGGGGGTATCGATCAGCGATCAGACCTCCCAGGTAGGCTCCAATGCTGATGCCAGCAAGGACCACGCCGATGATGCTCGTCCAGGTGTAGAGTGAGACGCCCACATAGGGTGCCATGATCCTTCCTGCTACCAGCTCAATGACAAGTGTGCAGAAACTGGCGATAAACACAACGATATTGGCCTTCACCACTGCTCTTTGCATGCTGATCCCTCTCTAGGACAGAAACTTAAAGTCGCTTAAAAACTTTTGGCGGTAATTCTAAAACTTATGAAAAACGAGATCAAGGGGACAGCGCCCCCTTTACAAATTGGCGATAAAATATAAAAATAAAAAATAAAAAGAAGCAGACATATCTATCTTATGGCGACACAAAAGATATTGACCCGTGATTTTGTCCTCAGTTTCTTTTCCCAATTCACTTTCTCCTCTGTCTTCTTCGTCCTCATCCCGACCATCCCGATCTACCTTTCGAGATTGGGAGCCACAGAGGTTGAGATCGGTCTTCTCGTGGGTGTCTCCAGCGTATCCTCCCTCATCCTCAGACCCTTTGTGGGAAGGGCCCTTTTAAGAATAGCTGAGAAGAAGTTCATGATCGCCGGGGCCCTCCTTTACACCTTTTCCTGTCTGGCCTATCTCGTCGCTCCTCCTTTCTTCCCATTCTTTACGGTGAGGATCTTTCAGGGGATCGGCGTCGCCCTCTTCGTCACCGCATCCTTCACATTGGTGGCCAACATCAGCCCTGAGGCCCACCTGGGACAGAGCCTCAGCTACTTCTATTTAGCTATCAATATCGCTTTTGCTCTTGCCCCCTCCTTTGGGATGTTCCTGATCAACCAGTTCGGATTTACCACCCTCTTCTTGGTCTGTACCGGGTTCTCCCTATGCACCCTCCTCATCACAGACAAAGTGAAGGAGAGGCCGATCGACCCGTTGGAGGATCAATTCTTAAAGGATGAACCCTTTCTGAATCGGGAGGCGATTCCACCCGCGATCATCGCCTCTATCGTCAATATCATCTGGGGAGCGTTAACCGCCTTCTTTCCTCTCTATGCCCTGAGCCAGGGAGTTTCAAATCCCGGCCTCTTCTTTGCCACCTTTGCCCTCATGCTCATTTTGGGCCGCGGCCTGGGTGGAAAGATATTGGATACCTATAAAAGAGAAAGGGTGATTTTTCCATGTCTGATGACCTACATCGTCTCAATGGGAATTCTCGCCTTCTCCAATAGCCTTCCCATGTTCATTCTGGTCGCCGTGATCTGGGGTCTCGGGAATGCGTTTCTCTACCCCACGCTGGTGGCCTATGCCATCGATCGTGCAGGACCCTCCCGCGGGCCAGCCATGGGCACTTTCACCGCTGTCGCTGATCTTGGAGTTGGCATGGGATCGATAATCATGGGAATCATCCTTCACTGGACCAGCTACCCCGTGATGTTTCTCTGCCTCGCCTTCACCGGTGTCGTCAATCTCCTTTACTTCTATTTCTCGATCAGAAAAGGAGGAAAACGATATGCCAATCTATGAATATCGCTGTGAAGAGTGTGGAAAGATCTCTGAATTTCTCCTGATCAGAAGCGATGAGACACTCTCCCTGCAATGCAAGCGATGTAAGAGCAGGAAGATGTCGAGAGTCCTCTCCAGGGTGAGGGTGATCCGTTCCGAGGAGAGCAGAATGGAGAGTCTGGCCGACCCTTCAAAATGGGGTGATCTTGATGAAAGGGACCCGAAAAGCATGGCCAAATGGATGAAGAGGCTGGGGAAGGAGTTTGGTGAGGAGCTGGGGGAAGAGGCCGATCGGATGGTCGATGAAGCCTTGGATGAAGAGATGCGATCAAAATCGGAAAGCGATGTCGAAGATTAGGGTTTGAAAGCTCCTCATCCCCCCGTCCATCGCGAGATTCTTGGATCAAGGATATCCCTCAATCCATCTCCGAGGAGATTGAATCCCAACACCGCAAGGGCAATGGCACAACCCGGAAAAATGGCCAGCCAGGCCGAGGTCCCCATGAAGGTCTGTGCCTCATTGAGCATCCTTCCCCAACTGGCATGGGGAGGTTGGGTTCCCAAACCTAAGTAGCTCAGCCCTGCCTCAGCTAAGATGGCGATGGCGAACTGGACGGTTCCCTGAACGATGAGAGGGGAGAGGATATTGGGGAGGACATGCTTATAGACAATCCCCAGATTACCTCTTCCGATCGCCCTGGCAGAGGTGACATAATCCCTCTCCCATATGGAGAGAGAGGTGGCCCGGGTCAACCTTGCAAAGATGGGGATGTTGAATATCCCGATGGCGATCATACTGTTTACCACTCCGGGGCCCAGGGCGGAGGTAATAAGAATGGCACTGAGCACAGCCGGAAATCCATAGAGCACATCTGATATCCTCATCACGACCTCATCCACCCACCTCCTGTAAAGGGCAGCCAGAGAGCCGAGGAGTATCCCAAAACACATCCCGATTGAAACCGCTACCATCCCGACAAGCAGGGAATTGCCAGACCCTTTCATCACCCGGCTGAAGATGTCCCTTCCGTACTGATCGGTTCCCAACCAGTGCGTGCCATCAGGAGGGCGAAACCGTTCTGACAGGTTCATCCGGTTCGGGTCGTGAGGGGTATAGCCAAGGCTGATAAAGGCCGTCAGGACGATGACCAGGGTGATGCAGAATCCAATGGCGAAGTTGGTGTTACGAAATAGTCGGGAAATCCCTCGATTACTCATAACGAATCCGTGGGTCGAGGAACCGGTAGATCACATCCATCACGAAGTTCATAAAAACGATGACAGCCGTGATAAAAAGGACCACCCCCTGAATCACGGGAAGATCCCTCTGTCCGATCGCCTCGAAGACGAGCCTCCCAACGCCTGGGAGATGAAAGACGTTCTCAATAATGATCGCTCCTGCGAGAAGATCTCCTGCCTGGAGTCCCATGATCGTGATCACCGGGATGATCGCATTTCGAAAGGCATGTCTGTAGACGACGATCCCTTCAGGCAGGCCCTTGCTCTTAGCTGTACGGATATAGTCTTCTCCCAAGACTTCGAGCATGGAGGACCGGGTCATGCGGGTGAGAACCGCTGCCCTGACCAACCCCAAAGAGACAGCGGGAAGAAGAAGGGATTGGAGGGCTTTCAACGGGGCCGCCTCCCATGGCTGAAATCCGCCTGCAGGAAACCAGCCCAGGGTGACGGCAAAGAGGAGGATGAGAAGCATGCCTGCCCAAAAGCCTGGCACGGCCAGGCCGATCTGCGAAAAGACCATGATCCCATAGTCTCCAAATCGATTCCGATGGAGCGAGGAGTATGTCCCCATGGGGATGGAGAGCAGGATGGCAAAGATCATCGAAAGGATGGCCAGAGGGATTGTCACCTGAAGCCGGGAGAGGATGAGCGAACCGATCGGCACGTCATACCGGATCGATCGGCCCATATCTCCCATGACCAGGTCTTTCATATAACTGAGATACTGAACGACTGCAGGACGATCCAGGCCCAATTGATGCCTCAACTGCTGAAGCGTCTCCGGGGTGGCGTGAATTCCGAGAATGATCTGAGCGGGGTCACCCGGGATCACCATGAGGACAACAAAGATAGTGATCGAGACGATCAGAAGCGTCAAAAAAAGGATGAAGGTTCGTTTGAGCAAATAGGCCGTCATCTCTTCTCAAGGAAAGAAAGGGCCTGAAGTTTCAGGCAAACCCTCTCAGGCCCCGTTCCACATAACTTAGAAATCATGAACTCAAAATGGCAAACCAATATTTAACGCTACGCCCTATGCTATTTCCCTATCCACACCTCACTGACATCGCAGGCCGTCATCGGATAGTCCTTCCACCAGTTCATCACCTCCTTCTTCATCGTGGGAAGGCTCGGCAATACATAGAGAAATCCGTTGACCGCATCCTCGGTGATGATCTTCTGAAGGCTGACGTAGAGGTCCCTCCGCAGTTTCGGATCGGGCTCCCTCTCAGCCTTCTTCAACGTCTCCTGAAACCTCGCGCTGTCATAGCGAAAGTAATATTTTGGATTGGCGTAGATGTTGATGTCAAAGGGCTCGGCGTGACCAATCACGGTCAGGTCGTAATCGGCATTCCTGAAGACCCGTTCAATCCACTGTCCCCACTCGACCAACTCGATCTTCAATCTAATTCCGACCTGAGAGAGCATGTCTGCGATGATCTCGCCTGATCGCCTGGCATAGGCATAGCGCTCTGGAAGTTTGATAACGGCTTCAAAGCCATTTGGGTAGCCGGCTTCCGTGAGGAGCTCTTTTGCCTTTTGGGGGTTATAAGGGTAGGCTGAGGTGAGGTCGACATAGTAAGGATTTCCGGGATCCATGTGTGAACCGATGGGAATGCCGTAGCCTGACATCGCACCTCTGATCAAGGCGGTGCGATCGATGGCATGGGCCATCGCCCTTCGGACGCGGACATCGGTGAAGGGCCTTCTCGAATTGTTCGTGGAGAGGATGACCTCTGTCGTCGTGTACCCATTGAGGACCTTAAACTTCGGATCCTTCTCAAGCAACAGGGCATTTTCAGGGCTCACGTCATAGGCGATCACATCGACGTCCCCTGCCTTAAGGCCGGCGATCTGGGAACTCGGATCTCCGATAAACTTGAAGGTCACCTTGTCAAGATACGGAATCCCTTTCCGATGATAGTTGTCAAATCTGGTCAGGGTGATTCGATCTCCCCGGACCCATTCCACAAACTTGAACGGACCTGTTCCAACAGGCGCGCTCTTCAATTTGTCCACAGCCTGTTTGTTCACGATTATCGAATCCGGCCTGGCGAGGTTGAAAAGGAACATGGAATTGACATTCTTCAGTCTGATCTTGACCGTATGGCTATCCACTGCCTGGATCGACTCGATGTCTCTGTAGTATGCAATATTAGGAGCCGCTGTTTTGGGATCCAGCATCCTCTCCAGGGTGAACTTAACATCCTCTGCATCGAAGGGTTTTCCATCATGGAATTTGACCCCCTTCTTCAGAATAAACGTGTACTCCTTTCCATCCTTCGAAATTCTATATTCCTGGGCGAGGGCCTTGACAATGTTTCCGTTTCGGTCAATCCTGACCAGCCCCTCCAATACATTGCCATAGACGACCCTGGGGATCGCTGCAGAGGTGGCTGTAGTGGGATCCAGCCCCGGTGGCTCCACTCCCTGCGCCACTGTCAGCGATCCTCCATAAACCGGTTTCTGCTGGGAATAAGTGATCCCAGGAAAAAAAGTGAAACAGATTAGAACCACCCAAATCCATCCTCTCATCTCTCTCCTCCTCAAATCCTCCTGACCTCTTCTGACAGGGAGAGGTCGGGAGGGATTATAAATTTGCCAGCTCTTCGTTGAGAATGTCGGAAATGAACATATGGCCGGGAGCGTGGGTGATGCAGAAATCAGGCTTAGCTTTCATCACAACGGCCTGGGGTGTCACACCGCAGGCCCAGAAGACAGGGACCTCTCCCTTTTTGATCTTCACCCGATCTCCGAAGTCAGGCCTTCCGAGATTCCTGATTCCGATCGCAGAAGGGTCGCCGATATGGATGGGCGCGCCATGAACCGAGGTGTACCGGGAAGTGATCTGCACCGCTCGGGAAACCTTTTCCGGAGAGATGGGCCTCATCGACACGACCATGGGGCCATGGAAGATTCCAGCGGGCTTGCAAGGGATATTCGTAATGTACATCGGAACGTTCTTATTCTCTTCGAGATGGCGGACCGGAATCCTGGATCGGAGCAAGGCCTCCTCAAACGAAAAGCTGCACCCCAACAGAAAGGTGACAAAATCGGCCCTCCAGAGATTCTTGATCTCCTTCACCGTGACCTCCAACTTCCCCTTTCGATAGAGGTGATAACGGGGAATGTCGGTCCGTATATCGGCATCCAAAGCTAAGAATTGAGTTCGATACTTCCCCGGTTCCAAGACCTCGAGCAGAGGGCATGGCTTTGGATTTCTCTGGCAGAAGAGGAGAAAGTCGAAGGCGTATCTCTCGGGAAGGATCACCAGATTGGCCTGGGCATAGCCCATGGCCAGTCCAGCTGTTGGCCTATCCCATCCCCCTCTCCGAATGAGGAGCCGAATCTCATTTGGAGAGGCTCGGTTGACCCTTTTCATTGAAAGAAATTCTACTTCCATTCCTCCCAAAAATCAAATCCACAGCTGAAGCCGACTTATCAAAAGATAAGTTCAAACCTCTGCTCGTTCACCCTCTTTCCCCATTGGGTGCCTTCGTGCTCTTCACAAAGTCTGAAGCCCCACTTCTCATAAAGATGCCTTGCTGGATCAAGACCCGCAAAAGTCCAGAGATATATTCCCTTAAACTTCTTGCTCCTGCAGAATTCAACGGCCTCCTCAATCAACCTATTTCCAATGCCCCGGCCCTGAGCTTCCGGAGCCACGATGAACCATCTCAAATGCGCGCCTTGCTGATCGTGACGAATCCCATCAATGGCGATCGAGCCCACAATTCTCTCCTCTGCCTCTGCCACCCAAAACCCATCACGGGTTTCGTCAAAACGCCGAAGAAACTCCGAAAGCTCCATGGCCACCTTCGACTCAAAATAGAGGCCAAAACCCCAGTGCTCGTGATAATACCTCGCATGAAGTTCAGCGATTCGACCGATCGCGCCCGGAACATAACCGGACAGCTTCACATCCTTCATAACGAACGCTTCTCTTTCCGCAGCCCATCCAGGTGACGTGACAAGCGGTAAAGATTATTCAGGAAATACGACCTGGGAGTCAAGAAGAAAATATTCATTAGAGTAAAACTGATGAGAATAAAGGCAGGCCCGAGACTTCTAAGGGTCTATTGAGCCGAAAACAGGATGATCACAATCCTAAGAAGGCTTTTTTGATCGCTTCGGTGTTGAGGAGCTCCCTGCCTGTCCCGTGGTGAATCGTCCGCCCGGTCTGAAGCACGTAACCCCGGTCAGAGAGCTCGAGGGACTCCCGGACCTTCTGCTCCACGAGGAGGATCGTTTTGCCTGCCTCTTTCAATCTGGCCACGGCCTCCAGCATCTCATCGACCAGCTTTGGCATCAATCCCAAGGAGGGCTCGTCGAGCATGAGGAGCTTTGGATTGGACATCAACCCCCTTCCGATGGCCAGCATCTGCTGCTCCCCGCCGCTGAGGGTTCCCCCCTGTTGAAGACGTCGCTCAGCCAGACGGGGAAAGAGATGGTAGACGTTCTCCAGGTTCTTCCTCATCTCCTCGGCATCGTTCAGGATGTAGGCCCCCAATTCGAGATTTTCCTCAACCGTAAGGGGCCCGAAGATCAAGCGGGCCTCTGGCACGTAGGTGATCCCCATCCGAACGATGTCCGCCGTGGAGAGGTGAGAGATCTCTTGATCCTCGAATACGATCGAACCCTTGGTGGGGCGGAGGGCTCCGGCGATGGTCTTGAGAAGGGTCGATTTGCCCGAACCGTTTGATCCCACCACAGAGACCAGCTCGCCCTTATTCACTTCAAGAGAGACATCGTGAATGACAGGCACCCCGCTGTAACGAACTTCAATCCCGGAAACCCTTAGCATACTTCTCCCCAAGATAGGCCTTGATCACCCGTTCATTCTTCACAATCTCCTCCGGCAGTCCTGCAGCAATCTTTTCGCCACTATCGAGAACGATCACCCGCTGGGAGATGGGCATGACCACCTCCATCACATGCTCGATGAGAAAAAGGGTAATCTTCTTCTCCTGATGGATCCTCTTTAAGACGTCCACCATCTCCTCCGTCTCTTTCGGGTTGAGGCCGGAGGCCACTTCATCCAGCATCAGGAGTTCGGGTTTTGTGGCCAAGGCCCTGGCCAATCCCACCTTCTTTTGGCTCGCGATGGGCAATTCGTTAAGATGGTAATCCTTCACGTTCTCCAATCTTAAAAAGCCCAATACCTCCAAGGCCTCCTTTTTTGCAATCGGCCGCTGATCGGTTCGGCAGAAGGCCCCGACCATCACATTCTCAAGGACAGTCATTCCCGCGGTGACCTTCGTGATCTGGAAGGTCCTGCCAATCCCTTCCCGATTGGTCATGAACGGTTTGAATCCTGTGATCTCCTTCCCTTTAAAGATCACCTTGCCGGAGTCGGGTTTATGATACCCGACGATGCAGTTGAACAGGGTGGTCTTTCCAGCGCCGTTGGGACCGATCAGGCCGATGATCTCTCCTTGATCGATATCGAAGGAGATGTGATTGTTCGCCACCACCCCACCAAAATCCTTGACGAGATCGACGACCTGGAGAAACATCCAGCTAAGCCCCTTTTCTCCGGAACTGTTCAATAATGCCCCAGATACCTCTGGGTTGATAAGCCGACACCACCATGATCATGGCCGCATAGATCATAAAATCGACTCCGATTAAGCCCTTCTGACCGCCCAGCCAGCTGCCAAGAAAACGATCAAGAGGGATCAGAAAAGCGGCGCCGATGATCGGTCCCCACATGGAGCCAGCTCCTCCCAACATCGCCATCAGCGCGATTTTAATCGAAAGGTCTAAGTCCATGACAGAGTAGGGATCGATGTAAAGGTTATAAACGGCCATGAATCCACCTCCCACGGCAACGAAGGCCGAGGCGATGGAATAGGCCTTGATCTTACACCAGCGGGCATCGATGCCCAGGCTCTCAGCCGCATCCTCATCCTCTTTGATCATCCGGAGTTGATAGCCTAACTTCGACTTTCGAAACCAGTTCATATAGAAAAGGCCAGCATAAAAGAGGGCCATGATGAAATAGAAATAGTAGACATCCGACTTGAATTGCATAAAGAGAAAGTCCGGATGGTCATGGATGGGAAGTTCGATCCCCTTGGCTGCGCCCACCAGTTTCCAGTTGATGAAGATATCCTGGAGCACCAGAGAGGTACAGATGGTAGCGATGGCAAAGTAATGGCCTTTCAACCTGAAGAGGGGATACCCGATCATAAATGAGTATCCAATGGCGATGAGAACTCCAACCGGCATGGAGACCCAGAAAGGGATCTTCCACCAGACCATCATCAAAGCCACCGTATAGGCTCCGATCCCCACATACTGTGCCTTCCCCAGTTCCACCTGTCCGCCATAACCCCCGATCGTATTCCATCCCATACCGAAGAGGGAGAAGAGAAGGAATTGGATCATGACGGCTTTGACAAAGGATCCTGCTCCAAGCCAGGGAAAGACCAATAGAAAGATGGTAAAGAGGCCCAGGCCGATCCGCTCGGCCTTTGAAAAGTCGCTGAAATCGAATGCATCTCTTAGTGTTTCCATCCAAACAATCCCTGGGGCCTCAACACCACGATGATAAAGTAGGCAAAGTAGACCAAAGTGAATTTGAAGTGCGGACCCAAGAAATCCGAGCCGATCAGATGGCCGAGGACCGGGAAAAGCATTTCGATCATCCCGATGATCACCCCGGCAAAGAATGCTCCCTTGATACTCCCAAACCCGCCCAGGGCAACCGAGGCAAAGGCAATCATCACAAAGAGGAGACCAACGGTGGGGTAGACATACCAGAAGTTGACAAGCAGTCCTCCTGCGATGCCGACCGTTCCTCCTCCGATCGCCCAGGCAAGGGCATTCATCCTGTCCGTCTTAATCCCCATGTAAGAGGCTGCTTCTTTGTTGAGTGCTGTGGCCCTGAGGGCCCTGCCCAATTTTGTTCGATGGAGAAGGTAATAGACCAGGGTGAAGGCAAAAAGGCTTAAAATCGCCGCAGAGAGTTTAGTCCAGTCGAGGATGAACGGACCAAGGGAAAGGCTCTTTCCGACGAGCAACCCCTTCTGCACGATCCGATAGTCTGTGCCGAAGAGGAATTGAGCCAGATACCTCAAGAAGAGCATGAGCCCGAAGGTTCCGAAGAGTTGAGCGATCATCGGCCCACGAAGCAGGTATTTGACCAGCCAGTAATAGGAGGCCACTCCGAGAAGTGTGCCCACGATGGCAGAGGTAGGGAGAGCGATCAGAGGATCGACATGAAGGAGGAGGCTCGTCCAGTAGGCGGTAAACATCCCGATCATCAGGAATTCGCCATGGGCGAAGTTGACAATATCCATCACGCCGAAGATGATGGTCAGCCCAAGGGCGACCAGGGCAAAAAGCAGGCCCATCAGGATTCCCTGAATGATCGCATCGAGAATGATCATCTTTAAATCCGAATATCAAAATCCGAAACAAATTTCAGATTCAAATCATCCAATTTCTAAACATATCCTTTTGATTTTTGGTCGTTGCAAATTGTTTCGAGTTGATCCCTTCGGGATGCTTGACCCGTATTTCGTGCTTCGAATTTGCACGAGAGGAGTCCGGCGTACCGGACTCCTCTCTGTGCATTACTTCCATCCTGGGAAGGGATAGATAAAGTTGGCTGTGGCCAGGTCAAAGGGATAGACGATCTCAAGATCGATCTTCCCCTCTTTCCACTGATACTGGCCGATCAAACCCCTGCCGAGGATGTTCTGACCCGTGGCATCGAATTTGATCCCGTCCCAGGGCATGACCAGCTCATACCCGGGGATGTTGATCTCATTGCATGCCTTCTGAATAGCCTTTGGATCGGTCGAACCCGCTCGGTTCAGCACATAAGCCCATGTCTGAACCCCTACCACTGATCGACCTGTCGCACCGGTCAGCTCGTCGCCGAATCGCTTCTTATAAATTGCATTGATCTGGCCAGCCACCCTCTTCACCTTGGCCAGCTTGGCGATGAAGACGGTCCGGGTCAAAACCCCATTGATATCGGACCCCAGTGTCTTGGGAAAATCGGCCATCTCAAATCCCGCGTTCTGTCCCCAGAAGAAGCGAGGAGAGGCCTTCATCCCCTTAAGGGTTCGAATCATCAGAATGGAGTCGGAGAGGTAAGAGGCAAAGAGCATGCAGTCAGGCTTGGCAGCGATCAAGGCCTGAGCCTCGGATGTCAAATCAGGAGACTTGGAGTCATAAAGGATCCCCTTGACAACGTGGAATCCGTACTCCTTCGCAAAGGCCTCGATCGTCTTGGCCACACTGGCGCCCCACTCCGTATTCTCGCAGGCATACGCCAGGTTTTTGAGCTGATCCTTTGGAATGGCCTTCACCCCTTTGACCTTCCCTTCTGTCAATCCCTTCAGCAGTTCGAAGAGGTCCTTGGTAAAGTATTCATCATGAGGTGTGGCGCGCCAGAACCATTTAAAGCCCCTTCGCGTGAGGTCCGGCGAGGTTGAAGAATCATTGATCATGGGGATCCCGTACCGTTCAGCCACTGCACTGGCAGTCTTGGTCACGGAACTGTGGTAAGCACCCATCAGACCCACGACCTTGTCGTCGAGGATCAGCCGTTTGGCCAGGTCTGCCCCACGGTCCGGCTCTCCCCGATGGTCAGCGAAGATCAGTTTGATCTTGGCCCCGCCTAAGTTAGGGATGCCTCCCCATTTGGCCATCAAAATATCGACATCGGGGTTCTTGTGGTTGACAAGCTGCTCCGCTGTCAACTCTGCAGCCCTTTGCAGGTCTCTCCCGATGGTCGCCGCCGCTCCAGAGAGGGGATAAAGGACTCCGATCTTGATCTCCTTTTCCGCGGCAAAGAGGACAGAGGAAACCATCAAAATAGATAAGATCGATACCATTAGAAAAAATTTTTTACTCATCACCCATCCCTCCTTTCTAAGAATTTGCGTGAAATCTTCCTTTTTATCACTCACCTCCTTTGCCTCTCGGTACTTTCTTCACCAGGGCGAACTATTCTTACCAATTCCTTAGGAAGATGTCAACACTTTCCGGGTTTGACAAATAGTCGAAAATTGATTAATATTTATTACTCAATTAATTCAGCTTAGTGGAGGCCCTGGATGCATGCAGTGGTGAAGACCGGAGGCAAGGAATATCGGATCTCTAAGGGGGATGTGATCCGAGTTGAGAAGCTCGAGGGAAAGGTCGGGGATCAGGTCACATTGAGGGACGTCTTGATGGTATTCGAGGAGGGCCAGGCTCAGCTCGGAACTCCCCGGTTGGCCAATGCCACGGTGAGCGCGGAGATCGTCCAGCAGGCCAAAGGAAGAAAGGTCCTCACCTACAAGATGAAGAGGAGGAAGAATTACCGCCGTTTCAAAGGACACCGTCAGTCCTATACCTATCTGAAGGTGAACGATATCGCTTTGAGCTAAAAGGCGGATGGAAAATTGGAATACTGGAATAATGGGTTCAACCATCCTTCCAACATTCCTTCATCTCAGTGTTCCAACCTTAAGATTTTTGGAGGAAGTTATGGCACACAAAAAGGCAGGAGGAAGCTCCCGCAATGGAAGGGATAGCGCAGGACAACGCTTAGGCGTTAAGCGGTTCAGCGGCCAATGGGTCCGGGCCGGAAACATCCTGGTCCGGCAAAAGGGGACCAGGATCCATCCCGGAGAGAATGTGGGCATGGGAAAGGATTTCACGCTCTTCTCCAAAATCGACGGAATCGTCGCCTTTGAGAGGAAAGGGAAAGAGAAAACCCAGGTCAGTGTCTACAATCAACCTGTTTAGTTCGCCTCCTCTTGGCCTGTGATCATTGACGATGAAGTTTGTGGATGAAGCCAGAATCCATGTGAAGGCTGGGGACGGCGGAAATGGGTGTGTCAGCTTTAGAAGGGAACGTTTCGTCCCCAGAGGAGGTCCGGATGGCGGTGACGGAGGCAAAGGTGGGGATGTGATCCTTCAGGCAGATGCTCAGCTCTCTACACTCCTCGATCTCACTTACCCCCACCGGTTTCATGCTCAAAGAGGGGGGCACGGCAAAGGCAAGGACCAAACAGGAAAGACCGGCAAGGATCTCGTCATCCGGGTCCCGGTCGGCACTCTTGTCCGGGATGAAAAATCCGATCAGCTTCTCCAGGATCTTCTCTTTGACGGCCAACGGTTCGTGGTGGCAAGAGGAGGTCGAGGCGGCCGGGGCAATGCACGATTCGCCACTCCCACCAATCGTGCACCGCGGGTCGCTGAAAAGGGAGAAAAGGGCGAAGAATGCTGGCTCCGGCTCGAACTGAAACTCCTCGCCGACGTCGGCCTCATCGGCTATCCCAATGTAGGAAAATCAACCCTGCTCTCCAGGATATCCTCTGCCACACCCAAGATCGCAGACTACCCCTTCACGACCCTCGTCCCCAACCTGGGAGTGGTGACCTTGGAGGATCGCCGCCCTTTTGTCGTGGCTGATATCCCGGGATTGATTGAAGGTGCCTCTCGAGGCCAAGGATTGGGCTTGACATTCCTTCGGCATGTGGAACGGACACACCTTCTCATTCATATCCTGGACATCTCTGAGGGGCCTTCCCGGAATCCAGTGGCGGATTTTGAGGCCCTCAATCATGAACTCAGTGCCTACCACCCCTCCCTTCGAGAGAAGGTACAAGTCCTCGCCCTCAACAAAATCGACATCCCCTCGGTTCGGGAGAGGGCGATCGCTGTGGAGGCCGAGTTCGAGAAGATGGGATATCCGCTCCATCTGATCTCCGGTAAGACGGGAGAAGGGGTCGAGAGACTCATGGAAGCTGTATCCCTGGAATTGGAATCGATTTTATCGAAAAAGAATGAGCCATAGAGACATCCGGAAAAAGACCCTCGAGAAGGCGAGGCGAATCGTCGTCAAGGTGGGTTCGAGTGTTTTGGCCTCTGTGGAGAGAGGCCTCCACCATGAGGTCTTCTCCAACTTTGCCAAGGAGATCTCAGATCTGAAACGGCAGGGTTATGAGATCGTCCTGGTCTCCTCGGGTGCGATCGCCGCAGGAATGGAGAAGCTCGGTTATAAGACCCGTCCCCAATCGATCACCCAGAAACAGGCCGCCGCTGCCGTGGGACAGAACCGGCTGATGAATATCTACGACGAATGCTTCTCGCGCTATCAGCAGGTGGTCGCCCAGGTTCTTCTGACCCATGACGATCTGAGCCACCGTCGGAGGTTTCTCAATGCCCGGAACACCTTGCTCACCCTCCTCGAGCTTGGGATCATCCCGATCATTAATGAAAATGATACGGTCGTGGTGGACGAGATTAAATTCGGCGATAACGACAATCTCTCCGCTCTGATCACCAATCTGGTCGAAGCCGACCTCCTGATCATCCTGACCAATATCGATGGCCTCTGCGAAGCAGATCCCAGATATCATCCGGAGGCCAGGTGTATCCCTCTGATCGAAGATATCGATGCGGACATGGAGGGGATCGTGGGAACGTCTACGAGCGCAACGAGCGTGGGAGGGATGGTCAGCAAGATTCAAGCGGCCAGGAAGGCCTCTCGCTTTGGAATTCCTACGGTGATCGCCTCCGGAACGAGAAAGGAAGTCCTTCATCAGATCCTGAAGGGAAAGGAGATCGGCACGCTCATCCTTCCGAAGGCGGAGACGCTGAGCAGCCGGAAGCACTGGATCGCTTTCAATCTGAAGCCCAAAGGCGATGTGGTCGTGGACGAGGGAGCGAAAAAGGCCATCGTCCAGAGAGGAAAGAGCCTGCTCCCATCTGGCGTCGTGAGGGTCAGGGGCGATTTCGACAGGGGCGATTCGGTCTCGTGCCTCGGTCCCAGGGGTAAGGAATTTGCAAGAGGGCTTGTGAATTACAGTGCCTCAGAACTGGAGAGGATCAAGGGCCTCAAAACCGATGAGATCGAGAGCGCATTGGGCTACAAGTATTCGGATGAGGTGATCCATCGGGACGACCTGGTGGTGTTATGAAGGCGGAAATTGACTTCAGGCCAGAGGTGAAGGAGATGGCGAGGAAGGCAAAGGAGGCCTCCCGTCTTCTCGCGCAACTCTCGACCCACCAGAAGGATCAGGCGCTTTGCGAAATGGCAGAGGCCCTGGAGCAAAACCAGACCTTTCTGATCGAAGAAAACCGAAGGGACCTGACTGTGGCAGAGAAGACCCTTCTCTCTTCAGCCATGATCGACCGACTCAGACTGACACCGGCAGTCATACGCGCCATGGCAGAGAGTCTTCGTGAGGTGGCACGGCTGCCAGACCCAGTCGGTGAGGTGGTGGGGATGTGGAAGAGGCCGAACGGTCTGATGGTGGGGAGGATGAGGATCCCCCTCGGCGTGATCGGGATCATCTATGAATCCAGGCCGAACGTCACCGCAGATGCAGCTGGTCTCTGCCTCAAATCGGGGAACAGCGTCATTCTGAGGGGAGGTTCAGAAGCGCTCCGATCCAATCAGGCCATTGGCCATATCCTAAAAAAAGCGATCGCCCGGGTCGGTCTGCCGGCGGAGGCGATCCAGATCTTCACCCATACGCAAAGGGAGGCCATCCGGGAGATGCTCCAGCTGGAGAACGAGATCGATCTCATCATACCCCGCGGAGGAGAAGAGTTGATCCGATTTGTGATGACGCACACCAAGATCCCGGTGATCAAACATTATAAGGGGGTCTGCCATATCTTCGTGGACGAGCATGCCGATCTCGAGATGGCCACCCGCATCTGCCTCAATGCTAAGGTCCAAAGACCCGGGGTTTGCAATGCCATGGAAACCCTTTTGGTCCACGAAAGGATAGCCGACCAGTTTCTTCCCAAAATCGCAGTGGCCCTCCGCAGGGAGGGCGTGGAGCTTCGGGGATGCCCAAGGACACGGGAGATCCTTACCGATATCAAAGAGGCTAAAGAGGAGGACTGGTACGAAGAATATCTGGACCTCATCCTCTCGATCCGCACGGTGAATGGGGTCGAGGAGGCGATTGCCCATATTGCGAGGTACGGATCTCTTCACACGGAGGCGATCGTCACCAATGACTATCAAAATGCCCAGAGGTTTTTAAGAGAGGTCAACTCCTCCTGTGTCCTGGTGAACGCATCGACCAGATTCAATGACGGTTTTGAGTTGGGTTTGGGGGCGGAGATCGGGATCAGCACCTCCAAGCTCCATGCCTTTGGCCCCATGGGGCTGGAGGCGTTGACCACCACCAAATTTATCGTCTATGGAGAAGGACAAATCAGAGGATAAAAGCCCCAAATGACAAGCACCCAATCCCAAACAATATCGAAATTTGAATGACCCAAACGGATTTGTTTCGGAAGTTGGTCATTTGGTGACTGGAAATTATTTGGAATTTGGGATTTGATTATTGGAATTTAATTTGCTTTTTTGTCCGGATTTCTGTCGGGGGAGGAGGTAGCCATAAAGAAAAAGTCGGGAAAGAGGAAAATTGGGTTATTCGGAGGGACGTTCAATCCCATCCATTTAGGTCATCTCCGAGGGGCAGAGGAGATCCGGGAGGCCTTTGGACTTCACGAAATGATCTTTATCCCCGCCGCCCTCCCTCCCCATAAGAGGCCAGAAGAGGTGATCGAGGCAAGACACCGGTTTGAAATGGTGAGGCTGGCCATTGCGGACAACCCACACTTCTCCATCACCGACATTGAGCTCCTAAGGCCTGAGAAGTCCTACTCGATCGATACAATTCGGTATTTCCGAGAGAGGCACCCCAACGATCTCTTCTTCATCCTGGGAAGGGATGCCTTTGTCGAAATCGAGACTTGGAAGGAGTTCCGACATCTCTTTTCCCTCTGCAACTTCGTTGTGATGACCCGGCCGGGATCCCAAATCAGTTCTTCCTCATCCCTGCTTCCGGAGGCACTGATGCCTGCCTTCCGGTATGATCAGCAGCTCAAAGCCTGGGTCCATACCTCGGGCCATACCCTCCACTTCAGGGAGATTACGCTCCTCGACATCTCTTCGACAAAGATCCGGGAATCGATCGAACGGGGAGAATCTGTCAGATACCTCATCCCCGCAGAGGTGGAAGCCTATATCAAAAAGAATAGACTTTACAGCCGTGAACCATCTTTGGTTTAGGGTTAGAATTCAGATCTGATCAAGGCCACATTTGAATTTCTTGGTCTAAAGTGGCATCCTTAAGATGAATCATTTTTTTGTTGTCATCCCCATTTTTTCTGGTATAATGCATAACTCAAATTTGCCCGTTTAGGAGGATATGGTCACCGATTCGAAGACGAAGTCTCTGCTCTGTTTGAAGGCTGCGATTGAGAAGAAGGCCCTGGACCCGGTCCTTCTGGAGTTAAAAGAGATCTCCTCGTTCACCGATTACTTTCTTCTCCTGAGCGGCAAGTCGGACCGGCAGGTTCAGGCGATTGCGAGAGCGATTGAAGAGGCGCTTGACGAGAGGGGGATCCGACCTCTTGGCCGGGAGGGGGTCCCGGGTGGAAAATGGGTCTTGCTCGATTATGAAGACGTCGTGGTCCATATCTTTTTAGACCCGGTCAGGAAGTTTTACGATCTGGAGGGGCTCTGGATCGATGCCCCGCAGATCGATCTACAAAAAGGGGTGAACCTTGGTGAAGGAGCAAGCGGAATCAAAAAAAGGAATAGATAAAAAGACACTGGCCCGATTTAAGAAGATCCTTCTCAAGGAGAGGGAAGAGATCGTCGGAGAGGTCAAACAGATTTACGAATCTTCAAAAGAGATGGGGCAAGACGGGATTCAGGACATTGGCGATGAGGCGGCCAATATCTATAACAAACAGATCCTGCTCAGCCTGACGGAGAACGAACGGATCAGGCTCCAGGAGGTGGATGAGGCATTGGATCGGATCGAGAACGGAACCTACGGGATCTGTGAGGAATGTGGAGGGCCGATCAGCCCGAAAAGACTTGAGGTCCGGCCTGTGGCAAAGTATTGTGTCCCCTGCTTGATGAAATTGGAGAAAGGAAAGTAATCGAAGATGCTGGTTCGTCTGCTCTTGCTCATTATTCTCATCGTGATCTCCCTCTTCTGCTGGCTTTCGCTGGCCAACCCTATGGATATCGAATTCCGCTTTTTCGGAAGGACCATCCCCACTGACCTATCCACCCTCATGATCTCTTCCTTCGTGCTGGGTGCGATGTTGGTCTTCATCAGCACCTTGGCCCGAGATCTCAAACGGGCCATCGAGGGATATCAAAAATCTCGCCAGATCAAGAGGGGGCAATCCCTCAAGGAGGAATTGAATAAAGGGATGGACGACCTCCTCCGGGGGAATCTCACCAAAGCCAAGGCCCATTTCGTCGAGGTCTTGAAAAAGGATCCCTCTCAGATCGATCTCTATTTCAGGCTCTCGGAGATCGCCCTCAAAGAGGGCAGTCAGGAAGAGGCACTCCATTGGTTACAACGGGCGCGGTTGATCGATACGAGGAATGTCGAGATCCTCCTCCGTGAGGCCGACCTCTACCAGCGCATGAAACAGCTTGACGAGGCCATCCGGATCCTGAACCTTGCCCTCAGTTTGGAGGAGACCAATCTCAAGGCGCTGAGAAGCCTGCGGGAGATCTACATGGAGAGCCGGAAGTGGGAAGAGGCGATCCGGATCCAGAAGTCGATCCTCAAGTTGACGAAGGGAAAACAGGCGGAGGAGGAGGAGACCTTATGCTATCTGGGGTTGAAGTACCAGCATGCCAGGGAACTTCTGGCCCGGGGAGGCCAGGATAATCTTGAGGATGCCCTGAAAGAAGCCAAGGAGATCATCCGGGAACGGATGAGCTTTGAGCCGGGATTTGTCCTGCTCGGAGACATCTACCTTCGGATGGGGAGATGGGCCTCTGCAGGCAAGGTCTGGGGAAAGAGCTTCACCCGATTCAAATCGGTCATCTTCATGCTCCGGCTCGAGGATCTCTACCTCAGCCGCGAGGATCCGAGCACCCTCCTCCGCATCTATCAGAGGGCCCTCCGCCGCGATCCGGATCATTGGGTGATGGCCTTCTTCTATGCGAAGCTCTGCCTGAGGCTGGAGATGCTGGACGAGGCCCTTGAAGAGATCCAGGAGATCAGTTTAAGGCTGAAGGACTTCCCAGCCCTTCACAGGCTTCTGGCCGAGATCTACCTCCATAAAAAGGACTTCGGTCGGGCGGCCCAGGAGTTCGAGAGGACTTTCGAATTGAGCGGTACGTCCTATATCCCCTTTGCCTGCACGGTCTGTGAAAGGGAATCGAAGGATTGGATCGTCTATTGTCCCCAATGCCACCGTTGGAATACTTACACCATCAAAGGCGGTGAAAAAGCCATCCCGCTGCCTTCGCCTTCCTTTGCTGAAAGGGCTCAATTCCCTTTGCCGATGCCAGAGCGAAGATGAATGCGTTTCATTATTGAAAGCCTCTTTCAGTTTCTATTGCCCCCCCAGTGCCGCTGTTGTGAAAGATTCCTGGATGAGGGAGAAGAAGGGTTCTGTTCGGACTGTGCCTCGGAGATCCGCTGGATCGAACCTCCTTTCTGTTCAATCTGCGGAACCCCTTTTCTCTCTGGGCTGGAAAGGTGCCATCCATGCGGTCGTTGTTTAACCCACAGGAGATATTTTACAATGGCTCGAGCCCTGGGAGTCTATGAGGGCTCCCTCCGGGAGGCCATCCATCGATGGAAATACGAAGGGAAAACGGCGCTGACCTCCTTTTTCGCGAGTCGGATGGTGGAAGGTCTGTCCCGTTATTGGGATCCCGAGTCATTCGATCTCTTGATCCCTGTCCCGCTCCATCCCCAGCGCTTAAGGGAGAGGGGATTTAATCAAGCTCTCCTCCTTGCAAAGGAGATGAGCCATCGGACAGGGATTCCTTTTCGGAAGAGGCTCCTCCGCAAGTCAAGACCTACCCCGCCTCAGGTCAATCTGAGCGGTGGGGAAAGGGAGAAGGCGGTGAGGGGATCTTTCTACACAACCCGGTCTGAAGACGTGAAAGGGAGGTCGATCCTTCTGGTGGACGATGTCTATACAACCGGTGCCACAGTGAATGAATGCGCGAGGGCACTGCTGAAAGCGGGAGCCGAGAGGGTCGATGTCCTCACGCTGGCCCATGCCCTCAAGAATCCTTAAGGACGCTAAGCGCTCGGCGCATAGCGATGGAAACGGATGGCTCGCCGAAAGAAATGGTCCTTTCTCTGGATCCTGATTCCGATTCTGATCGTGGGAATCTTTGCCCTTCTCTTCATCCATTATCTCCTCGACCCCGATCTTCACAGGAACGCGATCCAGGAGTCGCTGTCCAAAGCCCTTGGGAGAGAAGTCACCATTGGGAGGGCCCGATTGACTTTCTGGGGTCTCCCCGGTATTGTCTTCGAAGACTTCCGGGTGAGGGACCGCACAGGAACATCGGATCTCATTCAGTCGAGAAGGCTGATCCTGAAGATCGAGCTCCTCCCCCTTCTCGAGAGAGAGGTCAGGTGGAAGCGCATCATCCTCGATCAACCCCTCATCCGCGTGGCAAGGGATAAGGAAAAACGATGGAATATTCTGGACATTGCCTTGACAAAAGAAACATCGAAAGCGTCCCAGCAAAAGACGATCCAGACCATCTCCACCCTTTTCGGAGGCTCCTTCAGTTTGAGAAATGGAACCCTCTCTGTGACCGATGAGGGCCTGGGCAGCTCACCTTTGACGACTCAAATCAGATCTTTCAATCTTCATCTCAAAGAGGTCGCTTTTCTGAAACCCTTCTCATTCGAACTCAGCGGAGAGATCCTCCATTCCAACAGGGAGGGCCAGGTCTCCATTGCGGGAATAATTCAGGACCTTGCTGAAGACATGGATCTCTCGAAAGTCAAAGTTGAAGCAGAGGTTAAGATGAAGGGGATTGAGACTTCCCATTTCTGGCCATACCTTAAGACTCTGCTTCCCATGAAAATGATCTCAGGCAGCCTCGATTTGAACGGCCATTACGAAGGAATCCCTGTGGCAAGTTTTAAGACCTCTGCTAAGATGCGGTTCAGGGATCTGGTCTATGACCACCCACAGGTCTTTGGCCACCCCTTAACCCCGAGGTGGGTGAACCTCGATCTCGACATGGAGTACGATCCAAAAGAGATCAGAGTCCTTCAGCTCTCTCTCGAACTTCCGGAGATCTCTGTCAAAGCCAGGGGAAGGATTCACGGGATTGGAACGGAGCAGATGGCCATGGAGGCCGAGGCCCGGACCGGTCGCTTTGATCTCTCAGAAGGAAAGAAGTTCATTCCCTATCGCATCATCACCCCAAAGGTATCCGGTCCGCTCTTGCGTGCGGAGGGAAAAGGATCGATCCAGATTGTCTCTGCAAAGCTTTCGGGAAAGATCTCTGAGATTGAGCATTGCGATCAACTCCAATACGCCCACACCCTCTCCGCAGAGGTGAGGCTCAACAGGGCATGGGTGAGGTTTCCCTGGGACCTTCCTCCCCTGGAGGATCTCAAGGGCTCCCTTCTCTTTGCAAATGGCCATCTCGGTCTGAGAGAGATCGAGGGAAAGTTCCTCCATTCCACGATCCACCGGGCCAATGGAACCTTTCAGCGACTCCTCCTTGTGCCATCCATTCAGCTCCGGGGTGAAGGCAGGCTGGACCTAAGAGATCTTCCGAATCTGATGAAGATTGGGCAGTCCGGCAGCTCTTCAGCAATTCTTTCAGAGATGACATCCCTTTCTGGAGCTGCGCAGTACGATCTCTCCCTCAAAGGTGATCTCAAGCCTCCGCTCCAGTTCCAGCATCAGGGGGTTTACCGCCTTTCAAAGGTTCGGCTCACCCATTCTCAGATCCCTCTCCCCATTCTGATCGCAGAGGGAAGGATCAATCTATCCGGTGAGGAGATCCGCTGGTCCGAGGCAAAGGTGGAATTTGGCAACTCCTCTCTCCTGACACAGGGCTCGTGGAACCGGGCTGGAAAAAGCGGATCGTTTGAGGTGATGACCAACGGAAAGATCGATCTGAAGAATGTCTTCGCCCTTTGGAGGTCTCCCCTCTTTCCAGAGGGATGGCGGGCCAAGGCAGAGGCGATCGAGCGTCTCTCAGGAACGGGGCAATTCTCATTCAAGGCCGAGAGACCTCGGGACCGCGGACCCCTTCTCTATCAAGGGGATTGGGCACCGAAGGAGGCCTCCCTCACCCTGAAGGGGCTCTCCCGGCCGATCATCCTCAGAGAGGGTTCTCTCTCTTTTTCTCACATCGGCTTGATCCTCTCAAAATTGAAGGTCCAATTGGGGAACTCATCCCTGACCCTGGATGGTTTTATCAAAGAAGGGAATCTGAATCTCTCTACAACAGGTTCGGTCGATCTGAAATACCTCCATGCTCTGCTCAGCTCAAGCCTCGCTCCTGAAGGAATCCGATCAGAGATGGAAGGAATTCAAGAGATCAGTGGAAGGGCAGAGGTAGGCGTCAAATGGTCGGGAAGGGGAGAGCCGTGGATCAATGCGATCAGAGAGGGAAGGATCCAGTTGAAAAGGGTCTCTTTTCAAGACCGAAGGTTCCCTGTGCCTCTTTCTCAGATCGAAGGCTCCCTTCTCTTCTCTCCGGAAGAGATCCGACTCGAAGGGTGGAAGATGAGGCTCGGCGATTCTCCGCTCGCCTTCTCGGCCTCAATTTCGAGAAAGGAGCAAAAGAGCCGATTGGACAAACGGGTTTCTTTCCAACTCTCCTCCTCTCAATTGAACCTCGATCCCCTCTTTCCAAACCGAAAAGAACCGACCCCAGCTTCCTTCGAATGGATTAAAGATCTCCTCTCCCATTGGTCCTTCGAAGGCATTGTGAAGATCGACCAGGGTAAGTATCACGCCCTCCATTATCAGAACACCAGAGCGGAGATAAAGGCAGCGGAGGACAGATTATTCATCCCTGCCTTTGAATCGAAAGCAGAAGGAGGAGACATCTGGGGCGAGGGATGGATTCAGCCAGCAGAAAAGGGGATAAAATTTGAGATCAAACCCCGTGTCTCCAATGTTGAGGCCAAAGCCTTTCTTCGGACCTTCCTTCAGAAAGGGGAGGATCAGAAGGTTCTGTTGAGCGGGAGGCTCCATATCAACAAGGTCGAACTTCAGGGAGAGGGAGAGAATTTCCAGAAGGTGAAGGAGTCTCTCAACGGAAGGCTCAGGGTCGAAATCGAGAAAGGGGTGATCGAGAAATTCAACCTCCTTGCGAAGATCTTCTCCATCCTGAATGTCTCCCAGCTCTTCAGGGGCCGGCTTCCGGATCTGAAGACTCGGGGGCTTCCCTTCCGTCAGATCGTAGCCAATATTGATGTCAGGGATGGCATCGCCTCCACAGAGGACTTTCTGGTCGATAGCGATGCCATGAGGATCACGATCTTTGGCAGGGCCGACCTCGGGAAGAACCTGATCGATGCGAAGATAGGTGTCCATCCTCTGGTCACCATCGATACCGTGCTGAGCAAGATTCCGATTGCGGGCTATATCCTTACGGGCAAGGACAAGGCTTTCATCTCTTACTACTATGAGGTCAAGGGAGATCTGGACGATCCGAAGATTGAGGCCATTCCCATCAAGGGGCTGGGAGAAAATTTTCTGGGGATCGTCAAGCGTCTGCTCCTAACGCCTTTGAGGCCATTCCAAAACCTCCCTTCACCCTAACCCCCTTCATCCCCTCTTTAAATTAACGCCCCCTCCATGCCCACCTCTTAATCAAGACGGGAAGAGGGATTTATAAAGGAATAGAGGGGAGTAACAAATATTTTTTTTCACAAGTTCAATTTTTCCCTTGACAGAGGCGATATGTTGTTGTAATCATCTTCTGTCATACTAGATATAGCCCTTTTTGCCTACCATCCGAAGGGAGGAAGGCTTACCAATCAATCCATTCTAAAACAGGGTGAAGAGATGTCTGCTCTAATTGAGATGAAAGTCGAAGAAGCCCGACCGACGGGCGTTCGTCAAGGATTGACGGAAGAGATCGAAACCACAGATATGGCCCTCTTCGTCCGCACTTCTGACGAGGCGATGAACGACTGGGATCGCCAGAGGATTGTGGATGCCCTCATCCGAGAGACCTACGTCGATCTCGATACCGCAAAGGAGATCGCCCGAGAGGTGGAGGATTTGATCGCCACTTCCAAGATCAGGATGATCACAGCACCCCTCATCCGGGAACTGGTCGATACAAAGCTGGTCGAAAGGGGCCTTGAGCAGGCTCGCAAGATGCACACCCGTCTGGGTATGCCTCTTTACGATGTGGACCAGCTGATCCTCCATCCCAATAAGGAGAATGCCAACGTTCCTCACGGACCCGAGGCGACGAACCTCACCCTGGCCGAAAGGATCAAGAAGGAGTATGCCCTGCTTTCGGTCTTTTCTCAGGAGATCGCCGATGCCCATATGCGCGGAGACCTCCATCTCCACGACTTAGGTTTTGTCGATCGGCCTTACTGCAGCGGCCAATCCCTCGAGTACATCAAACGCTTCGGCCTCAGCCTTCCGAACTCCATTGCCATGGCCAAACCCGCCAAGCATCCGGAGGTGTTATTGGCCCATATGGTGAAGTTCGCAGCAGCCCTCCAGAGCCATTTTGCAGGCGCAATCGGCTGGGACTCGGTTAATCTCTTCTTCGCGCCCTACCTGGTTGGAATGTCCGATCGTGAATTGGAGCAACTGGCTCAGATGATGATCTTCGAGTTTTCCCAGCAGGCTGTGGCCAGAGGCGGCCAGGCGATCTTCACCGACCTCAATCTCTACTGGGAGGTTCCGAAACATTTTGAAGACGTGCCTGCGATCGGGCCAAAGGGGGAGTTTACGGGAAAGACTTACAGCGAATACATGGAAGAGTCGCAACGCTTCGCATGGGCCCTCTTTAATGTCTACTTAGAGGGAGACGGCTCCGGCCGGCCCTTCTTCTTTCCGAAACCGCTCGTTCATATCACTGAAAAGTTCTTTCAGACACCAGGTCACGCCGATTTTCTCGATCACATCTGTGAGGTCGCTTCAGAAAAGGGCAACACCTACTTCGTCTTCGACCGTGGTGAGACGGCCAAGATCTCGGAATGCTGCCGTCTCAGTTTCAAGCTGGAGCAGACCGATCTGGAAGACGCCCGGCAGCCCTGGAAGATGCGTTACTGCGCTCTCCAGAATGTCACACTCAACCTCCCGAGAATCGCTTACCTCTCCAAAGGAGACGACACCCAGCTCTTCTCAAAGATCACCGAGTTTGTGGAGATGGCGGTAAGGGCCCATCTCGAAAAGAAGCTCTTCATCGAGAAGCTCCTCTCCCTGGGTGAAAAGGGGCCGCTGGCCCTTCTGGCCATGGATCGGGATGGATCTCCCTACTTGAGGATGCACCGGGCCACCTTTCTGATCGGGATGGTGGGCCTCAACGAACTCGTTCAGATTCATACGGGTCAGGAGATGCATCAATCGAGGCAGGCCTTCAAATTCGGATT
Organism: Syntrophaceae bacterium; assembly: GCA_013388635.1. Lineage (GTDB taxonomy): Bacteria > Desulfobacterota > BSN033 > BSN033 > UBA1163 > JACAEX01. The sequence goes on along the minus strand of JACAEX010000067.1, from coordinate 64,642 downwards.
GAAGGTGATCGCCCATATGAAACTCCTCACGGAGAAGTTCGGCCAGCGATACGGGATGCGTTTCGTTCTGGAGCAGACGCCCGCAGAGTCAACGGCCTACCGATTTGCCAAACTCGACCTCAGGTATCACTCTCCAAAATCGGGGCACATCGTCAAGGGGGATATCTCAAGAGGAGAGGTCTACTACACTAACTCCACCTATTTGAACAACAGCGCTGTGCTCAATCCCATCGAGAGGGTGAGGCAGGAAGGTCTCTTTCATCCCCTCATCGAGGGAGGGGCGTTGACCCATATCTGGCTGGGCGAGGCCAGGCCCTCCAAATCCTCCCTGGCCAATTTTGTGATCAAGACCTTCCGGCAGAGCCAGAATGACCAGATCGCCTTCTCCCCGGAGTTCACCACCTGCAATCTCTGTAATCGAACGAGCCGGGGCCTCCGGACCTCCTGCGCCTACTGTGGGTCGAAGGATGTGGATGGTATCACCCGGATCACGGGTTACTTTACCAAGATCTCGAGTTGGAATAAGGGAAAGATCGGAGAGCTTCGAAACAGGTACCGGAATGATGCCTTCTTGGAGCAGAGGGAAGAAGGGATCGTGCTAAAGGCAGGATAACAAATACGCTATGCGCAGAGCGCTTAGCGCTTGGCGAATTGGAGGAGCAGGGATGGGATCGATAAAGATCTTTGTCAAGGCGAAATGCCCAAAATGTCCGGCGGTTAAAGAGATCGGTATGGAACTGAAGAAAGAGGGGATTCCGGTCTTTCACTATGATCTGGACACCATTGAAGGACTGGCCGAGGCATCCTATTATAGCGTCCTCTCCACCCCATCCATTATTATTGAGGATGATGAGGAGAGGGAAGTGATAAGCTGGAGAGGGGTGGTCCCCTCCCTTCAGGAGGTGAAGCAGGTCCTCTTCGGAGCCAACTCGTGAGGGTGTGACTCACTGGCGATTATGATCGGACTCTTCAGCGTTGACGAATCCATCATCCCGATCATCTTTTATCTCTAACTATCTCTAAGAACAATGGCGGAAATCAAGGGATTTCTGGAGACTTCCTTCGTGGATTGGCCTGGAAAGATCTGCTCTGTCCTCTTCCTTCCCCATTGCAACTTTCGCTGCCCTTACTGCCATAACCACCCCCTCGTCTTCTCTCCGGAGCAGTACTCCTCCATCTCGCTGAAAGACATTTTGAACCGTATCCAGCCGTTTAAAGACTGGATCGATGGGGTCTGCTTAACCGGTGGGGAACCCACGCTTCACAGGGATCTTCCCTTTCTCATTGAAGAGATAAGAAGAAACGGATTCATGGTCAAATTGGATACCAATGGTTCAAATCCGGAGATGCTGGAAAAGCTGATCGAGGCTCGGCTGGTCGACTTTGTCTCCATGGATGTGAAAGCGCCTCTGGATCCCTTTAGCTATCGCCGTTCAGCCGGCCTTCCCATCGATCTCAACTCCATTTTGAGGTCGATCGATATCCTGAAGAGAGGGATGGTGGAGTATGAGTTCAGAATGACCGTCGTTCCAGCGCTTCACCGGAAGGAAGACATCTCCACGCTGGCCAACCAGTTGAGATCTGGCAGAAGACTCGTTCTCCAAAACTTCAATCCAGAGAATCCGCTCGACCCGTCCTTCAAAGAGATCCCCCCCTACGACCCAAAGGTGTTGAAGGAGATGGAAAGAGAAGTTCAGGGGATGATATAATGAAATCTACCCTTTAAATAGGGCTAAACCTGATTTACCTCGGTTATATAAGCGCCAAATTCCAAGCACCCATAATCAAATAATAACCAAATTTCCAACAATGACCGAAGTAGGTTTTTTTGGTCATTTAGGAATTGGTAATTATTTGGGATTTGGTTATTGGGATTTGGTTATTGGGATTTGGAATTTCAAGATCTGGTTGGGTACGAAGACCAACCTGAAAGGATTGAAGAGGTACATGAATAGAGGGACGGGATGAAGACCCTCATCGTCGCTGCCGCGGTGATCATTGATCATGGAAAAGTCCTCGTCACCCAGAGAAAGGAAGGCTCTGCTCACGGCCTTCTTTGGGAATTCCCAGGCGGGAAGGTGAAAGAGGGTGAAGAGCCGAGGGTGGCCTTGCGAAGGGAGCTAAAGGAGGAACTCGATATTGAGGTGGAGGTCGGGAGAATCTTTGAGGCCGTCTTCCATCCCTATCCCAGTTTTCCCATTCTTCTCTTGGCTTATCAGTGCAGGATTGAGAGAGGCCTTCTCAAACCCCTTGGGTGTCGGGATCTCCGATGGGTTAATCTTGAGGAACTGAACGGATTGTCCATGCCGTCAGCAGACGATCCCATTCGTAGGCGTCTCTCTTCTTTAAGAAAATGATTAAATATCAGAGCATGTTTTCATCCCCTTTCTCCTCCCCAGAAAATAAATTGCTCACCGTAGTCGTGACCCCATTTTCATGATTCATCTTGGAAAAAGATCGGGATTGGAGTACAATCAACTTGGAGATAGATGATGGAGAAGGGATCGGGCGAAAGGTACGCCAAAAGCTTAGAGGCGACCATCCAGAACAACTATCATTACCTGAAGGAGAAGGTGAAGGACTTTCAAGAGATGTGTCTCCTGGTCACCCCCGAAAGGAAGCACATCCCTCCAGAGATCATCCTCGACATCCGTGAGATGTATAAAGAGATCCGGAGCCGCCTGACGGAGATCAAGGCGATTGAACAGCTCCTCCAAGGAAAATATCGCCAGTTTTATCGCCGGGACCCTCTGCGGGCAAAGGAGGTCTTGGAATTTGGATTCATTGCAAAGAACTGTTACTCCAAATTCGAGTTCACGATGATCCAGAGAGAGGCACAAAAAGCGGCCAGGGAGAGGGAAACCGCTCTCAGGGGAGAGATGAGGGGAATACCTTCCCATTGGTTTCACTCCAAGGAGAACCAGGCCACCTTCATAAGAAATCTGCGAATCCTCGACCAGCTGGATTATGAGAGACCAGCCGACCCGAAGATCGGAGAGAGAAGAGAGATTTCAGAGGATAGGCCACGAAGCCTCACCCTCTTCGTCATCTCGGGAGATCCAGGGTTGATCGATGCCCTTCAGTCTCGCATCCAACTGAGAGAACACGACGTTTTGGAGCGATACACACGAGAGGAGCTCCGCGGGCTTCTCACCCATCTGAGGGAGATCGATCCATTGGAAGTGGAGAGCAAGTTCAAGGCGCTGATCGAAAGGCTGGGATATTCGAAACTCAAATGCCTGCTCATCCCTGTCCATTCCTCTAAAGACCTGAAGGCCGAGTTATTGAGTTTGATAAAGGCAGGCCTTCAAGGCCTGAGAGAGGGTGAGTTCAAAACACTTTCCGTTTGACACTCCTTCTTTAAGCGGCTATAAAGTACCTGAAGAACCAACACGGTCAATCTTAACGGTTCACGGTGAAACTGTGACGGATGGAAGGTCTGATGAATCAGAACCTCAAAGACTTCTACTTCTTCAGCGACTTCCTGAACCGCAGGGTCTATAACCCTTCCGGCCAGGTGGTGGGCCGGATCTCCGATCTGGTTGCCGAGAGGGCAGAGCCCTATCCGATGATCATCGGGCTTGTGGCCCGAGCAAGGAGAAGAAGAAAAAGGTTCTATCTCCCGTGGGATAAGATCGTCCGAATCGAGCCCGAGCTCATCCTCTCCGAAGATGAGCAACGTGCTCTCCAGGCATCCGTTCCTGAGAGAGATATCATCCTCCTCCAGGAGGAGGTGATGGATAAACAGATCGTCGATACCTTTGGAGCCAAGGTGGTGAGGGTCAACGACCTCCACTTCCTCCGGATCGACACCCATCTCAGACTTGTCCACGTCGACGTTGGGTTCCGGGGTCTGATGAGAAGGGTGGGGCTGGAGGGGGTGATGGATCGGATTCTTCGCTGGCTCTTCTCCTACGACCTTCCTAATCAATTTATCTCATGGAAATATGTCCAACTCCTGTCCGGCTCCGACCTCCTTCGATTGAGCGTCTCCCAAAAAGGGCTCTCCCATCTCCATCCCGCTGATCTCGCGGATATCATCGAAGATCTGAGCGGCAGGGACCGATCGGCCATCTTCCATGCCCTGGATACGGAAACCGCTGCCGAGGCCTTGGAGGAGATCGATCCGAAGATTCAGAAGGCCCTGATCGAGACAATCCCTGTGGAGAAGGCCTCAGATATTGTGGAGGAGATGTCGCCCAGTGATGCTGCCGATCTCCTGGCCGACCTTCCCGAAGAGAGGGCCGAGGAGATCCTCGAGGGCATGGAAGAAGAAAAGGCAGAGGATTTGAGGGAGCTCCTCATCCACCCCGAAGAGACCGCAGGCGGGTTGATGACCACGGCTTACCTCAGCCTGACACCGGATGTGACCGTAGAAGCCGCCATGGCCCGGCTGAAGGCAGAGGCCCCCCATCTGGACATTGTCGACTACCTCTACGTCATAGACGAAGAGCAGGTGCTCCTGGGTGTGGTGAGCATCCGGGATCTCCTCACAGCCCACTCCCACCAAACCCTCTCTGAAATTCAGGCCCCGAGGGTGGTGAGCGTAAAACTGGAAGAGCACCAGGATGAGGTGGTCGAGGCATTTGCAAAGTACGGGTTCCGGGCGATCCCTGTGGTGGACGAAGGAAACCATCTGAAAGGCGTGATCAGCTTCCGAAGTGTCTTAGAAGTGCTGGCGCCTGATGCAGGATAATTTAAGCACCAATCACCAAATCCCAATAACCCAAATAATAACCAATATCCAAAAATCCAAAGATCGTCTTATTGTTTGGTAATTGGAGATTGGGATTTATTTGGAGCTTGCCTGCCTGTCGGTAGGCAGGGAAATTGGTAATTGGAATTTCTTATAGGGTTTGAAGGTACGATTGTGGCTGATTATAAGAAATGGGTTTCGAGCACTCGACGTTCCCTCTGGAGGACAGTGGGTCTCTTCTTCATTCTGATGGGGCCGGGCATCATCACCTCCAATGTCGATAATGATGCGGGTGGTATCACCACCTACTCCTTGGCCGGTGCCCAATTCGGACTCAAACTGATCTGGTCCCTGATCCCGATCATGATCGCCTTGATCGTCATTCAGGAGATGTGCGCCCGAATGGGGGTGGTGACGGGGAAAGGTCTCTCCGACCTGATCCGGGAAAAGTTTGGTGCCAAGATCACCTTCTACCTGATGATCGGCCTCTTCTTGACCAATATGGGAAATGCCCTCTCCAATTTTGCAGGGGTTGCGGCTGGGATGGAGGTCTTCGGGGTCAACAAATTTATCTCCGTCCCCATCAGCGCATTCCTCGTCTGGTGGATGGTGGTAAAAGGAACCTACCGTTTCGTTGAAAAGGCCTTCCTCGTGGCATGCGTATTCTATATCTCCTATATCATTACCGGGATTATTGTAAAACCCGACTGGGGCCATGTCTTCGAGCAGTTCCTCAGACCCCATCTGAGCCTCGACCCCTCGGAGATGACCATGGTCATCGGCCTGGTGGGAACAACGATTGCGCCGTGGATGCAGTTCTATCTTCAGGCCTCGATTGTGGAGAAGGGGATTAAGATAGAGGAGTATAAGTTCGCCCGATTCGATGTGGTTCTGGGGTCGGTCGTCGTCCATATCGTCGCCTTCTTCATCATCCTGGTCTGTGCAGAGACCCTTTTCAAAAACGGGGTCCGGATCGAGACGGCCAAGGATGCAGCCCTTTCCCTCAAGCCCCTGGCAGGAAAATACTGCACCTTTCTCTTTGCATTCGGTCTGGTCAATGCCTCTCTTTTTGCCGCTTCGATCCTTCCTTTATCGACAACCTATCTCATCTGTGAAGGACTGGGCTGGGAAGCAGGGATCGATAAGAAATTTGTGGAGGCCCCTCAGTTTTACGGATTCTATTCGCTGATGATCTTTTTGGGGGCAGGGATCATCCTCTATCCAAACGTCCCTCTGATCCCGATCATGTACCTCTCTCAGGTGATCAATGGCATGGTACTGCCCATCGTCCTCATCTTCATGCTCCTCCTCATCAACGATAAGAAGCTGATGATGCAATACACCAATGGCCCCATCTTCAACGCCATTGCCTGGGTGACCGCGATCATCATCATCGGCTTCACCCTTCTCCTTTTAGTTCGAATGATTTAGACCCTATGGCTACATATTATTGAACCGGGGAATTCGATATTTCTGGGAAAGGTAAGAAAGTTGACCTCGTCAATGTCTTCAAGGCTGTGATATGTCTTCCATATCGCCACCTTTTGGCAGGGATGAATAGTGGCAAGATATCCGGCGCTTGAATTTAAAACTAAAACGGGGCGGTGATGAAACCGGTGGGCCAGGAACTACAATAGCACGTCTGGACAATGCAAAGTCCCAGGAGAGCCGCTGTCATTGACATCGTCGTGTTCCGACTTCAGCTTCTCATACAGGAATTGAACGCACACCCTCACTTTTGCCGATTCGGCCAGGCGTGATGGGTACACTGCACACACCGGGGCATCCTGATAGTATTCAGGAAGCACCCTGACCAGGCGCCCGGTCCTCAAGCTGGCGTTCACATCCCAGGTCGATCGCAAGATGATCCCATGCCCATCCAGGGCCCACTAGTAAATGATCTCCCCGTTATTTGACGAAAGCGGACCACCCACCTTCACGGTCTTCAAACCTTCGGGACCCGTTAAACGCCATACGCCCATCGGAAGATCACGTTCCCTGTTCACGATGCATTGATGCTTACCCAAATCCGACAGCTCCCGCGGCGTTCCATGGCGATCGAGATATGCGGGAGCAGCGCAAAGTACTCGGCGATTTGCGCTGATCCGCTTGACGATGAAATGTGGTTCGTACTCTCCAGCTATACGCACATCGATGTCGAACCCCTCGCCCAGCATGTCGACAGGGCGGTCCAGCAACTCAAGGTGTATTCGTAGGGATGGGTAAAGCCCCGCAAGTTCCGAAAGGACCGGCGCAACTCTTTTTCGCCCGAATCCCGAACTCGTGCTGATGCGAAGCAGCCCACGCGGGACCGTCCTTGACGAGGAGATCGCCCGGCTCATTTCATCGAAATCTTCGAGTATCCTCTGGGCCCACCGAAATACTGTATGGCCGTCTTCGGTCACGCTGACGCGGCGGGTCGTGCGGTGCAGGAGCCGCACTCGTAGGGTGGACTCCAACAGCGAAATCCTCTTGGTGACGAATGCGGGCGAACAACCCCATTCATTGGCAGTGGCCACAAAACTCAACTTGCGCACCACCGCGCAGAACAGTTTCAGATCTTCGATAGGAGGGAGATTATTCACGGTTCGTGTACTAATAATTTATATTTTAGCCATTTATTTTACAAAATGCAAATGATAACTTGTTTTCTGTGAAACTCAGCGACGGAATTGGCCATGGGGATGATGTCGAGTGAGCGTTACGGCGCAGCAATCCATGTCAGGTCTGGGGTAGTCCCTCGGAAGCTTTACCTTGCCGCGACCTTCTGAAGATTCAGCACATTGGGACACCGTTGTGAAGACACAGAGAAGGGCTGATATGGCTGTGACCTAAATCCATATTTTGAAGCGAGGGCAAGTATGAAACACCACAACATTGCAGTCATACCAGGAGACGGGATCGGCGAAGAAGTCACCCCTGAAGGAGTAAAGGTGTTAGATGTTGCCGGTGAATTGACGGGGGAGTATAAGTTTAGATATGAATATTTCCCGTACGGATGCAATTATTATCTCAAGCACGGCAGGATGATGGCGGATGACGGTCTCAAGATCCTCAAACCGTTTGATGCGATTTATTTCGGTGCGGTCGGTTTTCCTACCGTGCCTGATCACATTTCTTTACGCGGCTTGCGGCTGCCGATTTGCCAGGGGTTCGAGCAGTATGTCTGCTACCGTCCATGCGAACTGCTGCCCGGGATCAAAACACCGCTCGCAGACAAGAAAGCGGGGGACTTTAATTTCGTCGTCGTCCGCGAAAATACCGAAGGCGAGTATACCGGCGCGGGGGGCCGAGCGCACCACGGCTTGCCGATTGAGGTTGCGGTTGAAACGTCCGTATTTACGCGCATCGGCATAGAGCGGGTCGTGCGGTACTCCTATAGACTTGCACAAAACCGCCGTAAAAAGCTGATTAGCGCGACGAAATCGAATGCACAACAGCATTCACTGACCTTTTGGGATGAAGTGGTGAAGGAGGTGGGTAAGGAATTTCCCGATGTGAGCGTCGAGCGGGTGTTGATCGATGCCCTTTCGGCGCGGTTCATTTTACAACCTGAATCGCTCGACGTGGTTGTCGCAACGAATCTCCACGGCGACATTCTCACCGATATCGCAGCGGCAATCAGCGGGAGCATGGGCATTGCGCCGAGCGGCAACATTAACCCTGAACGTGAGTATCCCTCTATGTTCGAACCGGTTCACGGTTCAGCCCCCGACATCGCGGGAAAAGGCATCGCGAACCCGATCGGCATGATTTGGTGCGGCGCGATGATGCTCGATTTCCTTGGCCACAAGAAAGCCGCGAAATTGATTGATTCTGCGATCAGAGCCGTGACCGCGGAGGGGCGTACGTTGACACCGGATTTGGGAGGCACTGCAAAGACAAAGGAAGTAACGTCCGCGATTGTTGCAAAAATGCGCGCAATGGTATTTAGCTAAGGCCAAAGCGAGTTCTTGTCAAATGGATGTCTGGAGCCCCCCGGCCCTCGACGGGCTCGGGGTAATAAGAAAGGAGGGTTAAGTCATGAAAAAAACAGCAGTACTTTCCATTCTCGTCGTCGGTGCCCTGGCCTTGATTCTGCCCGTCACGGCCCAAGCGGGCGTCATCCAGCTCAAGCTGGGCCATGTCGCTCCCGCCGAGGAGTCCTATGCCAAGGCGGCCGTGCTATTCGCCGAACGGGTCAAAAATTACACCGACGGCAACGTTCAAGTTCAGGTTTTTCCGAACAGCCTGCTCGGCAACCAACGGGACTTGCTCGAAGGAGTGCAGCTGGGCACAGTTGATATTACGTTGACCAGCTCTGCTGTTCTGTCGGGCTTCCTTCCCAGGACTCTGGTATTCGACCTGCCTTTCATATTCCGAGACGCCGCGCATGTCTACAAAGTCGTCGACGGTCCCCTGGCCAAGGATATCTATGCTGGGGACGAGCAGAAGAAGATGAAGGTCATCGACAGCTGGGAAAACGGATTTAGGGACATCTCAAACAATAAACGACCGATCGAAAAGCCCGACGACATGAAGGGCATCAAGATCCGGGTGATGGAAAACAAGATGTACATCGAGATGTTCAAGGCGCTGGGAGCGGAACCCACCCCCATGGCCCGCGGAGAGCTCTTTACCGCCCTGCAGACCGGAACCGTCGATGCCCAGGACAACCCCATAGGCCAAACCTATACCTCGCGCTTCTACGAGGTTCAGAAGTACATTACGTTGAGTGGGCACACCTACTCGCCTGAACCTGTCGTGTTCAGCCTCGCCACCTGGAAGAAGATCCCCGCGAACTATCAGGCGGCTATCCTCAAGGCCAGTGCCGAAGCGAGGAAGTACAATCGTGAGCTCAATGCGAGCCTACAACAGGACTACATCCAGAAATGTAAGGAAAAGGGCATGGTCGTGACCATCCTTTCGCCTCAACAGAAGAAGATGTTCCAGGAAAAAATGATGCCCGTCTGGGACATGTTTGCGGATAAGATCGGAAAGGACCTGATCCAGAAGATCCAGAACACGAAGTAGGTCCAAAAGTGTATAAAGAGGGCAATCTTCGGACTGCCCTCTTTCGACTGGAGTAAACATGAAAGCGCTCATGGCAATCACGAAGATTTTGGTCGGCTTGGCGAAGTGGTCCGCCATTGTCACCGCAGTGATCATGACCATCATGATCTTTCTTCAGGTCATATTCCGCTACGTGATCAAGGCACCGTTAAGCTTCTCAGAAGAACTGGCACGCTACATGTTTGTCTGGTCCGTCGCGATGGGATCGGCGCTGGCGCTCAGAAAGCGTCAGCACATCGGCGTAGAAGTCTTTGTCGAGTGGCTCCCAGTCCGTGTCCGCGACAAGGTCGAGATCGCCGGCAGCCTGTTCAATCTCCTGTTTTTCGGACTGCTGGTCTCGTACGGCTTCGTCATGGTCGGCGCGACCATGGACCAACTATCTCCCGCGCTTCTGCTGCCGATGGGCTACGTCTATCTGGCGATTCCGTCGTCCGGAATCGTCCTGTTCGTTTGCGAAATCGCCAATTTCCTCGAAAAGTATCTCGGCAGCGAGGTTCGCACAGAATCGAGCGATAGGAGGGCAGAAAAATGACCGTCACCATCCTGTTCGTCGCGTTCGCGATTCTACTGGTCATGGGTGTGCCGATAGCGGTTGCGCTGGGACTCGCCACGGGGCTCGCCGTCCTTTATTCGGGCTTGCCGTTGACCCTGCTCGTCCAGCGCATGGTCGTGTCGAACGATTCCTTCCCTTTTATGGCCATAGCGTTTTTCATCCTGGCCGGGTCGGTCATGACGCATGGCGGCGTATCGAAGAGGCTGGTTGCCTTCGCTGATTCCCTCTTCGGTTGGATGACCGGGGGGCTGGGCATTGTCGCGAAGCTGACAGGTGTCTTCTTTTCCGCCATTTCTGGATCATCGGCGGCGACGACGGCGGCGGTCGGCGGCGTCCTCTTCCCGGAAATGGAGAAGCGCGGTTACGACCGCAGCTTTTCGGCCGCGATCATCGCCGCCGCCGGCGAGACCGGGATCATCATCCCGCCGAGCGTATCGCTCGTCGTGTACGGAGTAATCGCCGGTGTGTCGATCGGCGATCTGTTTCTCGGCGGCGTTACTCCCGGTCTGCTCATGGGCATTTCCCTCTGTTTCCTGATCTATCATATTTCGAAGAAGAAGGGATACGGCGGCGACAAATTCAAAGGGGTGCGAAACATCTGGAGGTCCTTCCGCGGTGCCGCCTGGGGCCTGGCCATGCCGGTCATCATTCTCGGCGGAATTTACGGCGGTATTTTCACCCCCACCGAGGCCGCGGTCGTCGCCGTTGCCTACGGGTTCTTCGTCGGTTTCTTCATCTACAAGGATCTCAAGATCTCGCACTTGCCCGAGATTTTCGAAACGACCGTCATTGGTACGACGATCGTCATGTTTATCATGAACGCAGCCGGACTTTTCAGTTGGGTGATCACCCGGGAACAGTTTCCAAACCATCTCGCGGCCTACTTCATCAGCCTGACGAGGAACCCGATCATCTTTCTGATGCTGATCAACGTGCTGCTTTTAGTGATCGGATGCTTCATCAACACGTCGGCCGCGATCACCATCCTGACACCGATTCTCGTGCCCATCGTCATTCAGCTCGGAATCGACCCGATTTTCTTCGGCGTGATCATGACGACGAATCTGGCGATCGGGTGCCTGACACCGCCGGTCGGGGTCGATCTGTTCGTTGCCTCCAGTATTTCCGGTGTCTCGATCGCCAAGATGTCTCGGTCCCTCCTGAGCTTCATCGTAATGCTGATCGTGCTGCAGGTGATCGTCACCTATTTCCCGTCCATAACGATGTGGTTGCCGAATGCGCTGAAGTAGAAAACCGAAAAAGAGACGCCGTTTAGGATGTGACTGGACCATCGGACCAGCGCGCCCTCGATCTCAGCGGCAGCGCGACAGCCCCTGCCGCAGGGTCACGTGTGCCAAGCATGCTCGACAGCTTGGAGGTGCAAGTCCTCTCCCCAACCGGATAGAGGGGAAGATGGAACAACTCGCAAGGGTGCCACCGCGAGGGGTCGTCTGAAGGAAGTGGAGGGACAAACGCGCTGTTCGCCAAGGCAAACATATAAAACAGAACCCTCAAAGGAGAAAAGATGATCATCCGTATTGCCGAAGTGAAAACCGAATTATTGCGTATGCCTCTGCCACGCCTAATGCAGCTGGGTCTCCCAGCGGTAAGAAGGGCGATCCGGTAAGCCACATCTATATGCCGATCGTGTTCATTACCACTGAAGACGGGACGACGGGTGTCGGATACCAATGGCAAGGAGGAGACCTATGAAATACCGTGAACTGAATAGCAAGCTCGACCTCCCTCTTTCGTGAGGCACACTATCTGCTATAAACCTTCTATTTTCTGCTCCTCACAAAAGCATCAATTTGATTTCCGTATATTCACCTATCTCCTTAGCCTAATGTGGCTAAGACAAATTGCCTAAGTTCAATAAAAACCGCTTTCATTTCCGGCGCCGGCGCAAAACATAGCATTCGATATATTTGAACGAAGCAGAGCCCGCTTTGAAACGGAGCCTGAACAAGGCTCCCTCTTTTCGTTCATGCTTCTGGAACAATCCCGTCGCGTTCAGTTTTGTTATTGTTTGTTAGCAGCGGGCTTTCCGGAGGAGGTGTTGCCATTCGTCATCCACCCTCTCCTGAATCCTGTCGATCTCCTGGTCTGTGAGATGGCTGAAACGGCCCTGGAGCTTTAGATATTCTTTCACAGGAACAGCACGGGATTGTTCTTGAATAGTATAGGAGATCCCATTTTCGATTTCGTAGAGAGGGAAGACTCGGCAACGGACAGCCAACCTCGACACCTGGATAGTCCGCTCTGAAGGGATCCTCCATCCGGGAGGGCAGGGCGAGAGCAGATGGATGAACCGGGTGCCCCGAATCCTTTTCGCCTTCTCCATCTTTCTTAACAAATCCTCTGGATAGGCGATCGTTGCCGTCGCGGCATAGGGGATATGATGGTCAGCCATAATCGCCATCATATCCTTCTTCGGATTTTCGTTGGGCCTGGTGACCGGGGTGGTCGTCGTCCAGGCGAACAGAGGGGTGGCGGAGCTCCGCTGCGTGCCTGTGTTCATGTAACCCTCATTGTCATTACAGATATAGATGAAATCTTCATTCCGCTCTGCCGCTCCGGAGAGGGCCTGAATCCCAATATCAAAGGTCCCTCCATCCCCTGCCCACACTGCCACGAGGGCCTCATGATCACCCCGGATATCCAAGGCAGCCCTCACACCCGAGGCCGTTGACCCGCCCGTGACAAAGCCAGCATGAACAACCGGTATCCGCAAACTCGAGTAGGGCCAAAACCCTGGAATGATAGACCAGCAGGAGGCAGGAAAGACCATGACCGTCTTCTCTCCGAGGGCCTTCAGGGTGAGCCGCATGCCCACCGCTGCCCCACATCCAGCACAGGCCAGATGACCACGGCCTAAATTTTCTGAAACGGGTATCTCTGTCTTCCTCATTTACCCTCCTTGAGGCTTTTGTTATTTCTTGATCCTCATCATAAAAATCCGAAATCCGAAACAAATCTGAATTTTCAAAACACAAATTTCCCAGACCCCGGATTTCGTGCTTCGAATTTACCTTTTAAGCCCTAACCACAAAATCTCCTCTTCGGGCCGGTGATGCTCGATCGTGCATCGGATCGCTTCTTCAATCAGTTCCGGGGTGATGTCCCTTCCACCCAGGCCCGAGACAAAACCAAAGACCTGGGGTCTCTCCTCTTTGGAGTATAAAGACGCCCGCAATTCCTGGGCAAAGATGCCTCCCACTCCTGCGGACAGATTTCGATCGATGACCGCCACCTTCTTTGCCCCTCTGATCTCTTCATAAATCTCCTCGGATGGAAAGGGGCGAAATCTCTTGACCTTTATTCCGGCAACGCTCACTCCCCTCTCCATCAGTCTCTGGATGACGATCCTTGAGGTGCTGGTCACCGTGCCCGAGGTGATCAAGAGTACTTCGGCCTCTCCTTCTCCATACCTTTCGATGCTGCCATAGCCGCGGCCAAATCGGGATCTGAATTCCTCATCCACGGTCTTGGCTATCGCGGGAACCTGTTCCATCGCCTTCTGCATTTTGTACCGAAACTCCATAAAATGCTCTGGCGTGGCGATCATTGAAAAGGCCTCTGGTTGCCCGGTATGGAGAGGGTGTTCCGGACGGTAAGGTGGCAAGAACGAGTCAGCCTCCTCCATCGTGGGAATCTCCACAGGCTCGGAGGTATGGGAAAGGACATAGGCATCGAGCACAACCATCACAGGAAGCCTGACCGCTTCTGCAATCCGATAAGCCTGGAGAATCGTATCGAGGACCTCTTGGTTGTTTTCGCAATAGAGCTGAATCCATCCCGTATCCCGTTGAGAGAGAGAGTCGCTCTGATCGCTCCAGATATTCCAGGGTGGGGCGAGGGCCCGATTGACATTGACCAGCACAATGGGAAGGCGAGCCCCAGAGGCCCAGTGGAGCATCTCATGCATATAGGCCAATCCTTGAGAGGAGGTAGCTGTAAAGCACCTCACCCCGCCAGTGGAGGCTCCGATCAGAGCGGCCATGGCCGAATGCTCAGACTCCACCTTTAAGAATCGGGTGTTCAGGCGACCGCTTCCGATGAGCTCTGAGAGCTCTTCCACGATCGTCGTCTGCGGAGTGATGGGGTAGGCGGAGATGACATCGACCCGGCTCAGGATCACCCCGTAGGCCACAGCTTGATTTCCTGTGATCACCCTTCTCATCTCGCCTCCTCTTGTAAAGAGATGGCCCCCCTGGGACACTCAAAAAAACAGATCCCACAACCTTTACAAAAATCGTAATCCACCTGACGGGAGAAGATCCCTTCCCTTTTCAGGATGGAGGCATCCGGACAAAAAACATAGCAGTTCTCGCATTCATTACATCTCCCACAGCTGAAACACCTCTCCGCCTCCTCAAGGGCGATGCCCTCCGGAAAGGTGGAGGTCACCTCTCCAAACCCTCTGATCCTTTTCTTGATCGGATTTCTGGGCTCCCTGCGCCTCTTTGAAGGTTCGAAGTAGTCCATGTTCAATTCTTCAAAAGTGACGACATGGGGACTCCTCGGCCTTTCGTCGGGATGGAGGTATCGGAAGATCGAGATCGCCGGACCTTCTCCTATTAGAATTTGACGGATTGCCTCTTCGGAGTCTTTGCCTCTCAGGTAACAATCGATCGCCAACGCAGCTTTCTTTCCTGAACCAATGGCATGAGCCACGGTTCGCTGGCTGGAAGTGAGATCTCCTCCTGCAAAGATTCCTTTGACGCCGGTGCTTCCGTCTCTCTCAGTGAGGACAAGCCCATCCCTCCTCTCCATCCCTCTTGGAAGAAATGAGACCTCGATCTCCTCTCCTGCTGCAATCACCACGCTATCCGCTTCGATGAAAAAATTGGAACCGGCGATGGGAACGGGCCTTCTCCGACCACTCTCATCCTTCTCTCCCAGTTCCATTCGCAGACATTCCAGACGCTTCAGTCCATCGATCTGTCCAATCCGGATGGGATTGACCAGATATCTGATCTTCACCCCCTCTTCGAGGGCTTCCATGACCTCATCCTCAAAGGCGGGCATCTCCTCCCTTGAACGACGGTAAAGAAGGGTCGCCCTCTTTCCCAGCCGGATGACGGATCGTGCCACATCGATGGCGGTATTGCCCCCACCGATGATCGCAATCTTATCTCCCAATCTGACGTGCTTGCCCAGGTTGATCTGTCGCAGGAGATCCAGACCGCTGAGGACGGCCCTTCCTTTCTCTCCCGGGATATGAAGGCCTCTACTGCGATGGGCTCCCGTGGCGATGAAGACGGCTTGATAATCCCTCAAGTCATCCAGTCCCAAATCTTCTCCTAATGGAATTCCTGTCCGGATCTCCACCCCTAAGGTCTCAATCTCCGAGATTTCCCTATCCAGAACCTCCTTTGGCAATCGATAGGAAGGGATGCCTATCCTCAACATCCCTCCTGTGAAGGATGACGACTCAAACACCGTGACCTCATAATGAAGCCTTGTCAGATGATAAGCACAACTCAAACCCGCAGGCCCGGACCCTATAACAGCCACCTTCTCCTTTCTCGCTCCCGATCCTTTTTTTATCTTCCGACCCAGACTCGAAGCAAAATCTGAGACGAACCTCTCTAAGCCGTGGATGGAGATCGGCTCATCATACCTCCCCCGATTACATTTCGACTCGCAGGGATGGAAACAGACCCGGCCACAGACCCCTGGAAAAGGGTTCTCCTCCTTGACCAGATTCCAGGCCCCCTCCACATCTCCCTGCGCAATCTTCTGGATGAACCCGGCAATGTCATTCCCCACCGGGCACGCAACACTACAAGGAGGGGTCTTATCCTCATAAAAAGGACGCTGTGTCCTCCATGCCCCTGTCTTATTCCAGTCCATATCCCCAAGGGAGGTGGAGACATCCGGCATCTCAGAGGCTTTATTGAAATGAATTTGTTTGGCCATCTTTTACCTTTAACTATGCATTGGGTAATACAGCATCCTTTATTGAATTCGAAAGACTTCTATTCGCCGAGGTCATCTTTATTTTGAAAATTTGTGTCCGTTTCGGATTTCGTGCTTCGAATTTCGTATTTGACTTCGTGATAGGCTTCTCTTGCCGCCTTGGCGTTCTCATCCTTCTTTCCCTGAAGCTCTTCACGGATGGCTAAGGCGACCGAATCGATCCCGACGAGCCCTGTTGCCTTTGAAAAGGCTCCCAAAATGGCGGTGTTGACAATTGGGTTCGTCCGTGAACCCAACCCATTGCGGATGGCAATGGAGGTGGCGTGTACCGTGGCAACTTGAAAATTCCCCAGGTGATCAAATGCGTCAGGGGCTTGGTGCGAATTGATCAGGATCCACCCATTCGGTTTAAGACCTGAGGTTACGTCCACCGCTCCGATCAGTGTGGGATCAAGCACGACGACATGGTCGGGCTCATAAATATTGACCCTCAGCTGGACAGGCCTCTGGTCGGCCCTCAGAAACGCCATGACCGGCGCTCCTCGCCGCTCCACCCCAAAGGCAGGGAAGGACTGGACGTAGTAGCCCTCGTGGAAAAATGCGACCGCCAGGACTTTGGAGGCAACCTGAGCCCCCTGTCCGCCCCTTCCATGAAATCGGATCTCGATCATCTTCTTCGCCTCAGCCTTTTTCCGTTCCCTTCGTCAAAAATCTGTGTGATCAGAGAACCCGCCATCCCAAGCATTCTTTTTCGGAAATCTCATCGCGCCGGATAGACGACCGTCAATGCCTTCGCATTCCTCCGTTCCAGTGACCGATAGGCATGGGGGATTGAGGACTCGAAATAGAGGGAATCTCCCGGTTGAAGGATGTATCGTCCATTCTCTGTCCTGAATTCCAGGGTGCCTTCTAAGAGGTAGATGAACTCTTCGCCATCGTGGCTTAAAAAGGATAATTTCTCAACCCTCTTCCTCTTAAACTCCACTAAAAACGGTTCCATGTATTTTTTCGATTTCTTATATGCAAGGGCCTCATAATAATAACCGCCCTCCTCCCGGCCGAAGGACCTTGAATCGATTGCTCTGCTCTCATCTCTTCTCACGAATACGACCTTCTCCTCATGGGAACTGTCCTGAAAGAAGAAGCCGATATCAACGTTTAAGGCCTTCGAAATCTTGAGCAGCGTGGCAATGGGAGGCGAGACCACCTCTTTTTCTATCTGGGAGAGAAGAGGTTTGGAGAGGCCGGTTCGATCAGAGAGATCCTGGAGGATCAGGCCCGCTCTCTTACGAAGCTCCCGGATCTTCTTCCCGATATGAAGCTTCCTTACCTCATGTTTGATCTCGTCGGAGACCATACGTTCTTTATAGACCCCTTTAAAAAGGCTGTCAAGTATTTTTTATTTAAATTTAAATTTTTTTGATTATATCAAATTTTTCATAAGCCCCTCGGACCTGCCCGATCCCAGTGGGCTTCCACGCAAGAACGACACATTACGCATCCGCAAATTTTAAGCTTGAAATTAGACCTGGTTTGGGATAACTTATCTGGTGAAGGAGGTGGTCTTATGGCGATTTCGGCTTATGTCTTTATCGAATGTACGGCAGGCGCTGCCAGGCAGGTGGCAAAAGAGGTATCTCAGATACCAGGAGTGAAGCGAGCGAATTCGACGACCGGGCCTTATGATGTGATCGTTTTGGTGGAGGCGCCCGACATCAATGTCCTCGGGGACTTCATCGTAACCAAGATTCAAGGGCTCTCCGGTGTCCTGAGGACTCAGACCAATGTGATCGTGGATTGATAACGAATTCCGCTTTGCGCAGAGCGCTTATCGATTTTCTATCAAGGAGGGAACCATGGGGAGTGTCGTCAAGAAACGGAGAAAGAAGATGAGAAAGCACAAACACAAAAAGATGTTGGACCGGGACCGTCACAAGAAGAAGAAATGATTCATCATGCGACATAACATCATCCATATCGTGCTTTTCATCCTGACAGTGGCCTCCACCATGGTCGTCGGAGGGCCTGCCTATTCGATCACGATCATGTTCATCCTTCTGGGGCATGAGACGGGCCACTATCTCATGTCCCGGAGGTATGGAATGAGGGCCACCCTGCCCTTCTTTCTCCCATTCCCCTTTTCACCTTTTGGAACACTGGGCGCAGTCATCCGGATGCAGGGCACGATCTCCTCGCGGAGGACGCTTTTTGATACGGGTGTGGCAGGACCTTTGACAAGCCTTCTGCTCAGCCTCCCTGCCATCGTCATCGGTCTAAAACTCTCCGAGGTGATCCCTGCCTCCCAGCTCAGGGAAGGGACGATCCGCTTGGGAGACCCGCTCCTCTTCTCTTTCATCCAGCGTCTGGTCATGGCCGACGTCCCTGAGAATTATGATGTCCTTCTTCATCCCATCGGATATGCGGGGTGGGTGGGCCTCTTCGTCACTGCCCTGAACCTCCTTCCGGTTGGACAATTGGATGGCGGCCATATTGCCTATGCCCTCTTCGGAAGAAGGAGTCGAGCGATCTTTCTCATGTCGATCGCGGTCATGGCATTCATCACCATCTTTTACAACCCCGGATGGCTTCTCCTGCTCATCCTGATCATCCTCTTCGGCTTCCGACATCCAGCACCATTGGATGACCAAACCCCCCTCGACGGGAAGAGAAAGCTGCTTGGAGGGATCGCCTTCCTCGCCTTTATCCTCTCCTTCACTCCTGCCCCCTTCCCCCAATTCGTCGAAGAGATCAAACAGACCTTTCGCTGGCTTTGAATGAAGCCATTTACATTCTCCTCATTTAAGTGTATATAAAAAAGGTAATAGGAGTTGAGATATGGATATTCTTTTTACGGATGAAATTTTAGCTGAGACCGTGCGAAGGATCGTCCAATGTGTGAACCCGAAAAAAATTATTTTATTCGGGTCCGCTACGCATGGAAAAATGGGGCCAGATAGTGATATTGATCTTCTCGTAGTTATTGCTTCTGGAGGACACCGGCGTAAGACTGCACAAACTATTTACCGCAATTTAATAGGAGTGGGCTTTGCGGCAGATATTATCGTTGTTACAGAAGATGATATAGAGCAATTTAGAGATCATGTGGGGATGGTGATCCAACCAGCACTTAAAGAGGGAAGAGTCCTTTATGCCGCGTGACCTAAGCAAGCTTGGCACACCTCGTGTTTGGTTAACAAGAGCCAAAAGCAATCTCATTCGGTCAAAACAACCAAAGCCCGAGGAAGTACTTTGGGAAGACCTCTGTTTCGATACCCAGCAGGCAGTGGAAAAAGCCTTAAAAGCAGTACTCCTTGCACGAGGAATTTCCTTTCGATTTGTTCATGATATCGCTGAATTGATCACCCTCCTCGAAAATCAAGGCATTATCCTACCGGAAGAGATAAAGGCTTCGGCAGAGCTTACCGATTACTCTGTGGAAAGTAGATATCCAGGTCCGTTTGAACCCGTCACTGAGGAAGAGTTTAAGAAAGCCCTCCGAATTGCTGAGGCAGTGGTAGCTTGGGCCGAATCCCAAATCGAACAACTATAAAATAGGAACCCATCCCCAATTTTTTCTTTGTTTTCTTCACTCCTGCCCCCTTCCCCCAATTCGTGGACGAATTCAAACAAGTCTTTCATTGGTTCTGAATTGGGGACTAATAAAATCCAAATGCCTCAAAGTGAAGTACCCCGCAGCAGAGCTGCGAGGCATCCAATTCTCTCAAAAACTTTCCTCCCCCTTGATGGGGGAGGATTGAGGTGGGGGTGATGATAAGATCATCTTCCCCTCACCCTAACCCTCTCCCACCAGGGGAGAGGGGGGCCATTCATCCTCCCAGCAGAGCTGGGAGGTATTCTGGCATATTTTTATAAACAAAATATAACGACGAGCAGAGAAATTGGTGAAAGGATTAAAAAGAGGCGTATAGAGCTTCCAATATCGCAGGAAGAACTGGCCGAAATACTCGGTGTTACCTATCAGCAGGTGCAGAGGTATGAAAATGGGAGAAACAGACTAAATGTGGAAAATATCCAGGTGGTCGCAGATGCCCTTTCAGTACCTGTTTCATATTTCTTTGAATCTCATAAAACATCTGCAATCTCAGAGAAACCTACGCCTTACCTATCTGCTGAGGAAAACAAGTTGTTGAGGTATTTCAGGAAAATTAAAATCAACACTTCTAAAAATCTGGTGATTCAAATCGCCCGTCTTGCGGCGAAGTCAAACGAATAAGAAAGTTCAAAAGGTTAAAAGAATCTATTAATAGGGGTGAATAACTTCAAATTAGGAATCCGTTCTATTTTTACTTTTCGTCGATCTGCAAAATTTCTTTTTCTTCCTTTGTCTGATAAAAGCTCCGAATAGCTGAAAAAATTTTCTCAGCAGCAGTCACAGCTTCCTGGGCAACTTTCTTCCCATAAAACTGGTGAGGATATCCACTGGGTAGCCCATTGGGATAACGAGAGGGGATGTAATGAAGGTCAAGCTCCCGTGCTTGATCTAAAAGAGGAGCCAATGATTTCACCCTTTTTTCTCCTTCTCGAATCATCTCAACAAGTGAGTGTGTCAACAGTGCTATTCTCCGTGTTCCCTCATAATATAGAAGAGATTTCAGTGCTTTCTCACCAGCCTGCTGCGCTAAAAAACATGCTGTATCGTAGAATCCTCCCTTGATATTCCAGCGAGCCGCGTGAAGATCATAATAGGCCTGTTGAAACCAGCGTTTAGCTTCAGATTTTCGTTTGCCGATCATAAATAAGAGAAGCCTCCTCTGCAATCATTTCTGCAAAAGCATTCCCTTCCTTTAACATCTCTGCAAATTCCTCCGGGGTATACACCAAGATATCCAATCCTCCTACCTCCGGAGGAATGAAATCAGAAACTTCCTCCAAACGTGCAAAGAAAGGAGAAGGTGTGCTCTTGATCACGACGAGGTCCATATCGCTTAATTCATCCTCTTCCCCCCGAGCCCAGGAACCAAAAAGATATAACCGTTCGGGTTCGTAGGCAAGCAGACAATCGATAAGTTGACGAACCTTCTTTTTCATCTTCATCAAATTATTCCCCGGAGTATC
This sequence comes from Syntrophaceae bacterium, assembly GCA_013388635.1. Classification (GTDB taxonomy): domain Bacteria; phylum Desulfobacterota; class BSN033; order BSN033; family UBA1163; genus JACAEX01. The sequence goes on along the minus strand of JACAEX010000067.1, from coordinate 43,340 downwards.
AGAGGCTTGTTGATTTCATTATTGCATTACTCGAAAATAACATCAAGAGCATTTCTATTTTATGTCGGCAGTAAGTACTCTAAAGACAAGCACTTTTACCAAATTCCAGCATCTGAAATCTACCATCAACCAATCCACTCCTTTTTTCACCTGATCTCCCCATCACCCTATCCCTTTATCCACCTTATTTCCTCTGGCACCATTTTAGGATTTCTTTGAGGGACATGGTGTTGAGCACATCTCTGCTTTCGAGCCATCCCCGTCTGGCAACGGCCACTCCCAGACTGATCATCCACATCTGGTCGAGGTGGTGAGCGTCGGTCCCGATGGCCATCCGGACCCCCATCTCTTTTGCTTTGCGACAGCGGATGTCATCGAGATCGAGCCGCTCAAAGTAGGCATTGATCTCCAATGCCTTTCCGTATCGTCTCGCAGCCTCCATCACCTCCTCGATCTCAACCTCATAGGGGTCCCTCGCTCCTAACAACCGTCCGGAGGGGTGGGCGAAGATATGGACGAGGGGATTTTCCAAAGCTCGCACGATCCTTTTTGTGATCCTCTCCCTGTCCTGTTTGAACCCGCTGTGAACGGCTGCGACCACAAGATCCAGTTTCTCTAACACCTTTTCCGATAAGTCCAGTCTTCCATCGCTGAGGATATCGACCTCTGTCCCTTTGAGAATCTGGAACCCCTTCAATCTTTCATTGATCCGATCGATCTCCTCCATCTGTTTCATCAATCTCGACTCATCAAGACCATGGGTGATCTTCAGGGACTTCGAGTGGTCACAGATCGCCACGTATTGATAGCCTCTCTTCTGAGCCGCTCGGGCGATCTCTTCAATGGACGACGTCCCATCGCTCCATTTTGAGTGGACGTGAAGGTCTCCTTTGATTTGGGGTTCTTCAACCAGTTTGGGGAGTCGCCTCTCCTGAGCGGCCTCAATCTCTCCGCGGTCCTCCCGGAGTTCGGGTTCGATCCACTCCATTCCGAGGCCACGGTAGACATCTTCTTCTTCTTTTCCTCCGATCCTCTTCTCACCCTTAAAAATTCCATACTCGTTGATCTTGATCCCTTTGGTCTTAGCAATCCCTCTCAGATGGATGTTATGAGCCTTCGATCCTGTGAAGTATTGAAGGGCTGCGCCGTAGGAATCCTCCTCAACGACCCGGAGGTCGATCTGGATGCCTCCCTCCACAATCACAGAGGCCTTCGTCTCTCCAGAGGCCAGGACCTCTCTGACCTCGGGAAGATGGGTGAAGGTATGAACGATCTTTTCTCGATCCGGGCCAGTGGCCAGGATGTCGATGTCTCCGATACTCTCCCGCATCCTTCGCAGCGAACCTGCCCACTCAATCTTTTGTGATCCGGTCTTCTCCCTCAGGGCCTGGACAATGCGCCTGGCCACAGGAAAGGCGATGCCCAGACTCATCCTGCCCTTGCTCTGCTTAAGGAGCTGAATCCCCCGTTTTATATTTTCGACCTTCTTCTCACCAATTCCAGGAAGTCCGATCAGGGACCCATCCTCCAAGGCCTTCTCCAGTTCGGAGAGATTACCGATCCCCTTCTCCTTATGGATCATCGAAAGGGTCTTTGGCCCCATGCCAGGAATCTCCATGATGGCAATCAGCTCATCCGATACCCCTTTTTTCACCTCCTCATATTTGGAAACCTTTCCGGTCTTCAGATATTCGACAATCTTCTCAGCCATCCCCTGCCCGATCCCCGGGACATCCTTGAGCTTTCCGCTCTCAGCAATCTCCTCAATATCCTCTGTGAGATCGCCGATGATCCGGGAGGCCTTTCGGTAGGCACTGATCTTAAAGGGATTGTCATTCTTAAACTCCAAGATGTCTGCCATCTTCCCAAAAAGGTCAGCCAGTTCTTTATTCTTCATCCTCAACTCCCATATGAGCGATAAAAGATTGAGCTGCGATGTGATGCTTCGGATATGGCCAGATGGAAGCACCAAATCCCAAGCACCAAATTCCAAATAAATTCCAATCACCTAAATTCGAAAAAAATCTATTTGGGTATTTGAAATTGGCGGTTTGAGTTTATTTGTGATTTGGAATTTTAGAACCTTTGAGGTTCACGGCATTCCTCCTATGTATCTTAAATAATCTTTGAGACAGGTCTGGAAATTCTCAACCACATCCTTCTTGCTGTTCACAATGAAGAGGCGATGCCGGACATGAAAGAGTTCCTCCACCAGCCTTTTGACGGGATAAAGGGTCCCTGACTCGTTCCCGTACCTCCTCTCCAATTCCTCCTCAAACATCACGACCAGCTTATCCTTCATCCTGAGCTGGGTATCGTTGAAGAGGATGGCCACCTCCGGCAGGAGGTCTTCCATTCTGGAAAAGAATGTGGAGATCTCGCTCGGTTCAACGCCCCTCGGTGGAGAAGACTTCACTTCGACATAGACCAGCCTTTGATTCCACGAGGCGATGACATCGTAGTCACCACCCGAGGCGGTCTTCTTCAGGTTCACCCCGTAAATCGCAGGCGAGGCAAATTCCCTTTTAAACATCTCTGCGATAAACCACTCCAGGGTCGGACCGAAACTATAAAGAGGAGAGACCCGGGTGCGGTAATTCTCCTTCCCATTTTTTACGATCGCTCCCACCTCACAGAGCACCTCACAGTACCCCTTCGCCACCCTTGGTGAGCAGTAGTGCGTCAGATCTGGAACCCGAAACCCCTCCTGATGTTTGATCATATCTCTCAATACGAGCCGAAAGGAGTATCTCTTCATCATCTCATAGAATCGGGTCTGGTCAAAGACAGAGAGATCAGGAGGAAAGAAGAGCCGATCCTTAGGGTCTTTCCGGAAGACCTCGATCCCTCTCATCCTGAGGATCTTCTCGACGGAGGACTCTTCCGAGGAAGCGGCCTTGATCGATTCAATCTCTTTGGAGAGCTGCTCAACCCTTTTCTTAAGGGATCGGATCTCTCGCAGGATCTTGTCTGATCCCATTCGATCTCCTCTAACAGGCATGGACCTGGATATGATTTCGAATGGATTACCGTGATGCGCAGATCCAGCCCTGCCTAAGAGTTAAAACCCTCGATAGAGACGGAACCGTTTTGCGATCTGGATGGCCTCCAAATAATCCTTATGGGTGACCCGATGGTCGATCTCCGGGTACTCATGCGCCTTATACTCCGGCCGGTATTGTGCCATGATATTGACATAGGAGTGCGGAGAGACCTCCTCAGCGATAAACTTGAGGACTGCCTCAGAAGAGGCGATGCCATTTGGCATCACTAAGTGTCTGATCAGGAGGCCCCTTTCAGCAATCCCGGAGGCATTGATCTTCAGATCCCCCACCTGACGGTGCATCTCCTTCAGGACCTTCCTTAAGACCTCGGGGTAGTCTGGCGCATTGGAGAACTTCTCTGAAAATTTCGGATCCATATATTTTGCATCCGGCATGTAGATATCGATCACCCCCTCCAAGAGCTGGATCACCTCTATCGATTCGTATCCAGAGCAGTTGTACACGAGGGGCAGCCGAAGCCCCATCTCAATCGCCTCTAAAAGGGAGGCGACGATCTGAGGGGCATAGTGGGTGGGGGTGACGAAGTTGATGTTGTGACAGCCCATCTCCTGAAGTCTCACCATAGCCCGTGCCATCTCAGAGGAGGTGATCCGTTCACCCCTGCCAAAATGGCTGATGTCATAATTCTGGCAGAAGACGCAGCGAAGGTTGCAGTGGGTGAGGAAGATCGTTCCCGAACCGTGACGCCCGACCAGGGGGGGCTCCTCGCCAAAATGGGGAAAAGCGCTCGAGACCATCAGCTCTGAGGGAGCTCCACAGTAGCCCAGCTCTCCATTCGAGCGGTCGACCCGACACTCCCTCGGGCAGAGCCGACATTCTCGAAGGAACTCCTCAAGCCGGCTGATTCGTCTCTTCAACTCCCCTTTCTCGAAAAGGCTGAGGTAAGAAGGACGAAAGGCCATCTTTTTGCTCTCCCCTCGGGCTCAGAATCTTCTCGGCTCAATTATAACTTACCATAAAATCATAACAGATTCTATCTGTTCAATTTGGAAGGGGATCAGATTTACAGGTGCGGGAAACCTCAGTTTCGGGCCGCGAGGGTGGAGAGGGGATTCTTGCTCGCCTGCTCCGGGCGGATGAATCCCCCCTTCCGGAAGACTAAATATTTCGATAGGTATCAACGACTCTGCGGTAATAGTTGCCCGGGATTCGCTCCCTCCTCTCAATAAGGCCCTTCACATAGGTGGGACCATAATTATAGGCAGTCAGGGCAACCTTCAGGTCCCTAAAATCGAGAATCAGCCGGGAAAGGTAGTAAATTCCCATCCTTATATTGAGATAGGGGTTGAAAAGGGTTCTGTCGCCAGCCCATTCAATGCCCAGCTCTTTGGCAATCGACTCCGCCACATAAGGCATGATCTGCATTAACCCCTTGGCTCCCTTCTCCGAGACAGCCCAGTTGAAGAACTCGCTTTCAGTGTAGATGAGGGCCATGATTAATTTCGGGTCATGGTTGTGACGGACAGCCTCCTCATAAATCACCTCGGCAAGCTCCTCCTTTGTTATCGCCGCAAGCCCTGTCTGGTGCCTCTCCAAAACCGATAGAATCTCCTGGATGGTCTGCTTCCGGCCGTATTGTCCGGAAACGAAATCTGGGAGGTGAAAGCAGAGGAGAAAGACGATGATGAAGAGGGTTGCCTTGGAGAGTATTGGGAGGAAGTGGCTACGATTCTTTTTGTAATGGTACCGATGGGGGGGGTGGTCCACACGTATATCTGGTAATCTGATCTCCATACCTGCCTCCTTGGAACAATTTCATCACGCCTCCTTGTGATGACATTTCACATGCTAACACAAAAAAACTAAAAATGTCAAGCTAAAAGTTCATCCGGATACGTCGGCCTCTACCGAATGGGCTTATCTTCACTCCATACCTGCCCTTCCCAAGAATCTGACAAAACCAGAGGATAAGGTCGTCAAAACCCCGACCAGCAATATCCCAGCCTGAAAGCTAAAATGGTCAGCGATCAACCCTCCTGCCTCTCCATGGGAAAGGGAAGTGGAAGAAGTCTCATTATTTGATTCGCTTCAAATCAGGACGCTCTTGCCTTTTACCCCGGGGGCCGGACCGGGATGACTCCCGTTCCCTCTCCTTCATCCTCTTTAGTACATTTTCGTTAAAGAGGGTGTTCTTCATGCTGACCGCATTGATCAAGCAGTAAATGATGACCGCCCTCTCCCAATCCTTTGTGCCATCAAAATCCTCAATCCTCAACCGGTACTTCTCCCTCAGGTTGGCAAGGGAGGCCTCATCGAAAGAAAGGATCTGCTCAGCCAATCTCTCAAGTGCTTTTTCCATAAAATCCCCTATAAAAATCCGAAATCCAAGCATCGAAATTCAAAACTATCTTATCCGTTTGGGTCATTATTATTTTGAACACTCGGGCTCGTTTCGGGTTTCGTGAATTTACCTGCTCACGGTGCAAACCTCGTGACCTGGTGGGGAGCCTCAAAGGTCTGATGAAGGGCCCTCATGGCATCCTCCAACTGATCCACCTGAATCAAACAGGAACAACTTGAGATCGAAGTGCTGATCGCCAAGATATGGATTCCCGATATCCCTAAGGCATTCAAGATGAGGCCAGAGATGAAAGGTTTTTCCCTGAAGTGGGGGCCAAAAACGCTGACCACGGCCACATCAGGACGAGAGGAGATCGCCTTCGCTTCCATCAGAGATTTAATCCCTTCGAGCAACTCCAAGGTTGGCTCCAGGTCTTTGCGATCGATGCAGAAGGTGAGGTTTCCGTTTCCCTCAAGATCAAGGGTATGGACAATGAATTCGATATTGATGTTCTTCTCTCCAAGAGTATGGAGAACAATGCTCGGCACATCAGGCCTTCCCCGGATTGAGTAAATATTCACCATTGCCAGGCTTGCATTGGACATGATGCCTCCGACCTTAACCCTTGCTTCAACCACTCCAAACCTCCATCTCTTGGTTTCTCTGTAACCACGTCTCCTGTAGTGAAACTCCCTTTCCTCACAGAAAGGATGAATAGGGAAACATCCCGCTCATCAAAAAGAGGAAGATTGTTCATTATAGAATGAACACCGGATCGACATCAATATCCAGGGTCACCCCTTTCTCTTTGGCTTCTTTCTCCAATCGAACGGCCAATTCTTGTGCAAATTGGTGCAGAAAGGATGGGCTCTTGCCTTTGGCCAACATCTGCCACCGAAATTTTCCTTTCATCTTGGCAAAGGGTGCAACGCTCGGTCCTAAGATCTCCACTCCCTTCCCATAGCCACTCTTCAATAGATCTCGTGCGATCCTGCCCATCTTCTCTGAAACGACCTCTGTCTTCTTCTCGCTATTCCCAAACAGTCTGAAATTGATGAGCCGGGAGAAGGGGGGATAGCCCAGAGCCCTTCTGAATTGGCTCTCTTCCTGATAAAATCCGATGAAGTCGTGATCCTTTGCCCTCTGAATACTGTAATGTTCCGGGTTGAAGGTCTGAACCACCACCTCTCCAAAGGCCTCTCCCCTTCCTGCCCTTCCTGCCACCTGGGTGAGAAGCTGAAAGGTTCTCTCGCTTGAACGGAAGTCGGGAAAATGGAGGGACGTATCTGCAGAGACAACGCCCACAAGGGTCACATTTGGGAAGTCATGCCCTTTGACGATCATCTGGGTCCCTACCAAGATGTCGGTCTTTCCCGATTCCAGACCCTTGAGAATCTCCTGGTGAGAACGCTTCCGAGAGGTCGTATCCCGATCCATTCTTCCCACCTCAGCCATCGGGAAGAGGGATCGGATCTCCTGCTCCAGGCGTTCTGTCCCCACTCCCATTCCCTGGAGCCGATGGCCTCCGCATTTCGGACAGTCTCCTGGGGCCGGGACCCGGTAGTCACAATAGTGGCATTGAAGAGAACGATCCCGAAGATGGTAGGTCAGGGTGACACTGCAATTCGGACACTTAAAGGTGTTCCCACAATCCGGACAGAGAATGAAATTGGCAAACCCCCGCCGGTTGAGGAAGAGGAGGCTCTGCCTCTTCTCTTCGATATTCTTTTGGAGCGCTGCCCTCAACTTTTCCGAAAGAAGACCCTTTTCTCCCCTCATATCGACTATCTCAACCTTAGGAAGGGGCCTTCCCTCGATTCTCTCTAAGATTGTGAGAAGCCGGAATTTTCCTTTCTCTGCGTTATGAAAAGATTCTAACGAAGGAGTGGCCGATCCCAGAAGGAGCGTGGCCTCATCCCTTTGGGCCCGAACGACTGCCAGATCCCTCGCATGATATTTTAACTTCTCCTCCTGTTTGTAGGATGGGTCGTGTTCTTCGTCCACAATGATGATGCCGACATTCTTGAAGGGTGCGAAAATGGCAGACCGAGCACCGAGGGCAATCTTCACCTCACCCTTCCAGATCTTTCTCCATTGGTCATAGCGTTCTCCTCTCCCAAGCCTGCTGTGAAGGAGGCTCAGTCTTTCTCCAAAGCGATTCTGAAATCGGGAGAGGAGCTGGGGGGTCAAGGAGATTTCCGGAACGAGGACGATGGCCTCCCTGCCCTGGTTTAGAACCTCTTCGATAGCCCGAAGGTAGATCTCGGTCTTTCCACTCCCTGTCACACCGTGGATCAGGTAAGGGGCGAATCGTCTCTCACGAACCCCGTTCAAGATCTCCTCGAGGGCGGCCTCTTGCTCAGAAGTGAGTTCAGGTCTTGGGTACGGCCTCAATTCGGGTTGAAGAGAGAGATCGCGATAGACCTCCCTGTGAGAGATATCCACGAATCCCTTGGCATGGAGGGATTGGATCGTCCTGGATGGCGATCCAAACCTTTTGCACAATTCGGAATAGGAGACCTCTTTCCTCTCCTCCAACCATTTCAGAATCTCTGCCTGCTTTCTCGGCAGAGATCCCTCTGGTGCGGCCCCTCGATACTGGATCACCTTCTCTATTTTGGGTCTTACCTCCTTATCCTCCAGGCCCGGATCAATATTGAGAAGGCCTCTCTTCTTCCATGAAAAGAGTTGAGATCTGGTCACCTCTCCAGAGAACTTTTTCAAAATCTTTCTCAACGATACCTTCCCAAATCTCTCAACCTCTCCGAATACCCTCTCTTCGGTCGGTCCCAAACCCTTTCGAGACAACGATTCCTTTCCAAGCCGGGTGAGGCTGAGGATCGGTTCGCTCTTCAGATGAAGACCCGGGGGAAGACCGGTCTTGATCACCTCACCCAACGGATAGAGGTAGTAATCCGCAATCCAGCAGTAGAAGCTAAGCATCTTCGGGTCGATCAGGGGGACCTCATCGAGGATGTCCTCTACTTCTCGTAACTTCTCCTCTGCCTCTTTGGGAGGACGGTCGAGAAGGTCAATGGCAAAACCTGTGACCTTCCTTCCCTTAAAAGGAAGAAGCACCCTCATCCCGACCTGAAGAGAATTTCTCATCTCTTCAGGGATCCGGTAATGAAACCTCCTGGACACAGGAAGGCCAACAGCGACTTCGACGATCTCCTTCATCTTCTCCAAATTATCCGCTTTTGCTCAACTTTGTCAAATCCCACCGGGCTTTCCCGCTGCCTCTGATAGATTGGTCTCGACTCTTCAGGCGGGTTTGATTAACGGAGCCGAAACCTCAAACATATTTAAAGAACTGAGCAGGGTGGGAGCTGAAAAGCAGGCCGATTAAGGTTGAACTCAAGGACGAGAAGATACCAGCTGTTTCGATTCAAGACCTGATTGAGCTAAAACTCAGGGTAGGCCGTAAACAGAACCTTGCAGACAGAGGAGACCCTCTGTCCAAACCCCTCTTTATTGCGAGAGCGATATCATGGATTATATCTTGAAGGCCTCTTCTGTTCCGATATACTTCTTTCGCAGCTTCGGCTTCTCGATCTTTCCTGTTGGGTTGCGGGGGACCTCACCGAAGAGGATCTTCTTCGGTCTCTTATACTTCGGCAGTTGCTCGCAATACCGGCTGACCTCCTCTTCAGTCAGAACCTTTCCTGGAACGACCTCAATGATCACCCCCACCACCTCACCCAGACGTTCATCCGGGAATCCGATGGCTGCCACATCCTTCACGCTCGGATGGCTGTGGAGAAAGTCTTCCACCTCGACGGGAAAGACATTCTCGCCACCGCAGATGATCAGATCCTTTTTTCGATCGACGAGATAGATAAAACCCTCTTCATCCTGTTTGGCCATATCGCCAGTGTACAACCATCCGTCCCTGAGGGTCCTGGCTGTGGCCTCAGGGTTTTTGTAGTACTCCCTCATCACCCCATCCCCGCGGACGACCAGTTCTCCCACCTCTCCCATGGTGACCGGGTTTCCCTCTGTGTCCACAATCCGAGCCTCCCAGTTGAACCCAGGAAGACCGATCGCTCCGACCTTATGCTCATTCTCTATGCCCAGATGGACGCAGCCCGGTCCGGTCGATTCACTCAAACCGTAGTTCGTATCATAGGCCATCTTTGGGAAGTACTCTTTCCAGTGCTTGACCAATGAGGGCGGAACAGGCTGAGCCCCAATATGCATGAGCCTCCATTGGCTGAGCTGATAGTCCTTCAGCTTCAGCTCTCCGCTGTCAAGTTTTAAAAGGATGTCTCGAGCCCATGGGACGAGAAGGAAGATCAGCGTCGCCTTCTCTTCGCTGATGGCCTCCAGAATCGCCTCCGGTGAAATCCCTTTCAGAATCACTGCCTTCCCTCCGACAATCAGGCTTCCGAACCAATGCATCTTCGACCCGGTATGATAGAGGGGAGGGATCAGGATGAAATTATCCTTTCTGGTCTGATGATGATGAGCGTTCTCCGTAATGGAGGCGCAGACCATGTTCTTATGGGTCAGCAGAATGGGTTTCGGTTGACCCGTGGTACCGGAGGTAAAGTAGAGGCCACAGGGATCGCTGAGAAGGATCTCAACACTGGGAGGCGTGGGAGTAGATTTTTCAACTATCCGATCGAAAGGCTCTGCATAATTTGGGCCCTCTTTACCGACAGAGATGTAATGCTTGACGGTAGGAAGCTCATCCTTGATCTGATCGATCCGATCGATAAACTCCTCGCCGAAGATCAGACCTTGAGGTTCTGCCACATCGCAACAGTATTTAATATCCCCGGCCGTAAATCGAAAGTTGAGAGGGACGGCCCACGCCCCTGTGCGAACGATGCCGAAGTAAGCGATCAGCCACTCCAGGGAGTTCATCATGAGATGGATCACCCGGTCGCCCTTCTTTATCCCTTTCTTCAGAAGGACATTGGCAAATCGGTTGGCCTGCTCATCGAACTGCCTCCACGTGATCTCCCTTCTCTTACGCTCGGTGGGATTTCTCTCGATCAGGGCCACCTCTTCGGGATACAACCGTGCATTTCTCGCCAACATCTCTCCGATATGGATATCCAGACTGTTCATCAGACCTCTCCTCCGGCAAGAGGGGAATAATGGAATAGCGAAATGATGGGTCGGTCTTCTTGAGGGCCTTTCATTGGAAAGCTTTTCAGGGCAAGGTTTGAGGAGGAACCGCTTCACCTCTCACCTCAAGTCCCTTTCTATCGGGATGCTCCTTCAGCCTCCATCCGTATCATAGCCAGCGCTTACGCCTCTTATAAGACTTCACCTCTTTATAGGACTTGAGCACTCCTGAGGCTGCTGTTCCGAGATAAAATTCCTTCACATCCGGATTCTCCCTCAACTTTTTGGCCTCATCCTCCATCACAATCTTGCCATTTTCCATCACATATCCGTAGTGGGCGATCAGGAGGGCCATGTTGGCATTCTGCTCCACCAGCATAATGGTGGTCCGTTGTTCTTCGTTGATCCTCTTCACGATCTCAAAAATCTCCCTGACCAGAAAAGGGGCCAAACCCAGCGACGGTTCATCCAGCAACAGGAGTTTGGGGTGGGCCATCAGGGCTCGTCCCATGACGAGCATCTGGAGTTCACCCCCGCTGCAATATCCGGCCAACCTGTTTTTCCGAGCCACCAGGGGTTGAAAGTAGTGGTAGACCAGTTCAAGATCCTTCTTGTAAGGCTTACCCCATCGCGTGGCTGTCCCCACCCGCAGATTCTCTTCAACCGTCAGATACTTAAAGGGTTGGCGGCCCTCTAAAACCTGAATGATCCCAAGCCGGGTGATCTGTTCGGGAGCTGAATTCTGGATCAGATGGCCTTCGTAAACGATGTTGCCCTCTGTCACCTTCCCATTCTCCGGCTTGAGCAGCCCGGAGATCGCCTTCAGGGTCGTGGTCTTGCCGGCGCCATTGCTGCCGAGCAGGGAGACGATCTGCCCTTTCTTAACGACCAGCGAAACCCCTTTGAGCACCTGGATCACATCGGAGTAAACGACGGAAATGTTATTGAGCTGAAGCAGGATATTGTCTTCCATAAGAGCCTCACCTCTGTTCCAAAATGGGACAGGCGATCAGGTGACAAAGCCTTAGGGCGGAAACCTTTTATTGGTTCAATTTCTCAGCCCCAAGCCCATGAAAAGCATTTCATCCCTAAGAAGGATGATGACCGATGACTCTAAACGACCGCATCCTAAAGCTGAGAAGCCTGACTGCCTGTCCTGCCGACATCCGTCTCTTATCACAATTACGACACAGCCTCCAAGCGATAAGGAGGAGACCGAGATCTCAATAGGAAAAGGGCCAGAGTTTAAAGCTCGACTTGATGATTCGCCATACCTCTGCCAAGCCTTTGGGTTCAAAGATGATAAAAAAGACGATCGCCAATCCAAAGACGAACTCCCTTAGAGGTGCAATGGTAAGGGCGATCTTGGTGAGGGCCCCGATATTCATAAAGAACTCCGTGGCATGGCTTAGCAACTCATTTAAAAGGGTGATGAAGATCGCGCCGAACACAGAACCCGGGATACTCCCCAGGCCTCCGATGATGATCATCGCTATGTACTCTACGGAGAGAAATAACGTATACGGCTCGGGAGTGATGCTGCCGATGTAGTAGGCCGAAAGCCCTCCGGCGAACCCGGCGTAGAAGGAGCTGATGGCGAAAGAGAGAAGCTTGTAACGAAAGATGGGGATGCCCATGCCCTCGGCTGCCCTATCATTGTCTCGGATCGCGATAAAGGCACGGCCATATCGGGTGCGCACGAGGTTGACAGCGATCCACGTCAGGATGACAAAAGAGACGAAGATCACATAATAGAAAGCCCGATCCCCTTTCACATCGACTCCGAAGAGGGTCGCCCGGGGCAGCATGATCCCTTCAGGCCCTTTGGTCAGGCTTTCCCACTGGACAAAGAGGTATTGAAGAATGAACTGGCCAGCCAGGGTGGCAATCGTCAGGTAGAGGTGCTTGAGACGAACCGATGGAATCCCGAAGAGCATACCCACCCATGCGGTGATCACACCTGCAGCGATCACCGAAAGCCAGAATGGAAAACCTCCAGCTGTTCCAAGAATAGCGGCTGCATACGCCCCCACACCGAAAAAAGCACCATGGCCAAGGGAGATCTGGCCGGTATATCCGATCAGGATGTTGAGGCCGATGGCAGCAATGGCAGCCATCCCGATGTGATTGATGACATATAAAAGGTAGGGCTTGCTGAGGAAGGGGATGACCACAAAGAGGATGAGGAGCCCGACCAGTAACCAGAACCTTCCGAAGTCGGTTGTGAAGATGGTCAGCTCCTCCTCGTACCGCTCCTTAAAATTTCCACAGGGATGAAATCTCAGTCTCCGCATTCTTTTAACCTCGTAACTATGGACAATGAACGATGAACCATGAACGCCTTGTTTTTTCTTTATGGTTCATCGTTTAACGTCCATCGTTCTCTTAATCGCTCTATCTCCTTATCCTTCATGTTTACACCCGCTCAATCTCCACCAGCCCAAAAAGCCCATAGGGTTTCACCAGCAAGATGAATACGAGGACCACGTAAGGGATGACCTCCTTGAGCGAAGTGGAGAGATAGCCGCCCGTAAAGGTTTCGAGCAACCCGATGATCAGCCCTCCGATGATCGCTCCGCCAATGCTCTCCAGTCCTCCGAGAATGACGACCGGGAAGACCTTCAGGCCCATGATGCTGATATCGTGGACGTTGATCCCGTTCATGATCCCCAGAATGATCCCGCTGAGCGCACAAACCAGCGCCGCGATCGCCCAGGACATGGCAAAGACCCTCCTCACATGGACCCCTAAGGAGAGGGCAGCAGGCTGATTATCCGCCACAGACCTCATATAAATCCCCTGAGACGAGTACTTGAAAAAGAATCCGAAGATCGAAAGGAAGATGATACCGATGATAAAGGAAGCGACATAGACGGGCGGAATCGTGATCGCCCCCCACTCGATGGTCAGGGCTTTGGGAAGGAAGTCAGGATAATTAAATAGATTCCCTCCGAAGATGACCAGCAGGAGCCCTTTGAACATGGCGGCCAGCCCCACGGTGAGCATGATCACTTCGATCAGCGCCTCACCGATCAAGGGCCGCAAAAAGAGACGCTCGATCACAAATCCCATCGCAAAGGTCCCGGCCAGCGTGAATAGAAAGGCGATGGGGATCGGGAGGTTCAGCCGGACGGAGAAGACCAGGAAGATGAAAGCCCCGATCGCCAGTAACTCCCCATGAGCAAAATTGAGGACGCTCGAGGACTTAAAAATCATGACAAAGCCGAGGGCAGCAAGGGCGTAGAGGAAACCCACGGACAATCCCTGAATCAAGAGTTGAAGAAAAAATTCCATAACAACCCCCTTTGGGACAAATTCCAAACATCAAGCACCAATAATCAACTAATTTCCAATCACCAATCGATTAATACCCAAACTCATTTCTTAAAATCATCGTTTGGTAATTGAAATTTGGTTATTGGAATTGTATCGTCTCGAGCCTCCTATTCCACCGTTAATATCTTTACTTTCGTCGTAATGGTCCCAACATGCCCGTCCCGGTAGCGAACCTTCCCGGTCACCTCCAACTCCTTTTCATCCCTATACATCGCCTCGATCAGCTTGAGGTACTGTTCATAGACGAACTTTCTCCGCACCTTTCCCGTTCGGGTCAGCTCCTCATCGTCCGCGTCGAGGAGCTTGTAGAGGAGAATGATCTTCTTAATCCTCATCGGCCTTGGAAGTTGGGTATTCACCTGGCGGACCTCACCGAGGATCAGCTCCTCCACCGGCGGTTGTTGAGAGAGGTCGGTATAGGTCGTATAGGGGATCATCCGATCCTCTGCCCAGCTCCCAACGTTTCCAAAATCGATATTGATGAACCCTGTGATATAGTCACGGCCTTCGCCAAAAACAACGGCCTCTTTAATAAAGGGGCTGAATTTCAGCCTCGTCTCAATAAAGTCGGGTGAAAAGGCCTCCCCTCCTCTGGTCCGCATGATCTCTTCCTTGCGGCCGATGATGAGAAGATGGCCATCGTCGTCGATATAACCCGCATCCCCCGTATGAAGCCAGCCATCCCTCAGGGCCTTATTCGTGGCCTCTTGGTCCTGATAATAGCCCACGAAACAGGAGGGGGTCCTGACAAGGACTTCCTGATCCTCTGCAATCCTGATCTCGGTTCGAGGCAGGGGTTTCCCAACCGTCTCCGGTTTGACCTCTTTATCCGGTTGAACTTGAAAGACTCCTCCTCCCTCTGTGAGGCCATAGGCGTGTTTCAGATTCAGTCCCTTCGCACGAAAGAATCGTATCACATCCGGACTGATCGGATGCCCTCCGGTAATGGCCGCGCGGATCTGGGAACATCCCACCCGATCCAGTAACGGACGATAGACGATCTTAGAAAACATTCTATGAAGCAGGTGCAAATAGGACGGCACCGCCTCCTTTTTAGACTCCCGATCCACCACTGCGCCTCCGATCCTTTCGCCCAGCCCGAAGAGTCTTCGTTTGATGAAACTTGCGTCAGCAATCTTTACTCTGATCTTGGAGGCCAGTTCTTCCCAAAACCTTGAAGAGGTGATGACCACGACCGGTCCGATCTCGCGAAAATCCTCCGCCTGGGTCTCCAGGGTCTCAGGGAAGTTCATGGTCATGCCGGTCAGCGGCGAAACGCCCATTCCCCACATCTGATCCACAATCCATGCCGTCGGGGTGATGGAAATCCAGTTATCCCCGGGCCCGATGGGCGCTGTCTCAACCCATTTCCGTGCGATCTCGGTGAAACTGCGATGGGAGATCATGGCCAGTTTTGGTATCCCGGTTGTCCCGGAGGTCATGATCATCAAGGCTACCTCTTCCGGTCTTCCCTTCCATAGCTCCTCTTCGAACCGATGGGGCTCGGCCTTCTCCAATTTCTCACCCAGTTTGAGAAGCTCCTGAAAGCTCATCAGCCAGGGGTTACCGGAATAACTCCTCATGCCCGTGGGATCGATATAGATCACCTTTCTCACATGGGGCAGTTCTTCTTTCGTCTCCAGGAGCTTATCGACCTGCTCCTGGTCTTGAGCGATCACATAGACCGCTTGAATACGATTGAGCATCACCGCCAGTTCCTTGGCAATGGAGGAGGTAAAGAGATTGACCGTGATCGCACCGATGGCTTGGGCTCCCATCTCGGTGAAGAGCCACTCCGGATGGTTGTCGGTGATGATGCCGATGTTTTCGCCCCGTCTGAGGCCGATGGCCAACAAACCCAAAGCCGTATGTTTCGTGTAACGGAGATAGTCCTCCCAGCTATACGCCAGCCATCTCCCGTACATCTTCTCCCGGATCGCGATGTGATCCGATCCCAACCGATTGGCCTGTTTGAATAAGATCTGCGGAAGGGTATGTTGAGTTAAGGAGGACAAAGTATCCTGCTCGACCCGCTCTCTCTTTTCAACTGCCATATCGATCCAGCTCCACTCCAATTAATGGTTCGGAATAATGGAAGGCCGGAATATTGGGTGCAAGTTACAATCTCTCAAAAGATTTTTTCAACCATCATTCCAATATTCCAACATTCCATTTAGAATTTTGTCGTCTCACCCAGATAGGCCTTGATCACTTCAGGATGGTTCTGGATCACCTCCGGAGCACCCTCTGCGATCTTCTCTCCAAAATTCAAAACCATAATGCGCTGCGAGATGCTCATCACGACCGACATATCGTGCTCGACCAGGATGATGGTCTGCCCCCATGCCGAGTTCAACTCGAGCAAAAACCTGACCATGTCCTCCTTCTCTTCAAGGGTCATGCCGGCAAAGGGTTCGTCGAGGACCAGAAGCTTGGGTTCCAGCGCTAATGCCCGACCCAGTTCAACCCTTTTCCGTAATCCATAAGGCAGGGAGCCGACCGTCTTCTTACGAATGGACTGCATCTCAAGAAAATCGATCAGCTCTTCCAAGACCTGGCGGTGACGAACCTCTTCCTTGCGAACCGATGGGGAGAAGAGAGAAGCCTTTCCAATGCCATAGTCACAGTAGAGATGCCGGGCCAAAAGCATATTGGCCAATACGGTGATCCCCGGGAAGAGCTCAATATTCTGATATGTCCTTCCGATCCCTCTCTTGGTGATCTGATGGGGAGAGAGGCCGGTGACCTCTTCTCCGTTGAAAATGATCTGCCCTCTTTGGGGATGATAATAACCTGTGATACAGTTCAGAAGGCTGGTCTTCCCTGCACCATTGGGCCCGATGATGCTAACCAGCTCTCCGGTATGAACAGTGAGATCGACGTCATGGAGGGCCATCACACCCCCGAAACTCAGAAATACGTTCCTCACCTCCAGCTCAGCCTGGCGGACCCCAGGCTGAGCAGAGGCGAAGATGCTCGGCTGACCTCGGAATGCCTTCATCCGTTCCCCCCTTGGCCTTGGGTTTTACATCTTGGGAGTCTTCAACACCTGAACCTTCTCTTTTCCGGGAACGTAGAAATTGGTCATCGGGGCATAGGTGGCATCCTCATTGATCTTGACGATCCTTCCTTTGAACGAGCCCTCGTGATCATCTTTCGTATAGGTCACATAAGGAACAAGTCCTCCAAAGTCTTCGTTTTTGAAGGTCTCCATCGCCCGATTGATCGTCTCTGCGTTGATTGTCTTGTAAAGTCCACTCGCCCGGTGGATCGCCCTCTCCTGAATCATGGCCACCACCACGCCTTCCCAGTAAGAGGTATCGAACTTATCGACTGTCTTGTACTTCGCCATCAGCTTTTCCAACAACTCATTTCCCCATGCCTTATCTCCTGGGAGAACCCCACAAAATTGCATGAAGACTCGATCCCGGATCAACCCTTTTCCCAGTTTGAAAAAGTCGGGGTCTGTCGAGGTCCAGGTCCCAAAGAAGGGGACATTGTAACCCACCTTATCCGCTGCCTTGAGCGCCGTAATAATGGCCGCAGGAAGGATCTGCATGAAGACATATTCCGCCCCCTTCCCCTTCAGGCGAAGCATCTCTGTGGTCAGATCGACAGTGGCCGGTGGGAATTCCTCAATTGTTACGATATTGATATTATTCTTGGATGCGTATTCCTTGCTCGGATCATGAATCGACCTTCCGTAAACATTGTTATAAGTGAGAAGGCCCACCTTGGGAGCATCCTTTCCCTTGTGGATGCTTCGGATATACTCCAGAACAGCGTAGGAGTCTAAGATATAACTCCCAAATGGCAGGTACATGTAGGCGAGGGGAGGCTTAAGAATCCCCTGATAGGTGGAGTAGTTAATCGTAGGTATCTTATATTCCTGGATGATCGGTTTTATCTGGATCCCTGTCCCTGCGTCCCAGGTGGCGATCATATCCTTCTTCTCCTCACAGAACTTCTTCACAAATTTAACGCCTTCAGGGACCTTGTAAGCATGATCCACGATCTCTAAATCGATCTTTCTACCCGCAATCCCGCCTTTCACGTCATTCACATAGTTGATATAATCCCGATGGCCTTTGGCATGGAATTGACCCCAGGTGGAGGCTGGACCAGTGAGATTGATCACCGCCCCTATCTTGATGGGCTGCGCTCCACTTGGAATAAAACTGAAACAGATCACCCCCAGAATGATTGCAAAAATAATCATCTTCTTCATAAGTTACCTCCAGTTTTTTTCTTGTTTAAATTTAGTAATCAGAAAACCTTACCATGACCTTGCTGAAAGACCGTGCTCCCACCCCTTCCTAACTGCGGAAGTTTATGCCCCATCCACCTCCTTTCTCAACGGGTCTTAAGAAGAAAGACTCATCGGGCTTGAGATTGAGTAAAAGGCAGTTCAATTATCACCCAAATGGAATAAAAGCCTGGAGAATCGCCCTCCTTGAAGATCAGAAGGTAACTCCTGTGAAGATAACAGACTTCTCTCTCTGAAAAGGAAATACGAAGAAGGAATACCCCAGCCAGAATTTATTGTACATATCCAAAAAAATATTGCAAGTAAAAAATTTCACGAATGTTCTCAGGGCCTGGATGTCCGAAGAAGACTGCTTTTTGAACAGGTCTAAGCCTTCCCATTTTATTGAATTCTGGCCGGGTCTTAATTGAGTCGGACTGAGACGACCTTTGAGACGCCAGGGGTCTCCATGGTGATCCCGTACAGGGTGTTGGCCATCTCCATCGTCTTCTTATTGTGGGTAATCATAATGAATTGAGAGGTTTTGGAAAAGTCCTTGACCAATTCGATGAACCGATTGATATTGGCATCATCGAGGGGCGCGTCCACCTCGTCGAGCAAGCAGAACGGGGTAGGTTTGATCATGAAGAGCCCAAAGAGCAAGGCCACGGCGACCAGGGCCTTCTCCCCGCCCGAGAGGAGGTCGATGTTCTGGAGTCTCTTCCCGGGAGGTTGGGCGAAGATGTCGATCCCTGTGGTAGAGGGATCCTGTTCATCGACAAGGACAAGGCTCGCCTGGCCGCCTTTGAAGAGCCTCACAAAAACCTCCCTAAACTTCTCATTGACCAGATGGAACGTCTCCAAGAACCGCTTCGTCGTTGTCCGGTTGATGCGGACGATCGCTTTCCTTAGCGCATCGAGGGCGTGGAGAAGATCAGTCTGCTGCTCGGTCAGGAAATCGTGCCGCTGCTTCAACTCCTGATACTCTTCGAGGGCCATCAGGTTGACCTCACCAAATCCTTCCATGGCAGCCTTCAGCTCCTCCAACCGCTTTGACATCTCCTCTCTCGGGAACTCTCCTCTTCCCGTTGCCGGGTCAACTCCAAGGGTAGTCCCATACTTCTCCCTCATCGACT
The DNA here is from genome assembly GCA_013388635.1 of Syntrophaceae bacterium. Classification (GTDB taxonomy): domain Bacteria; phylum Desulfobacterota; class BSN033; order BSN033; family UBA1163; genus JACAEX01. The sequence continues at coordinate 24,200 of JACAEX010000067.1, read as the reverse complement.
CCTGAAGATGGGAGAGCTTCAGTTGAATCTCGGAGGCGCGAATCTCCTCCTCATAGATCTTCTGCCGGAGCTCCTCCAGTTCCTGGCGCAGATACTTGGAGGAGGCCTCTGCCTCCTTCCATGCATGGGTCAGGCCTTCCACCTTCTCCTTCTGCCCTGTGAGAGTCTCTTCTTTTCGATGGTACTCTTTGAGGTTCTCCTCCAACCCCTTCTCCCATTGATCGATTCTATCCTGCAGGGAGGCAGCTTCTCTCCTGTACTCCCTGATCCCTGCCACTTTCTTCAAGATCATCTCTTTCAGCGTCTTCACATTTTCGGTGAGATGGATGATCTGGCCTTCCATCCCTCTTCGCTTCTCATCAAGGGAGGCTGAGAAGACCTTCTTCTCCGTGATCCTGCCTCCTAACTCCTCTGTCCCTTCCCTCACCTCTTCCACGATCCTCTTCAATGACCGAAGGGCCTCCTCTTTCTCCAGTTTCACCCGCTCCTCTCTTTCCATCTGGGCTAAGACAAACCTCATCTCTTCTTCCACATCCCGCTCTTCTGCTCTGAGATCCTCTCTCTCAAACCGGAGGACTTCCATCTGCTGCTGGAGCCGGGAGATCTCCTTCTTCAATCCCTCCACGTCCCTTTCTTGATGGAGGAGTTCAATCTCCTTCTCCTGAATCTCCCTCTTCCTCCTCTCCAGATCTTCTTCTCTTTCGGCAATCTCCTTCTCGAGAAGCCCCTCCTCTTCATAGGCCTTTCGACAAATCTCCTCTTCCTCTCCAATCCTTTTCTCTAACTCTCTGATCTCCCTCCTCCTCTCCAGGATGCTGAGACCTTGGTCGAGGCTTCCGCCGGAGACGACTCCGGACCGTTCCACCACTTCCCCTTCGAGTGTGACAAGGGCTCCAAAGGCCTTCTCCTCTTTTATCTGGCGGAGGGCTTCCTCCAAACGCTCCACCACGCCTACATCGCCTATCAGGAATTCGGCAAGCGGAGCAAAGCCTTCCTTCACCCTGACGAACTGCAGAAGAGGCATGGGATTCCTTCCCTCCCCTTCCAGGGAAAATGGATCACGATTCCGATCGGCCTTCATCCCGAGGGGGATGAAACTTCCTCGCCCCAGAGACTCCCTTTTTAGGAAGGCGATGGCCTCCCTGGCATCCTCTTCGCCTTCAACGATCAGATATTGCAATCGCTGCCCCAAAACCGCTTCCAAGGGAATTTCATATTTCGGTTCGGGTTCGAAAATGTCGGCCACCACGCCCAAGAGGCGTTGCCACTTCTCTGCTTCCTCCCTCTTGTTAAGGAGAATGGACTTGACGCCTCTCTCAAAACCCTCATAATTGTCCTGAAGTTCCTTAAGAGAGAGGAAACGGGAGCGATCTTGACGCATCGCCTCCTCCATCTCCAGCCGTTCCGCTCTTTTCTGCCGCCAGACCTCTTTCAATCCCTCGGTCTCCCTCTCCCACCGGTCTTTCTCCTCCTCAAGGCCGGTCCGGAGGGAGAGGTTGATCTCCCTTTCCTTTGCGATCCTTGAGAGATCCTCCTCCAGGCGAGCGAGGTTGCCCCTCATCTCCTCAGACTCCTTCTCATGGGAGCGAATCCTTCTCTGAAGATCCTCCTTCCTCTCTTCAAAATGGGACTGGCGATTCTTAAGAGAGGTCATCTGGGTGAGCGTCTCAATCAAACCTCCCTTCTCGGCCTCCAATTGATCTGAAACCTCCTGAAAGGTCGCCCTGAAATCGTTGAACAGAGTCTCCCATTCCTTCAGGATCTCTTCGTTCTCAGCGTGTTCTTTTTCAAGCTCCCTCTTCGACTCTTCTATCCGCCTTCGCTGCCTATGGGCTCCTCTCCAGGCTTGTAGCTCCTCCCTCACCTCTCCTGCCATCTGGGCCTCCTGCCTCTGAAGATTCAGCCTCTCCCTTCTGAAGAGCTCAACCTCGCTCTCCATCCTTTGAATCTTCTGGCCCAGTTCAAAAACCTCCTGCTGGAGGATGCGAAGCCTCTCCTCTTCCTCCATGCTTTTGAGCTTCATCTCTTCGATCAATGCCTCTTTCTTCACCGTCTCGGCCGAGATCTCCACCTCCCGCTCCCGAAGGGCCTTGAGGTAACCTTTGGCAGCCTCCCCTTTTTCTGAGAGCTCACCGTACTCCTGGAGGGCAAACCGAATCTCGATCTCCTTGATCTCCCTCCGGATCGCTTTGTACTCCTCTGCCCGTTTCACCTGTCTTTCCAGGGAGACGATCTGTCGTTTCACCTCAGCGATGATGTCCTGAATCCGGACCAGATTCTGCTGGGTGGCCTCCATCTTCATCAGCGCGAGCCTCTTTCTCTCCTTATATTTGGCGATGCCTGCAGCCTCCTCAATTAAGAAACGCCGGTCCTGGGGATTGGCGCGGATCAGATGTTCCACCCGGCCCTGTTCCACAATGGCGTAACCGTTGACCCCGATGCCCGTATCTAAGAGAAGATCGGTGATATCCCGCAACCGACAAGGCACGTTGTTGATGAGGTACTCGCTCTCTCCGGATCGATAGAGCCGACGGGTGATGGTGATCTCGCTATACTGTCCATACTCCTGCGGGGCTGATCCATCTTCGTTGGAGAAGCTCAGGTTCACCTCTGCCATCCCCAAAGGTTTTCTGCCGTCTGTCCCGTTGAAGATGACATCCTCCATCGATCTTCCTCGCAGGTGCTTGGCGCTCCGCTCACCAATGGCCCAGAGCACAGCGTCCACAATATTGGACTTCCCGCAGCCGTTGGGGCCGACGATGGTGGTGATCCCCTCGGGAAAGGAGAGATGGAGACGATCCACAAAGGATTTGAATCCGATCACTTCCAAAGACTTAAGTTTCATGAAATCCCCTCGGTTAATTTTAAATCCGGAGCACGAAATCCCTAGCCCGTAAAAACGGTAGGGAATTCGTAACAATTTCAAATAACCGGAATGCAAAATTCATTTATGGACGAAAATGGTTTGGAAATTTGGTCATTTGGATTTCGGATCTGTTTCGGATCTCGATATTCGAATTTCGGATTTCCTGATATACTCAATCGCTCTCTGGAGCCTTCGGATCACCTTTGCCTTGCCCAGCACCTCCATCACTTCGTCAATCGGAGGGCTGACGGTCTTGCCGGTCAGGGCCACCCGAAGAGGCTGGGCAATCTTGACCAAGGCTTCTCCCCGAGCCTCAGCCAACTGCTGGATCAGGCGATGCGCAACTTCCCTGCTGACCATTGCCTCTTTCGACAGATGGCCGATGATCTCGTCAAAAATCACTGCAGAGGCCGGGCCCAGGAACTTCTCTGCGGCCTTCTCGTCATAAGCGACCTCTTCGAGGAAGTAGAATTCTGCAAGCACAGCCATCTCGGCCAGCGTCTTGACCCGCTCTCGGAGAGAGGAGACGACCTTTTTCAAAAAGTTGAGATCTGTAACCCCATAGCCCCTCGCTTCCAGGAAGGGGAGGACCCTCTGCGTCAGATCCTCCAGAGGGATCTTCTTGATATATTCGGAATTGAGCCAATCGAGCTTTCCCGGGTTGATGGCGGCTGGCGACTTTCCCACGGCTTCCAGGCTGAACTTCTCAATCAACTCGTCCCGGGTGAATTCCTCCTGATCTCCGTGAGACCATCCCAAACGGACGAGGTAATTGACCACGGCCTCGGGAAGGTAGCCCATCTTCTTGTACTCCATGACCGATTGGGCTCCGTGCCGTTTGGAGAGCTTCTTCCTGTCCGGACCTAAGATCATTGAGACATGGCCAAATTTGGGTAATGGGTAACCCAGGGCTTGATAGATCTGGATTTGCCGTGGGGTGTTGTTGAGGTGGTCATTGCCTCGGATCACATGGGTGATGGCCATCCTAGCATCATCGACCACCACTGAGAAATTGTAAGTGGGCAGCCCATCACTCCTGAGGATGATCAGATCGTCCAGCTCGGCATTGTCAAATTCGACCCTGCCCTGAATCAGATCCTCCACCACGGTGCCTCCCTCATCAGGAGAAAGGAATCGGATGGCGAAGGGCCTCTCTGGATAGGGAGGCCTGCGATGAAGACAGGTGCGATCGTATTTCGGCTTGATCCCGGCCTTGAGCGCGGCCTCCCGCTTTGCCTCCAGCTCTTCTGGGGTACAGAAGCATCGGTAAGCCTTTCCCTCTCTCAAAAGCCTCTCCGCTTCGTCCCGATAGATGGCGAGGCGCTGGCTCTGGTAGAAGGGACCTTCATCCCAATCCATCCCCAACCAGGTCATGGCATCTAAGATCACCTGGATCGACTCCTGGGTGGATCGGGCGACGTCCGTATCCTCAATGCGAAGGATGAATCTCCCGTGATGATGGCGTGCCAATAACCAGTTGAACAACGCCGTTCTCGCCCCTCCGATATGGAGATCTCCCGTGGGGCTGGGTGCGAATCGTGTCCTCACCTCTCTCATCCCTGCTCGAAGAATAAAAAAATCCCCTCTGCCCCCTTTGGGAAATCGGGGCGAGGGGGGATCGGTTCCTCACTGAGAAATTCAAATAAGCTGGTCAATGGCCTTGATCGCCTCGTCCAATTTTTCAGAATCGGTTCCGCCTGCCTGCGCAAAGTCAGGCCGACCGCCACCCGTCCCTCCCACATGAAGAGCGATCTTCTTGATCAAATCGTTCGCATTGAACCGATGGGTGAGGTCTGGAGTCACACCCATGATCAGGGAGACCTTTCCCTGGCTCTGGCTTCCGAGAAGGATGATACCAGAACCGATTCTCATCTTCAACTGGTCAACAAACTCCCGCAAATGCTTCTGGCTCTTTGCGTCAAGCTTGGCCGTGAGGAGCTTGACGCCCTTCACCTCTCGCACAGATCTGAGGAGCTCCAAAATCTCCTGGCCGGACGCCTTGTCGTGAAAGGACTGAAGCTCTCGCTCCAGCTCTCTCTCTCGTTGAAGCAGCCGCTCCACCCTTGAGCGGACTTCTCCGGGACCTGATTTGAGAAGGCTTGCGATCTGTCGCAGCTCCTGCTCCTCCTCGATCACAAATCGGTAAGCACCTTCTCCGGTCAGGGCCTCGATCCTTCTCACACCGGCGGCCACCCCTGTCTCATTCACAATCTTGAAGAGGCCGATATCCCCGGTCCTCGAGGTGTGGGTCCCTCCGCAGAGCTCGATGCTGAAATCCGCCACCTTGACCACCCTCACCTTCTCGCCGTACTTCTCTCCAAAGAGGGCCATGGCCCCGGTTTGAAGCGCCTCCTCCAGGGGCATGATCTTTGTCTCGACCTTCAGATTCTCACGAACCTTCTGATTGACCGCGGCCTCGATACGGCCGAGAACTTCCTCTCCAATCGGAGTGAAATGGGTGAAGTCGAATCTCAGCCGATCCGGAGAGACCAAAGACCCTGCCTGCCGAACATGCTGGCCCAAGGTCTCTCTTAATACCGCCTGAAGCAGGTGGGTGGCTGTATGGTTGAGAGCTGTGGCCCTCCGCCGCTCCGCATCCACACGGAGCGTCGCCTCCATCCCTTCTCTCACCGTTCCCCGCTTGACCCTTGCCCTGTGGATGATCAGCTCCTCTGTGGGCCTCAGGCTATTCTCCACTTCCAGGGAGAACTTCTCGTGAAAGATGAGGCCCCGGTCTCCCACCTGGCCACCTGCCTCGCCGTAGAACGGGCTCCTCTCTGTAATCACTTCAACCTCTTCCCCCTCTCCAGCAGAAGAGACTAAGCCTTCGTCCTTGATCAACCTCAGGATCTTCGAGTCGCATTGCGTCTCTTCATATCCTGTGAATTCGGTTCTAACCCCCTCCGCCACCATCCGGCGGTAGATCTCCTTTGTCTTTCCCTCGCCAATCCCCTGCCACGCCTGTTTGCTCTTCAGGCGTTGTCCTTCCATCTGGGCCCTGAACCCTTCTTCATCGTAGGTCATCCCTTCTTCCTGAAGGATGTCTGAGGTCAGGTCAAGGGGGAATCCAAAGGTGTCATAAAGACGGAAGGCCACTTCGCCAGAGAGGACCTTGCCCCCTGCCTCCCTCAGCCTCTCCATCTCTTCCTGCAAAATCTTCAGCCCAGAATCGAGGGTCTCAGAGAAACGCTCCTCCTCGTTCTGAATCACTTTTGAAACGAAGTCCTGCGTCTCCCTCAGCTCAGGATAGGCCTCCTTCATCAACTCGACGACCTTCGAAGAGGTCCGGTGGAGGAAGGGAGCGTCAATCCCGAGCATCTTTCCATGCCTCATCGCCCTTCTCATGATTCGACGCAGGACATATCCCCTTCCCTCATTCGAAGGAAGCACCCCGTCATTGATCAGAAAGGTGACGGCCCGGCTATGGTCAGCGATCACTCGCATGGAGATGTCGGATTGCGGGTTCCTGCCATAAACAACTGAGCTGATGGTCTCGATCTCTTTGATGATGGGGATGAAGAGGTCGGTCTCAAAGTTGCTCCGGACACCCTGCAGGATGGCGGAGATCCGCTCGAGACCCATGCCCGTGTCGATGCACGGTCTGCTAAGAGGGCGAAGCCTTCCCTCCGAATCGCGACTGAACTGCATAAAGACGAGGTTCCAGAGCTCCAGAAAACGGTCGCAGTCACATCCCACCCTGCAATCCGGCCTGCCGCACCCCACTTCTTCTCCCTGATCGATCACAATCTCTGAGCAGGGACCACAGGGCCCGGTCTCTCCCATCGCCCAGAAGTTGTCCTTCTCTCCCATCCGGACAATTCGATCCGCTCTGATCCCGATCCTTTTCCAGAGTTCGAAGGCCTCATCGTCCTCATGATAGATGGTGATCCACATCCGCTCCGGGGGCAATCCCCACTGATGGATCAGAAGATCCCATCCCATCTCAATGGCCTCTTTTTTGAAATAGTCTCCGAAAGAGAAGTTTCCCAACATCTCAAAGAAGGTGTGATGCCGTGCGGTCTTCCCTACGTTCTCCAGATCATTGTGTTTCCCTCCTGCACGCACGCACTTCTGGGAGGAGACAGCCCGGCAATAGTCCCGGGTCTCTTCAGCTAAGAAGACCCCTTTGAATTGAACCATTCCTGCATTGGTGAAGAGCAGACTGGGATCGTTTTTCGGGACGAGTGAGGAGCTTCGGACCACCCTGTGGTCCCTCTCCTCAAAGTAACTGAGAAAGGCCCTTCGGATCTCATCAGAGGTCATACCCTTAAGCCCCTCTCCCTTTGCCAGACACCTTTGAATCCATTCTCGAATCCGTCGGCCTCATGGCCCTCAACCTCTCCTTCTCCTCCTCTTCTCTCTTTTTCTGCCGCTCCTTCTCAAAGCGTTCGAAGTCCTCCCAGGTGGTGTCGCTGGTGGCAAGAACTCCCTTGACCCTGAGGGCGAAGTCATCCGCATTGGAACAGTGTTTGAGGGCCTCCTCATAGGTGATCAGCTTCTCCTGCAAGAGATTCAGGAGCGATTGATCGAAGGATTGCATCCCGTAGGTGGTCGTCCCGCGGCTGATCGCATCGTTAATCTCATTGGTCTTGTCCTTTTCGATGACGCACTCCCTTACCCTTGCCGTGGAGACCAGAATTTCAACCGCCGGCACCCTTCCCGTGCCATCCGCCCTGGGCACCAGTCTCTGGGAGATCACGCCCTTGAGGACGCCAGCCAGTTGAAGCCGGACCTGCTTCTGGTGATAGGGAGGAAAGACGGAGATGATACGGGTGATCGTCTCCGTAGCGTTCAACGTGTGGAGCGTGGACATGACCAGGTGGCCGGTCTCGGCAGCCGTCAGGGCGGTCTCGATCGTCTCAAAATCCCTCATCTCACCCACCAAGACAACATCCGGGTCCTGACGGAGCGCAGCCCGCAAGGCACTGGCAAAGCTGCTCGTGTCCGAGCCGATCTCCCTCTGATCGACGATCGATCTCTTGTCTTCGTGGACAAATTCGATCGGGTCCTCAATGGTGATGATATGGCAGTTCCGGTTACTGTTGATGATGTCGATCATCGAGGCCAGTGTCGTAGACTTGCCACTACCGGTCGTCCCCGTGACCAGGATGAGGCCCCTCTGCTCCATGGCGATATTGCCGATGACCGGAGGGAGGTTAAGCTCCTTCAGGCTTTTGATCTGATAGGGTACGATCCGGAGCGCAATCCTGAGCTTCCCCCTCTGCTGGAAGACATTGACCCGAAACCGGCCCAGGCCGTAGACCTCATAACCCATATCGACCTCCCGGTTTTTGATGAACCGATCCTTCTGCCAATCGTTCATCAGGCCGAGGGCCATCTTCGAGAGGTCAGCCTGCTCGAAGGGTTTAAACTTATTCCAGGGTTTCAACGCCCCATGGATCCTGAAGATCGGAGGAGCCCCTTCCTTGAGGTGGACATCCGAGGCTCCCTGCGAGAGGGCATCCACTAAGATCTGATTTAAATCCATCGCTTCCTCCCCTTCCTGCTCAACTCGTTGCTCCCGTCTTGGACATGCGGAAATTTTCGAGGATCTCCTTCTCAATCTGCTCGACCATCTTGGGATTCTCTTTCAGAAACTGTTTTGCATTCTCTCGACCCTGGCCGATCCGCTGACCCTGATACGCATACCAGGTCCCACTCTTCTCCATGATATTCCTCTCCACCGCTAAATCGACGATATCTCCCTCTCTCGAAATTCCCTCTCCGTGGATGATGTCAAACTCCACCTCCTTGAAAGGAGGGGCCACTTTGTTCTTCACCACCCGAACCTTGGTCCGGCTCCCGATCACCTCCTGGCCCTGTTTGATGGAGGCGATCCGTCGGATATCCAGTCGAACAGAGGAGTAGAACTTCAAGGCATTCCCTCCGGTGGTCGTCTCCGGGTTCCCGAACATCACCCCGATCTTCATCCGGATCTGATTCACAAAGATCAGGATGGTATGAGACTTGCTGATGGTGGCGGTCAGCTTCCTTAAGGCCTGCGACATCAGCCTTGCCTGAAGTCCCATATGGGCATCGCCCATCTCCCCTTCGATCTCCGCCTTCGGAACCAAAGCGGCTACTGAATCGATGACGATCACATCGACCGCACCGCTTCGGATCAGGATCTCTGCGATCTCCAAGGCCTGTTCTCCAGTATCGGGCTGCGAGATGAGAAGGTCATCAATCTTCACACCCAGTCGCTTTGCATACTGGACATCCAAAGCGTGCTCCGCATCGATGAAGGCGGCCACGCCGCCCCTCTTCTGGGCCTCTGCGATCACGTGGAGGGCCAGGGTCGTCTTCCCCGATGCCTCTGGACCATAGATCTCCACCACCCTTCCCCTGGGCAATCCTCCTACGCCTAAGGCAAGGTCTAAAGAGAGGGATCCCGTGGGGAGGACAGGGATCTCGCCAGGCATTGCCTCCGTGCCCAACTTCATGATCGCCCCCTTTCCATATTGCCTTTCGATCTGGGTGACGGCCAGATCGACTGCCTTCTCTTTGCTTGAGTCAGTCTTCATCTTGTCCTCCTCCCTCCCAGCCGGGAGGAAATTCGAAATCCGAATGTCGAAACCCTAAACAAAACGCAAGTTCAAATCTTCAAATTCCAAGGAGGAAAACGTTTTGGATTTTGGTCATTCGAATCTATTTCGAATTTCGGATTTCGTGCTTAGAATTTATACTCTCCTCCTTCTCCAAAAGAACCAGTGCCCAACATCATCTGCCTCAGTGGCGTGTAGATCGGTCCGGCCGGCCTCAAATCGCTTCTAAACAGGACGATCCTCTCCACCTGAAAGTCTCCAAACTCGCCCTCTCGATACTTTTCCATCCTCCCGATCAGCTCATCCTTCCCTTTGGCTGACCTCATCCTTCCCAAGGTCAGATGAGGACGAAAGGGTCTTCCCTCTGTTTCAAACCCGATCTCTTGAAGCCTCATCTCCAGTTCTCTCTGAAAACCGGCCAAGATCTCCTTTCCATCGGCCAATCCCATCCAGATCACCCTCGGGTTCTTTGCATGGGGAAAGGCCCCCATCCCTCGAACCTTGAGTGAAAAGGGTGATCTGTTCTGAATTAGCCTTTCAATCGATTTGACAATGGGGTCGATCCTTGATTCCTCGATATTCCCGAAGAATTTTAGAGTGAGATGGATGTGGTCGGAATTCACCCATTTCACATCTGCCCGGGATGACTTCAGGTCCTCTTGGATCTCGTCGATCTTCTTCAGGATCGTCTTGGGAAGTTGGATTGCCAGAAAGGATCGGATCAATCAGAAAACCCCTTTGCAATCCCTCCTTTTATATAAGGAGGTAGGGAAAAATTATCCACCATCCATGCTAACATAATTGAAAAAAAAGTCAATGAGAAAAGGGGCTTGCATAAGCCTGAACCGGGTGATTTTTCTTGACAAACCGGCCTGTTTTAGATATGAACAAGCTGGTTAGGATTGCCCTTCGTAAAGAGTTTCAACTTTCTACAGGATTCTCAATTCCCTCGAGAAAGGAGGTGATACTTCTTTAAGCCTCCGGTCACTTTCCAATTCGTCGCCTGAGGGTTCCATTTCTTCTAACCAACTTACTAAAAGGAGGTGGCTTCATATGAACGAGAAGAAGAAAGAAGAAGTCCGAGGAACCTTTGAGTTTCTCAGAGACTGGGGTGATGCACTGACTCGCTGGACAGAACGGTGGATCCCTGATGCCCTGGTGATCGTCATCGTCCTGACCCTTGTGACCTATGTGTTAGCCCTCATCTGGGGATTTAAGCCAGAGGTCGGCCTCGGTTCACGAGCCTATCAGTCGATTCAGGCATGGGGAAAGGGGTTCTGGGTCCTGCTCGAATTTGCGATGCAGATGTGCCTGATTATGATGACCGGCTACATCCTGGCCTGCTCCCCTCCTGTTCGAAGATTGATGGATGGAATCTCCGGTTGGTCCAACCCCGAAAAGCCCTGGCAGGCCATCCTCGTCATGTCCCTTTTTTCGATGATCCTGGCTTGGCTCAACTGGGGATTGAGCCTGATCGGCAGCGCCATGCTGGCCCTTTTCATTGTGAGAAGAAATCCAAAGGTTGACTACCGATTGCTCGTTGCTGCCGCCTACTTGGGACTCGGTTGCACCTGGCACTCTGGCCTCTCGGGCTCAGCGACATTGCTTGTTGCAACTCCGGATAATTTTTTAATCAAAGGAAAACTTTTGGACGCTGTGATTCCGGTATCCAATACGATCTTCCATCCTTTCAATATCATTCTCACAGTCGTCATCGTGGCCGTGGTCACCATTCTGATGGCCCTGATGCACCCAAGAGCAGAGAAGGCCTTTGTGGTGAAGCCTGAGTTGATGAATCAACTCAAGCTTTATGAGGCACCTCCAAAGCCGGCCAAGTGGGAAAGCCCCTCCGACTGGATGAACTGGTGGCCCGGGTTCAATATTATCATCTTTATCGGAGGGCTGATCTGGTTGATCTGGCACTTCTCGACCAGGGGTCTCGAATTGACCCTCAACGTGATCAATTTTGCCATGCTCATGCTAGGGATCCTCTTTCACTGGAGGCCCTGGTCATTCTTGAAGGCCACGGAGGATGCTGGAAAGGCGGTCTGGGGAATCGTCATCCAGTTCCCATTCTATGCGGGAATCTTCGGCCTCTTCAGATTCACCATGCTCTCCCAGGCGTTCACCAATGCCTTCGTCGCAATCTCGAATCCGCAGACCTTTCCGCTCTTTATCTACTGGTACGGAGGGCTTCTGAACTACCTTATTCCCTCCGGGGGCGGTGAGTGGGCAGTGGTCTCGCCGTACATCATCCCGGCGGCAAAGCAGTTAGGGGTTGGGATGGGCACGACCGTGGTCACGTTTGCCTGGTCTGATATGATGACCGATATGATCCAGCCATTCTGGGCGATTGCGATGTTGGCAGTGGCAAAGCTAAACTTCAGGGACATCATGGGCTGGCTGCTCATGGTCTTCTTCCTCTACTTCATCATCACCTCCCTGGCTTTCCTCTTCTTCATCCCCAACTGGTAATGAAAAGGGCCTGTCCCAAAGCAGGGGCAGGCCCCTTCATTTCTTAATTATACCCCTCCTCTACTTCCAGTAACGGTCGTCCGAGAGGCGCTCCTCAATATTGATCTTGTAAAAATCCTGAAGGGGCATGAACACCCCTCTGTCCTTCTCATAGACTTCTTTCAGGGCATTCCTCACGACCTCCACTCCCTTGGGCGTCATCTTTCCAAGGGGCTGCCGGCAGGGGCCCGATGGCAACCCAAGACCCTTCATCATCGTCTTGATCGCCAGGGGATTTCTGAACTTGGCTGGGACCTCAAATCCCTCGTAAGACTCGATCGTGTTGACCGTCACCACCTTGAAGAGAGGATCCAGCACCTCTTTCAGCCGGTTGGCCTTCTCCATATCTCCGCTCAGGATCGCCTTGACCATCTCGCCAATGGGACCAGGAACGATGTTCGACATGACCGAGACCACGCCAGAGGCCCGAATATCGCTCCGGGTCATCATCTCAAAGGTCTTATCGTCATCGCCTGAGAGGATATCGAAATCCTCTCCGCAGAGCCTCCTTGTCTTAGCCATCCGCTCGAGGTCTCCGGTTGCCTCCTTCACCGACCTTACATTCCTGTACTTACGATGGAGGATGGCCAGATCCTCAACCTCTAATTTCGTCCCTGTCCTTCCAGGGATCACATAGGGCATGACAAACGCCCTCCGGAAGGCCTTTGCAATCACCTCGTAGTACTCCGTTCTCAGCTCAAGGGAGGATGGCCCATTATAGTAACAATCCACAAGCAGGGCACCCTGTGCTCCCACTTCGATGGCATGTTTCGTCCCCCTGATCGCCTCCTTTGTGGAGTTTGAACCTGTGCCCGCCATGACAAAGACTTTGCCTTTAGCCAACTTGGCCGTTCGGGTGATCACTCGATCATGCTCCTTCCAATCCAGCGTGGGGGACTCCCCCGTCGTTCCAGTTGGCACAAGGTTAGCTCCGTTCTCTATCTGAAACCGGATGTTCTTCTCGAGTCCCTCAAAATCGACCTCTCGCTTCCGATCAAAAGGGGTGACCATTGCCGTCCAACATCCTTCAAATCTTTCAAGCCTCATTGGCCCATCCTCCTTTCACTCCGCACTCGACCTTTTCCTATTATGTCGCAAAAGAATAAAATTTCAAGAAGAAACTATTCACAGACCAAATCCAAAAACTGTTTCAGGATCCGGGCCGTGGCTCCCCAGATGATATGCTCGCCGTATTGATAGGCGTAGACCCGTTCTCTTCGACCCATCCGGAGGATCTCCCTCTCACTGAAACAATTCTCTCCCAAAAGGTGCGAAAAAGGAACTTCGATCAGATCAGCAATCTCAACCGGGCTGGTCTTGAAGGAATAGGGGTAAGGGAAGTGACCGACAAAGGGGGTGACGATAAATTGCGTAACGGTGACGATGTCGTCTAACACTCCGATAATCTCGACATCGTTCTCTTTAAGTCCGATCTCCTCAAAGGCCTCCCGAAGAGCTGTCTTTTCCAATACGGAATCCTCTTTGTCAAAGGCTCCCCCTGGAAAGGAGATCTCCCCTTTATGGTACTTTACCTGCTCGGTCCTTCTCGTAAGAAGGAGATGACATTCCTCCTCTTTCTGAAAGATTGGAAGAAGGACAGCCGCACGAGCAAAGGAAGCATATTCAATCACCTTTCTTTCTCTTGAGCAGAGGATGTGCCGTATCTTATCAACAAAATCTTTTTCGCAACGTTTCATCCCAACTACCGCTAAAATGGAATGATGAAATATTGACACAATGGTTAATAAAGATGAGAAGAAGTTTTCATAGGCTCCCTAAACCCGTCATTCCGGTTTTCCATTATTCCAATCAGGATATTTCCTTTAGAAACTCATCAAGGGTCATGATTCTCAGCAATGGATAAAGGGCAAAATCCCGATAGAGACGAAGACATCCTTCACGAAACTCCTTGTTGCGGCTGGCTGAGCAATCTTCTAAGAGGATGACTGAAAAATCATGGCTGAGGCCTTCCAGGGCTGTCGTCAGGACACAGACCTCCGTCGTCATGCCGGTGACCACGATCGTATCGACGCCCAACGTCCGCAATGTCTGATCGAGATCTGTCTTGAAGAAGGCGCTGAATCGCCTCTTGGGCAGGAGGATATCGCTCGGCTCTGGCTTCAATTCATCCGCGACCTCGGAGCCCTTCGTCCCACGAAGGGAATGGACCTTCATCCTTCCTTTAAAGATGAAATCCCCCTCCAAAAAACTGTCGCAGGCAAAAATAATAGGAAAGCCTCTCTTTCGACCCTCCCCCAAAAGCCTTTGAAGATTAGGGATGATCGCCCTTCCCTCTTGAAGGTATGGGTTCCGGGGGCTTTCCTTCAGATTATCTTTCAACATATCCACCACGATGACGGCCGGTTTCACAACGGTCCTTTCTCCAAAAAATCCTTCACCTCTCTCAAATCATCATTAAAACTTCGGGTCAAAATTTTAACCTATAAACCCTCAATGCATTCGCTGACGTTGCCTCAGCCACCTTTTCAAAAGAAACCTTCTTGATCTCTGCCAATTTCTGGGCTGTGTACCGAACATAAACAGGCTCGTTCCTCTTCCCCCGAAAGGGTTCTGGAGTTAAAAAGGGAGCATCGGTCTCCACCAGAAGAGACTCCAGGGGAAGCCTCTTGGCGATCTCCCTAAACCCCTCCGCATTCTTAAACGTGATGCTCCCGGGAATGGAGATAAAAAATCCCATATCGATGCACGACCTGGCCATCTCATAATCACCGGAAAAACAGTGGATGATCCCTCCGCACTCCTCTGCCCTTTCAGATCTTAAAACCTCCAGGGTCTCCTGATGAGCCTCCCGGTCATGAACCACAATGGGGAGCCCCAGCTCCTTGGCTACACCGACCTGTTCTCGAAATCTCTTGATCTGGACCTCTCTCGGAGAGAGATTCCTGTAGAAATCCAATCCAATCTCACCATAGGCCTTCACTTTCCCATCCCGGCAGAGTTCTCTCAAGGTTGGATAAGTCTGGTCATCAATCTCCTTTGCACGGTGAGGATGAACGCCCAAGATCGCATAAACCGAAGGGTAAGAGTTGGCGATCTCAAGGGCCCGCTTCCAATCCTTTTTTTCCGTCCCGACGGTAAAGATATAACCTACTCCCGACTCTTTCGCCCTCTGGATCACTTCGTTCAGATCCCTCTTAAACTCAGGCATCTCTAAATGGGCGTGAGAGTCGATGAGCATAACCAAAGATTGGAACACTGGAATAATGGAATATTGGAAGATTGGGTGAAATCTTAATTAAAATAGTTTTCTATCTAAACCATTTATTCCAACATTCCATCATTCCTTCTTTTGAGATTTAGTGCCGGCGGCTTTCACCTGATTAAAATAGTCGACCAATGCTTTGGCCAACTCTTTCGATCGGATGAGGACCGAGACTTCGTTGTTGTTGGTCAGGGCATAATAGGTCCAGTTGGTGCTTCCGATGAGGCTCAGTTCTCCATCCACCAGCACCCATTTGGCATGCATCGTTTTAAAGAGTGGATCGTAAGTCACCTCCACGCCCCCGCCCGACAAAATCCTCCCAGCGTCTCGATTTCTCTCGGTCGTACGATCTCTGCCCTCCTTCACTTCTAAGATAACCTGAACGTTTACCCCTCTCTTCTTCGCCTCGATCAGCTCTTTGATGAGAAGGTTGGAGGGCGTGTTTGGGAACTTCTCATAGTATCCCATCTCAAACATCATCACCCGAACCGAGGCCTTGGCCTCCTGGATCATCCTCTTTGCCACCCCAAAATACTGGGCATCGGTCACCAGCTGGACATCCTCTGCCGGCAATCCGAAACAAGGTGGAAGGTGAATGGTAAAAGGTGAAAGGAGAATGAAGAGGCTTATAATAATTTTTTTCATTAATTCATTGCTCCTTTATGTATGGCTGGCGCGACGGAGACGGTCCATGATCGCCCGTCCCAATCCAACTTCAGGAAC
Organism: Syntrophaceae bacterium; assembly: GCA_013388635.1. Taxonomy (GTDB): domain Bacteria; phylum Desulfobacterota; class BSN033; order BSN033; family UBA1163; genus JACAEX01. The sequence goes on along the minus strand of JACAEX010000067.1, from coordinate 8,329 downwards.
GGCTTCAGCCAATATCAGATCTAAATTTAGGGCATCCAATCGACGAATGGCGGAGAAGAGGCTGGCGGCTGCTTCTCTGAAATCTCCCTTTTTCGATAGAACTTCGATCTGATCAAATTTTAAAAAATTTTTTGGCTCCTGGAAGGCAAGCAATCCGATTCTCTTCCCTCGGCAGAAATCAAGGTTATCTTCGCACCAGTCGAGGACGATCGGGGTTCGAGGGGCATAGTGCCTGCGAAGCATTCCAGGAGCAGTGGGCTTATCCTCTTCGACCAGGGCCCTGTCGACTTCTCCGATGATGGATTCGATCTCCTCGAGCGGCACTCCACCCGGCCTCAACAGCACGGGCCTTTCTTCTACCACCGAAAGGATCGTCGATTCCAGACCCACCTCACAAGGACCTCCATCGAGGATCAGATCGACCTGATCGCCCAATTGGTCTCTCACATGATCGGCTGTGGTCGGGCTCAGATAACCGAAGAGATTGGCGCTTGGCGCAGCGATCGGGCAATCTGCTTCCTCAATCAGACGCAATGCCAAAGGATGATCGGGCATTCGCACTGCAACCGTTGGAAGTCCTGCCGTCACGATATCAGGGACCTCAGGTCTCTTGAGAAGAACAACGGTCAGCGGCCCTGGCCAGAAGCGGTCGATTAAGTGCTTGGCTTTTGTTGGAATCTTTAAAACGATCTTTCTCACATCGGAAGGACGGGCGATATGGATGATCAAGGGGTCAAAAAGGGGCCTTCTCTTCACCTCAAAGATCCGGGCTACAGCAAGAGGGTCGAAGGCATTCGCCCCCAGTCCATAAACCGTCTCTGTGGGAAAGGCTACGATCCCTCCCTCTCGGATGATCTCCGCGGCCCGGTGAATCACCTCAGAATCCTTCATCCCGATTTTCCCTTTTTTATAGCCTTCGATTTTTCCTCCAGTAATTTTCTCATCCGGGATCTGAACTCCTCCAATTTCTTAGTGACCTCGGGGTGCTTGATCGAGAGGATCTCGCAGGCTAAGTAGGCCGCATTCTTCGCCCCATCGATCCCAACCGTCGCCACCGGAACACCTGGAGGCATCTGAACGGTGGAGTAGAGGGCGTCCACGCCATCAAGCGCTCCCGATTTGATCGGAACACCGATGATGGGGAGTGTGGTATGGCTGGCCAGAACCCCGGCAAGGTGGGCGGCCATTCCTGCACCGGCAATCAATACTTCAATCCCGCGCTTCCTTGCACCTTTGGCATATTTCGCTGTCTTCTCAGGCAGTCGATGAGCTGAGCTAAGTTCCATCTCATAGGGGATCCCCATCTCCCTCAAAACCTCAGCCGCCTTCTCCATAACCCGCAGATCGCTCTCGCTTCCGATCAGAATTCCCACCAAAGGCCTCTTCATAAACCCCCCTCATCAAATTAAAATCCTAAATCCGAATATCGAAACCCGAAACAAATCATTCAAATATCAAAATTTAAAACTTATGTTTGGAACATTCGAATTTTGAATATTTGAGATCGTTTAGAATTCAGGATCTCGTGCTTCGAATTTGCCATTTAATCTTTATCTTAAAAAATTACCATAAATTTCACAAGAGAATAAAAAGCCCACCCGCCACGGAAAAGAAAAGGCATAATTTAAACGGTAAAATGGTTTCGACGATCCGAGTCAAGCAGACACCCTTCTTCCAACAGCCATCTTTCTTCTCAAAATCGCTTTGATCACCTCCATGGAGATAAACACGACCATCCCGAAGCCTATGATGATCCCGAGGTCTGACGCAGAGGGCTTCGTGACGCCGAAGGCATTCCGTACTGATGGGATCTGAATGAGTACCGCTGTCAATATGATTTGCGATAGAATGGAAAGGATGAGCCACCGATGTGGAGGCGACCTAAACACACTGTATCGCATCGAGCGGAAGTTGAGGACGATGATCAGTTCTACGATGATAAACAAGAAGAACTGCTCCGTTCTTGCATGGCTAATATCTCCGAGTTCATAATAGAAGAGGAAGAAAAAGAACGGGATCTCTATGAGGAGCGCTAGCAGAATGAATGCCCTGACGTCCCATGAAAAGACGCTCTCCTTTGGGTCCCTCGGCGGCCTCTCCATAATATCCGGGTCCGGAGGAGCTACGCCCAAAGCAAGGGCAGGCAGTCCATCGGTTACCAAATTGATGTATAAAATCGCGGCTGGCAGGAGGGGCAGATATTCAGGACCGGAAACCAACACGATTCCGCCTATGACTACCACCTCCGTAAGATTACATCTGAGAAGATAGGTGAGATATTTTTTTATGTTATCATAGATCCATCTGCCCCTCTCGATCGCCTTCACAATGGTGGCAAAGTTATCATCGCTCAGCACCATATCTGACGCCTCTTTGGTCACCTCTGTTCCGGTGATTCCCATGGCCACTCCAATATCAGCATGCTTCAGGGCCGGAGCGTCATTGACCCCATCGCCTGTCATGGCCACCACTTCTCCCCTCGCCTTCCATGCCTTCACAATCTTCAACTTATCCATCGGCGACACCCTGGCATAGACCGTCACCTGGTCGACGATCTTCTCAAGATCCTCCTGAGGCATTTTTTCTAACTCTTCACCGGTCAATGCCCGATCGCCTTCTTGATAAATCCCTATTTCCTTTGCAATGGCTGTCGCAGTAAGCCGATGGTCGCCGGTGATCATGATCGGTCTGATCCCCACCTGTTTGCATACCTTGATGGCCTCGATGGCCTCTTCCCGGGGCGGGTCCATCATCCCTGCAAGGCCGAGGAAAACCAGGTCCCGTTCAACGTGTTCCTCCGTGTATGCAATGGGATGGGGACAATCTCGATAAGCGAATCCAAGGACTCTCAGTGCCCCCTGTGCCATCTCTTCATTCGCCTTTAAGATCTGGCCCCTTTTCGTCTCATCCAGTTCCGTTATCTCTGAATCTTCCAGAATATGAGAACATCTCTCTAAGACCACCTCTGGAGCACCCTTCATAAAGGCCATTCTTCTGCCATCTGCCATTTGATGGATGGTGGTCATCCGTTTTCTCTCAGAACTGAAAGGAATCTCCTCAATCCTTGGGTTTTCAAGCCTGATCTCCCTTTCGTCGTAGCCTGCCTTGACCGCGGCCACAACCAAGGCCCCTTCGGTAGGATCGCCTTTAACAAACCATTTGCCCTCTTTCTCTTCTAAGACCGCATCGCTACAGAGGACCCCTCCCTGGAGAAGCAATGAAAGGGAACTCCTCTTGTTAACCTTCATCTCAGTCCCTTTAAACTCTCCTTTGGGTTCGTAACCAGCACCCGTCACTTCCATATCCCTTCCAGCGGTAAATATTCTTCTTACCGTCATCTCACCTTTGGTCAGCGTACCCGTCTTGTCCGAACAGATCACGGTGGTACATCCCAACGTCTCCACCGCAGGCATTTTCCTGACCAGGGCATTCCTTTTCGCCATCTGGTGGATACCGATGGCAAGGGCTCCCGTGACAATGGCTGCCAATGCCTCTGGAACTGCGGCCACGGCAAGGGAGACGGCAAACATCATCATCGTGACGAGGAACGGAAGGTCAATCCTCCCTCCGTCCAAAACCTCCCTTACCACACTTACCCCCGCCACAAGGAAGCAGACCACGAGGGCGATGCCACCGAGCCACTTGCCTATCTCCTGTGTCCTTTTCTCAAGAGGAGATTTTTCAATCTCGACGGTTGTCACCTCTTCTGCAATCTTGCCAAACTCTGTATTCATCCCTGTGGAGGTGACAACGGCCTTTCCTCTCCCATGGGTGACCGTGGTCCCTGTGAAGACCATATTTTTCCTATCGCTGAGCCGAAGATTTTCTGGGAGAGGCTTGATATCCTTCCCCACCGGAACGGACTCTCCTGTCAAGGAGGCTTCATCACATCTCAGGGAATGGCTTTCGACCAATCTGCCATCGGCAGGGATCTTATCCCCTGCTTCGAGAAGCAGGAGGTCGCCTGGGACGATCTCTTTTGACGGAATTTCCTCCTCTTTCCCTTCCCTCAAAACCGTAATGGTTGGGGAGAGCATCTCTTTGAGTGCCTCCAGTGCACGTTCTGCACGATACTCCTGAACAAATCCGAGGACCGCACAGAATACGACGATGATGCCGATGATGGCAGCATTCACCCCTTCTCCAACCACGGCGGAGAGGACGATGGCGATCAGGAGGATGAGGATGAGGACATTTTTAAACTGATTAAAAAAGAGGAGGAGGGGGGAAACCCTCTCCTCTTTTTTCAGCTCATTATAGCCATATTGCTCGAGACGATCCTTAACCTGATTTCCTGATAACCCGTTGTGCGGGTCTGTACCCAGCTCTTTCAGGGCGCGATCTATCTCGATGGCGTGCCAGATACGATTGGAAGGGCAATTCATCTCTATTCTTTCCCTCCGACCTACTTCTGAGGAATCATCCTGGAATTTCTGAAAAAGGAATGGTTAAAGGGGGTTATTTAAACTGCCTGGGGCCAAGCCTCGAGTACCATCGATATTGAAGCTCGCATTCGACGGGCACGTCTCCAGCCAATCTCTTCGCGGTTTCTTCAATCGGCTTGATATCGTTTTGATTGTGGACGGTCCCGCGGAGGATCAGACCCTTCTCGACCAGCCCTTCTTCCTTAGGATCGACATCCAACGCGGAGATTGAATATCGAGGGTCGGTGATGATCTCTGCTTTGATCTTTGCCGCAAGAGCCCTCAATTGAAGAATTTTCCTCGCCTCCGGGGTATTCAACTTCTCTTTCTCAAGAAGACCCTTCTTAATGGCTGTGATGATTTCATCGCGCGTCTGAACACCTGTATCAAAAACCATCTCATACTCTGCCGGGTTATCCCAGTCCCTTCCATAGATGAAATAGATGGCACCTGCCATCTCACGGTCTGCTTTTTCTATCAACCAACGTGCATTTTCACTGTTGACGCCTTCCTTCTCCATCACCCTCTCTATTCTCTTTTCAATCGGGGCGACGATACGAACCCTGAGTACAAAAGGTATGCCTTTAAGAAGAAAATTCCCTCCCCTTCCTATGATGACGGCTCTGTCCTTTAATGCGTAATTCAAAAAATAGCTTTGGTTCAGTGCTACAAAACCCCTGAAAGACCAATCATATCTTTCCCACAGGTCGGGATAGTTTTCATCAAAATATTTGGCCCGTTCTTCCCATTGTTTACCCTCGGCTCGCATGTCATTGAGGATTCTTCCCCGATCGATATAGTCGTATTTGAGCTGTTGAGCGATGGCCTGCCCGATCTCTCTTGCGCCACTTCCATACTTCCTTGCTATGGTCAGGACTGCCATAACCCCTCCCCGATCAGTCTTTTTCTACTTTGCGAAAGGCAAGACCCATATGAGCATGGTGGGGATATAACAGGAAACAAGGGAGATGATCACATATGGGACCGTGTAGCTGAAGAACTCCTTCAAGCTGACTTTCCTTTGGTCCTCTTTTTCGCCCAGATTCTTAGCCACGAATAAGGCTGGGGCCCCCGCAATGGTGAGGTTGCTTCCCAATGTACCGGCCCAGAGAAGAGACCAATAGAGAGGCCACGGATTGATTCCCTGGAGGGTCCCAAGATCCCTGATCACATAGAGCATCGTGAGAATATAGGCATCGTGTTCCACCACTCCAACGATAGGGGCTGTCACCCAGAAGAGCACAGAACTGCCCGCTATGAGACTTTTTTGGATGAGAGGGGTCATCCCATTGGCAATCAGCTTGATCACCCCTGAATGTTCCAGCCCCCCTACCAGGGCGAAGAGTGAGACATAGAAAAAGATTGCCCTCCAGTCAAGCTCAGAAAGGACCTGTTCCATATTGGGCATTTCCAATGTAAAAGATCTTTTAAAAATCTCGAAGAACAGGATTAAAGCGATCGCCCCCCACAGCGCAATAAATCCGAGGGGGTAACCGAAAATTGGGCGAAAGGCCATGGCAAGGATGGTCAGGAGAAAGATCACGCAGACCACGATGGCGAAAGGCTTATCCTTGATGTGGTCAATGGGTTTCGCTTCACCCATGATGGAGAGATCCATCCTTATCCCTCGGTATGTCTTCGTGAATTTCCAGTAGAAAAAGGCCACTGTGACGATATAGGAGATCAACAGAACGAAGAAAGAGGAGGGTCTGCCTGAATGCCAAAGAAAACCTGCGAATTCAATGCCTGAAACGCTATGGAGCATCTGGGGCGGGAGGTCACCCAAAAGCATGGCCGTCCCCATAGTGTTGGCACAGAGGCCCACGTATAAAACAGGGCCGAACGAAGGGAAATGGAATCGCCGACAGGCATGAAAAATGACAGGCGCAAACATCAGGACAACGACGACATTGTCAATCAGCATCGAAACAAACCCTGCCAACATCCCAACGGCCGTCACAAAGATCGCCACGTTGCCCTTTGACATTCTCAAAACGATAGAGGCCAGGAAATCCGGCACACCCGACTTTCCAAAATAGCCAGAGATGATCCAGATGCTGAGAAGGATCAGAATGACGTTCCAGTCAACAAACTGAAAGGCCTGGACCTCACTCATCACACCGAAAAGGATCATGGCAATGATCCCCAGCATGGCCGCAATGACGCTATCGATCCAACCGGTAATCACCAAGATGATGCTACCGAGGAAAAGGATGCTCGAAATCAGTTGAATGGGTTCCATGCTCAAAATCCTTATTTAAACATTTTCCTTTATAGAAAAAACCTGATTCATTGACTCAAATCACCCCCATCCCTTTCAGCACGGAGAGCATGACCGCTGCGGCCATCACAGAGCCTACCTGGCCGCCGGTGTTGGCTCCCATGGCATGCATCAGAAGGTAATTCTTCGGATTATATCTCTGCCCTTCCCGTTGAACCACCCTGGCCGACATCGGGTAGGCTGAGATGCCAGCGGCTCCGATGAGAGGATTGACCCTCCCACCTGTCATAATTTTCATCACCTTGCCAAACAGAACGCCACAGGCTGTATCGAGGCAGATGGCCAAAAAGCCAAGGCCTAACACAATCAGTGTTTGGGATTTAAAAAAAACTCTGCCATCCATGGTGGCTCCGATGGAGATTCCAAGAAGAAGGGTCACGATATTCGGGATCTCATTCTCCGAAGCCTTCACCAGTCGGCCCACCACACCGCACTCCTTCATCAAATTCCCCAGCATGATTGTTCCCAGAAGAGGTAATCCCCTTGGTGCAATAAGACCACCGACGACCGTCACGACCAGAGGAAAGAGGATCTTGGTCGTCTTCGAAACCGATTTTTTAACCACCCCCATACTGATCATCTTCTCTTCTTTCGTGGTCAGGAGTTTCATAATCGGCGGCTGGATCACCGGGACCAGAGACATATACGAATAGGCCGCCACTGAGACCGCACCTAAGAGATGGGGCGCATACTTGGAGGTGACATAGATCGCTGTCGGACCATCGCAGGCACCGATAATGCCAATGGAAACCGCATCGAGCTTCGAAAAACCCAGGGCAAGGGCAAGGGCCAATGTTAAAAAAATACCGAACTGCCCGGCTGCTCCGAGGAGGAATATCTTCGGATTCTCAAGGAGAGGTCCAAAATCGGTCATGGCGCCGATTCCTACGAAGATCAATAGAGGAAAGAGCTCTGTCATGATCCCTGCATCATAAATGATCCTGAGAAACCCTTCCTCCTCCATCAATCCTGCCAGCGGGATATTGACCAGAATGCATCCAAATCCGATCGGCACAAGGAGCAACGGTTCGAAATCCTTTTTGATTCCCAGATAAAGGAGTACGCATCCGATCCCGATCATGACCGGATTGGACCAGTGAAGATTGGCAAATCCTGCAATCAGTCCATATAATCCATTTCCTATTGCATCTAACATCTTTCTTTCCTCCAATACAGATGACCTCTTAACTCATCCCTCACTCTGCCTTGGCTTCCTCCTCTTTTCGGTATGGAAAGGTATTTCTCAGGACGATCATGAGCAGGCTCAAGATCCACAGGGTCAAGAGTGTGCCTCCCATGCCAACTACGATCATCGTAATTCCAAATGTCCAGTTATCCATATCTACCTCCTGATGATCTGGAAAAATAAACATCCCTCTTCTATCACTTCACCAGAGGAATTTCAATAGGAAAGTGATTTTTTTAACAAACTCGACCAAAAAAATTATATGGATTTACTAATCGGTCCATAATTGTATAGACACTCGCCTTGCTTTGTCATTCCAGGCTTGACCAGGAATCCAGGGTTTCCTGTGAAAACAGGAACCCAGTTTTACACGTTCCTGGTTCCCTGCCTACGCAGGGACGGAGCTTGGATTCCCGCCGAAGTTTACCCCGTACTTGT
>JACAEX010000072.1 GCA_013388635.1 Syntrophaceae bacterium | reverse complement strand
TCCCGAAAGTGCATCAGCTCAATCGCCCTGGCCGGACACTCCGCCACACAACTGCCACAACCCTTGCACTTGGCCAGATCGATCTCCGCCTCGCCCTTCGCATTGATCACTGGCACACTATAAGGACAAACCCTCACACAGGTCAAACACGCCGCACACCGCTCACCCTCCACCACCGCCACCACCCCACCGACCTGGAGCACCTCTTGAGAGAGGATCGTCGAGGCCCTGGCTGAGGCAGCCTCTGCCTGGGCAATCGTCTCATTGATCGATTTTGGATAATGCGCCATGCCGCAGAGATAGAGGCCATCCGTGGCAAAGTCGACCGGCCGCAACTTGACATGGGCTTCTAAGAAGAAGCCTTCTAAGGTGAGAGGGAATTTGAAGAGATTGGCCAACTCCTTGCTTCCCTCGCTTGGAACCACAGCCTCGGAAAGAACCAGGAGATCTGGATGAAAGGTCAGAGGAACGTGGAGCATCGGATCCTCCAACTCAACGGAGAGCTGACCCTCGGAGAGAGAGACCAGAGGTTTTCTCTTTTCATCAAATCGGACAAAGAGAACACCTTTCTCTCTGGCCTTTGTATAGAAGGCCTCTTTAAATCCATAGGTTCTCATATCCTTATAGAGAATGGTAACCGAAACCCCGGGATGAACTTCTTTTATCTTGATTGCATTTTTGACCGCTACGCTACAACAGATTCGGCTGCAGTAGAAGGGCCTGGACGGGTCCTCATCCCATGGACCCACACACTGGATCATCACAATCGATTTTAGAGCCGAGAGAGAAGGATCGGATGAGAAGATCCTCTTCTCCAGATCCTCCTGAGTGATCACTCTCGAATCCTGGCCTAAAAGATAGGCCTTACCCCGATACTCTCTTCCACCTGTTGCAATGATCGTTGCCCCATGATCCAGGACCCTCTCGATGGAACCACTGGTCACCTTGGTCTTGAAATTTCCGACTGCCCCTTCGTGTTCAGTCACCCGATAGCCTTTCAGAATCTCGATCCTGGGATGGCTCTCAACCCTATGAACCAGCTCTCTCAAATAGGCCTGGGGATCGCCACCATCTCCGCTGAAATAGATCTGTCTCAACCTCCCGCCTAACTCCGTCTCCCTTTCTACGAGGTAAACAGGGTAGCCCTGGTCTGCCATGCTCAGGGCTGCCACCATCCCGGCCAAGCCACCTCCGACAATGAGGCATCTGTGGACGAGGCTTCGTGCGACCTGCTGGAGGGGCTCTAAATTCTTTGAGCACGCAATCGCCATGCGGACGAGATGCTTTGCCTTCTCTGTGGCCTCCTTCTTCTGACCCATGTGGACCCATGAGCACTGATCCCTGATGTTGGCCATCTCAAAGAGGTAAGGATTGAGCCCGACCTCGCGAATCGTATCGCGAAAGAGGGGTTCATGGGTCCTCGGCGTACAGGAGGCAACCACCACGCGATTGAGGTTGAGCTCCCGGACCCTCTCCTGAATCAATTTCAAGGAGTCGGCAGAACAGGTATAGATGGTGTTCTCGGCATGAACCACCCCTGAGAGTGTCTTCGCATATTCGACCACCTCTTTGACATCCACGACCCCGGCGATGTTCGTTCCGCAGCTGCAGATAAAGGCACCGATGCGGGGCTCCTCATCCGGAGAAACCTCTCTCTCCGCTGGGTACTCCTTCTTTCGGATCAGTGTTCCTCTGACCTCTCCGAGGATACCAAGGGCCTTTGCCGCTGCACCGCTCGCCTGGATCACACTATCCGGAATATCCTTCGGTTCTGTAAAGGCACCGCAGGTGAAGACGCCCGGCCTGCTGGTCTCGACCGGATGAAAGTCTTGAGTGAGGCAGAAACGATGGGGATCGAGTTCGATACCCGAGGCCCTTGCCAGCTCCTCGATATTGGGGAGGGGAGACATGCCGATGCTTAAGATCACCAGATCGAATCGCTCCTCCTTAATCAAATGTCCTCCCTCCGAGCTCTCGTATCGAATCAGGATGTCCTTTGTCTCGGGATCCTCCTCCAGACAAGAGAGGCGACAGGGGATGTATTGGATCCCCTTCTCCTTCCCCCTTTCGTAATAGGCATCAAAACCCTTTCCAAAGGCTCGCATATCCATCTGGAAGATCTTGCATGCCACTCCCGGGATATGCTCCATTGCCAGCATTGCCTCTTTGGTCGCATACATGCAGCAGACCGAACTGCAATAGTCGCGCCCCTTCTCCCTCGATCCCACACACTGAAGAAAGGCGATCTTCTTCGGCTCCTGATGGTCTGATCGTCTTGTGACATGGCCTCCCCATGGACCTGAGGCGCTGAGCATCCTCTCAAATTCCATGCTCGTCACCACATTGGCATAACGGCCGTAGCCGAGCTCGGCCGAGAGTTCGGGTTTATAAAGGGCGTAGCCAGGGGAGAGGATGACGGATCCCACTTCTAATTCTTCGACGACATCGGCCTGCTGATGATCGATCGCCTCCCGCTTACAAGCCTGGACGCAGAGATGGCACTCCGAACAGATGCCACAGCCAAGACAGCGCGCTGCCTCCTGCCTCGCCTGCTCCTCTGTGAGGGCCTGCTCCACTTCTCTAAAATCTTTGACCCTCTCCTGCTCCGGAAGTTCTGGAATTTCTGCCCTGGGGGCTAAATTCACTCTTCCTTCTTCCACCATCTGGTCGATCTCCTCTTTCGAAAGGTCGACCACAGGAAGAGGGATCTGTTCTCTTGGGGTAAGAAGGGGCACCCCTCTTAAATAACGGTCGATCGAAAGAGCACCCCTTCTGCCATCCGCAATCGCCTGGATCAGGATCCATGGGCCTCTGGCCACGTCTCCTCCTGCAAAGACACCCGGCCGATTGGTAGCTAAGGTGTGTGGATCGACAGCAAATGTTCCTTTGGGTGTGACCTCGAGGCCATGGGTCTCATCGAGGAAGGAGATCTCAGGAGCCTGGGCTACCGCGGCAATCATGGTGTCAGCAGGGATGACGTACTCAGAACCCGCAATAGGTATGGGTCTTCTTCGACCAGAGGCATCCGGCTCTCCCAGCTCCATTTTTACGCATTTAACACCCTTTACATGACCTCCCTCTGTCACCACCTCGATCGGCGCAGTGAGGAACCGAAGATCTATGCCTTCTTTCTCTGCTGCTTCGATCTCCCACGAATTGGCAGGCATCTCATCCCGGGATCGCCGATAGAGAATGCTCACCTCCTTTGCGCCCAATCTCAGGGCTGTTCGCGCAGCATCGATCGCCACATTCCCACCGCCGATCACGATCGTTTTTTCTCCCACCCTGGGCGCGATTGGAATTCCAAAGGCGATGATGAATCGATCTTCGAGTCCCTCCATGATCCCATGTCTTTCGGCCAGGCTGACGCCCTGAAGAAAAGGAACGCCATGGTGAACCCCTAAGGCCTCTTCACCTGGAATCCCCAATTTCTGCGGTTCATGCGCCCCCATTGCCAAAAAGACCGCGGAGTAACCTGCATCAAAGAGGCTGTTGATGTTTCGGACGGGGGTATTCAATTTCAATTCCACATTGGGATGATGGATGATCTCGTCGATCTCCCGCTGAAGCACGTCCCTTGGAAGACGATAGGATGGAATCCCCACCCTCATCATCCCTCCTGCCACGGGAAGGGCTTCAAAGATCGTGACCTGATACCCCATTCGGGATAGTTGGTGGGCACAGCTCAGCCCTGCCGGACCTGCGCCGACGATCGCCACCTTTGCTCTGGGCTGCTCTTCATTCTTGTGAGTCGTGAACCGGGAATCGTGAACCGTCTCTTCTTGCTTCCCAAACTCATCTCTATGCTCGTAGACCCAATCCGCTGCAAACCGCTTCAGCGCACAGATCGCCACCGGCTGATCGAGCTTTCCCCGACTGCACTTCTCCTCACACGGGTGGCTGCAGACCCGACCGACAGTGGCTGGAAAGGGGTTATACTCTTTGATCACATCGAGCGCCTCTTTGTATCGACCGGCCTGGATCAGGGCGACGTAGCCCTGGGCGCTGGTCTCAGCCGGGCAGGTGTGTTTGCAGGGGCTGGTCCCCCGCTTCGTGACCAGAAAGGTGTTGGGAATGGCCTGAGGGTAGGGCCTGTAAATGGCTTTTCTCTGATCAAGCCCTTCATTAAATTCATTGGGTAAGATGATGGGGCATACCTCTGTGCAGTCATTACAACTGGTACATTTGTTCACGTCCACATAGCGCGGGTGTCTTCTAACTGTTGCCTTGAAATGTCCAGCCTCTCCTTCAAGAGCAACCAACTCTGCATTGGTAATGATCTCGATATTGAGATGTCGTCCAGCCTCCACTAATTTGGGAGAAACAATACACATGGCACAGTCATTCGTGGGAAAGGTCTTATCCAGTTGGGCCATCTTACCACCGATCGCCGGGGAGCGCTCTAAGAGATAGACTTTGATTCCCGAATTGGCTAAGTCAAGAGCGGCTTGAACCCCGGCGATCCCTCCCCCCACCACTAATGCGGCACCGATCTTTTCAACCATGTTGTCCCTATCGCCTACTGCTTTTTGATGAACCTGTAATATTTATAAATCCGAAACAAACCCAATTTTTCAAAACTTACATTCATTTACTAATTGTAACATTTTGGCCATTCGAATCTGTTTCGAATTTCGGATTTCGTGCTTCGGATTTAAAGCTTTAATGCGTCGAGGTATTTCGAAATCCGATCCTCGGCCCCGATGGGGATGAAATGAACCCCCTGGCAGAGGTCTTTCAATCCCTTGACAAGATCGCGGATGATCTCGATGCTCGCCTTCTCCTTATCCGGGGCCTTGGCCAGCTTTTCGATGATATGGTTCGGCACCAGATTTGGCTTGACATGTTTGTTCAGGAAGAGTCCCATCTCCGCCGACCTGACCAGGATCACCTCCGCAATCACAGGAATTCGAATCGGACCAACCTTTGCCATAAACTGGTTGAAGGAATCGAGATCGAAAACCGGCGTGGTGAGAAAATACTGAGTCCCCAAACCGGCCAGTTCCTCCATCTCCCTCATCTCAAGATCAGGTACTCTCTTCCCCCAGCTCGAGTCGACCCCTGAGCCCACGCAGAACCTCGGCTTGAAGGAAATCTCCTTGCCTGAAATGTCATGCCCCTCCTTCAGGCTCTCCACCACGGAGAAGAGTTTTCCTGAATCGACATGGAAGAACATGATTTCCTGAAGGCTGTCTCCTGTAATGCGGTAATCTTCTGTAAAGGCGAGGATGTTCTCAATCCCTGACTCGGAGGCACGAAGGAGATGTTCCTGGATGTCGACCCGGCTCTTCTCACGGCATGTCGTCTGTAGAATCGGTTCAAATTTCTGCTCCCGCAGGGCCCGGCAGGTACCCATGGTGTCTGTCACCAGTCCCTCGATCTTCAGCTCAGGAACGGTCAGGGCATCAATCCTTCCGCGAATCCGTTCCACGTTTCGGATCAGCTCCTGGACACCGGTGCCAATCGGAGGCTGAACCTCTGAGGTCACGATGAATCTCTTCTTCTTCAGACTCTCCTCTAAACTCATGGTCATCTACCTCCAATCGCGGGATCGGGTATGTTCGATCCCAAGCTCCTCATTTCTTGAGGCCGAGGAGTTTGGCCACCTCGTACTTCAACTGTTCTAAGGGCAGGGGTTTTGAAAAGCATGCGTCAGCGCCATACTCTTTCATCTGTTTGAAGGCTTCATCATCGAGATACGCAGAGAGGACGATGATCTTGATATCCTTCGTCTCGGGGCTGGACTTGATCTTCTGACAGACCTCGTAGCCATTAATGTCCGGCATCATGATATCGAGGATCAAGAGGTCCGGTTTGAAATGGCTGACCTGAAGGCCAGCTTCAAAACCGTCGGAGGCAGAGATCATCTCATAACCGAACTCATCTTCTTCAAGGGCCTGAACAATGGTCTCCACAATGATCCTGTCATCATCCACTACGAGGATCTTCTTTCTCTCCGCAATCTTTGCCTCCTCTGGAAGGGGCATTCCCTTCTCCCTTAAGAATTGATCGAGATCCTCCTTCCTGATCCTTCGATGTCCTCCTACGGTCTTGTACGCTTTGATATAACCCGCCTCGATCCAGTTGATAATCGTCTTTGCGGAAACATTACAATATTTGCCCGCTTGAGATACGGTCAGGATTTCCATAATTTTCTCCTTTTTCCATAAATATAAAAATTAGAATATTTACGGAATATTCTATTAATACAAAATTTACAGATTGTCAAGAGGAATTTATTCTCAGGCTTTTTTTGATCTAAGTAATTGAATTTTAAATAGAATATTTATGCAGAGGCTATTCGAGCCTATACTCCTTGGTCATAAGCTCCCTCATTTTGAACTTCTGAATCTTACCCAAGGGGGTCATTGGAAATTCCTTAACGAACTTTATGAACCGTGGTAGATGGGAATCAGGAAGTTTCTCTCTGCAGTACTCGGCGATCTCCTCCTCGGTGATGATCACCCCCTCCTGCAGCTTAATCCAGGCGGCTATCTCTTCTCCCAGTGCCTTGTCCGGAACCCCAAATACCTGGGCGTTCAAGATCTTGGGATGGCTGAAAAGAACCTCCTCGATCTCCGTTGGATAGATCATCACTCCTCCCCTGTTTATGACCTCTTTTAATCTCCCTGTTGTCCTGATATAGCCTCTGTCATCCATACATCCCAGGTCACCAGTATGAAGCCAGCCCTCAGAATCTATTGCACTGGCCGTGGCCGCAGGCATCTTGTAGTAGCCTTTCATATTGAACCCCCTTGCACAGATTTCGCCGATGGAGTTCTCAGGGACCTCCTGGCCTGAGGCTGGGTCGATCATCTTCACCTCCACGTTTGGAAGGGGTCTTCCCACTGTGGAGACTCTCAATTCCAAAGGATCGTCTGGCCGGGTCTGCGTAATCCAAGAGGACGATTCGGTCAGCCCGTAACCGATGACGATCTCTCTTGCGCCCATCTCTTCCACAACCCTCTTCATGACCTCCATGGGACACTGGGCCCCTCCCATAATCCCTGTTCGAAGGGAGCTGAGCTTAGACCTTGGATATTCGGCATCTTCCATCATAGCCATGAAAGCGCTGGGCGAGCCATAGATGGCTGTACATCGCTCCCTTCCAATCGCATCGAGAACCTTTCCCGGGTCAAAAGCTTCTGAAGGGATGACAAGGGTCGCTCCCTTTATCACGGCTACGAGGGTGATACAGACACAGCCGAACATATGGGATAAGGGAACTGAGAGACAGAGCCTGTCTTTCTCGGTCAACTTCTGATTCTCAGCGCTCGCCATAGAGGTATGGATCAATCCGAAGTGCGTGGACATCACTCCTTTTGGAGATCCTGTTGTCCCGGAGGTATAAAGGAGAGTGACGACATCGTCCTCTCGACAGGAGCGCAGTCGTTCAGCTAACACATGATCAGAGATATTGTCTCCGGCCTTCAGGACACCCCTCCAGTGAAACATTCCTCGATGGGGCTGATCCGATATAAGGATAAGTCTTTTGAGCTCCGGGAAGGAGGCGGAATCCAACTCACCCGGAACCGCCTCTCCTATCTCCGGAACGAGCTGATCAATCATTTCAATGTATTCGAGTCCCTTCAATCCCCCTGCCATGACGAGGGCTCTGGAATCCGACTGCTTGAGCAGGTATTCGAGCTGATGAAGGGTGCATCTCGTATCCACGCTGACCAGAACTCCTCCAATCTTTGCTATTGCAAATTCTGTGATGATCCATTCCGATAGATTGGGGGCCCAAAGGGCGATGTGATCGCCCTTCTCAAAGCCCAGTTTCAGGAAACCTTTGGCCAGGCGGTTCACCATTTCCAGAAATTCTCGATAGGAATATTTCCTGGCCCTCGGGAGATCGATCAGCGCCTCACGATCGGGAAACCTCGAGGCTACCTCATCCAAAAGACCGCCGATGGTCACTCTGAATTGCCCCTTCATCGTTCCCCCCCTCCTGGACTTATTCATACAATCTTCTGAGGTTAAAAGTCCACCAGATTCTCTTCCCCCCTTTCCGGGATGGGCATTTTACACAAAATCTGATATGATTAAACCTGAAGGAAATTGATGGGGGGACTTCCGTGGATATTGAGGAGATCAAGAAGACCTATCCGGAAAAGTTTGAATCGGAGGAGAGGATATTCAGCCATATCCAGCGCGGAGACCGGATATTCATCGGCACGGGCTGCGGCGAGCCTCAATACCTCGTCCGCGCTTTGATCCGTTATGTCGAATCTCATCCCACCGCCTTTTTTGATGCGGAGGTCTTTCAGGTATGGGCCCTCGGGATCGCCCCCTATGCAGATGAGAAGTTCAGGCAGAACTTCCGCCATAACTCCTTCTTCATCGCCAACAACACCAGGGAAGCGGTGAACAAGGGGGTTGCCGACTATACCCCGATCTTCCTTTCAAAGGTTCCGGATCTCTTTTATCGCGGCCTTGTTCCAATTGACGTGGCCCTCATTCAGACCTCCCCTCCTGACGACCACGGCTATATGAGCCTTGGAGTGAGTGTGGATATTGTCAAGGCCGCTGCCGACAAGGCCTCGCTGGTCATCGCCCAGGTCAACTCAGAGATGCCGCGCGTTCACGGCGATGGGTTCGTCCATATGGACGATGTCGATTTCATCATCCCTTATGATGAACCGATCCTGGAATATATCTCAGAGGCGGAAAGCGATATTGCCCAACAGATCGGAAAGTATGTCTCCCGTCTCATCCAGGACGGAGAGACGATTCAGGTCGGGTACGGGAGCATCCCGAATGCGATCCTTTCCAATCTCAACCAGAAGCGACATCTGGGCGTTCACACCGAGCTGCTGACCGACGGGATCGTGGAGCTGATGAAGAGACGCGTGATCGACAATACAAGGAAGAGCATCCATCGGGGTAAGACGGTGGCCGCTTTCTGTATGGGGAGAAAGGAGACTTACGAATATATCCATGATAACCCTGCCATTGAGTTTCGAACGATAGACTATACCAACAACCCTCTGGTGATCGCCCAGCACGATCCGATGACAGCGATCAACACGGCCTTGGAGATCGACCTGACGGGTCAGGCCACGGCCGAATCGATCGGGAGCCTGCTCTACAGCGGCATCGGAGGGCAGGCCGACTTTATGAGGGGAGCTGTCTTATCCCGACATGGGAAAACCATTCTGGCGATGCCCTCTACGGCAGAGGGCGGCAGGGTTTCGAGGATCGTCCCTTTCCTGAGGGAAGGGGCAGGGGTGACGCTCCACCGCGGCGATGTTTACTATGTTGTCACGGAATACGGGATTGCCTATCTTCAGGGAAAGAACCTCCGAGAAAGGGCCATGGCATTGATCTCCATCGCCCACCCGACCTTTCGCCCCTGGCTCATCGAAGAGGCAAAAAAGAGAAACTTGATCTTCAAGGATCAGGCCTTCATCGCCGGAGAGAAAGGTGAATATCCCGAGCACCTGGAGGTCTACCGAACAACAAAGACGGGCATGGAGATTCTTCTCCGACCTGTCAGGATGAGCGATGAACCGCTGCTGAAGGACTTCTTCTATTCCCTTTCGGACAATAGCCTCTACCGAAGGTTCATCTCCGTGCGGACGGATATGCCCCACGAGCGTCTCCAGGAATTTGTGGTGATCGACTATACAAGGCAGATGGTGATCCTCGCCGTGATTCAGAAAGGGGAGAAGGAGGAGGTCTTAGGCGTGGGCCAGTATAGCATCGACGAGACAAACCATACCGCAGAGGTTGCGTTTGCCGTCAGGGACGACAGTCAGAACAGAGGGATCGGCACCGAACTGCTGGCCTATCTGACCTACTTAGCAAAGAGACAGGGACTTCTCGGTTTCTCTGCGGAGGTCCTGGTTGAAAACAGACCGATGCTCCATCTCTTTGAAAAGATGGGATTCGAGATCGAAAAGAGACGGGAAGAAGGCGTGTATGAACTGAAGATGGCCTTTCTTTCCTCTAATAGATCTGCCCGGGAAACGTATTGACCTTGAAGTCCTTTCCCAGCATCCGGTACATCACAGGGCTCTCCCACTCTTCACCAAAGGCTTCCAGATAGACGCCATCGTGGATGGCCCAGCTCCTGCCCCGGATGGTGCGTTCCATGCCCTTTCTGCGGAAGGGGGTCGAATCATCGATCTTTTCGTAGAGCATCCCTCCAGGTTGAAATTCCCTATGGATCCTTTCCATGACCTTGCGACCCCTGAAGTAGCCGAACCCGTATCTTTCCCAGATGACGGCATTGTGGTAGAAGAAGGCGCCGATCGTAATGGTCTTAAGCCCCAACAGGTCCATGAAACCATCCAGACAGCCGACGAACTCCTTCACCAGCCTCAGGCCTGGCCTGACCATTCCAGGGGCAAGCCCTGCCTCCATAGATCGGATCTCTTCAGGGATATTTCTCAATCTTATCCCGAAGAGGGTATCTCTGCCCTGGTCGTCAACATCGATGTTAAACCGCTCTGAAAAAGGGTTGTTGATGATCAGAAAGTCGAGGTGGAGGCTCTGCATGAAGGCCTCGAGAGAAACCTGACACGAAAAGATGCAGTCCCGGTCCTCCGATCGGTACTTCACTTCGATGCATCCGAAATTGTCGTCAGGGGGAAAGATCCCCCTGACCACCCTTTCGCCGAACTGATTTCTCAGGGTCCTGCGGTCAATCTGAAACCTCTCAAATATCGATTCAGGGACGAGCCGAAGGTAGATTCGGTTTCGCTCTTCCTTGGGAAATCGGTTGAGCTTCGCAATGGTGAAGGTCATCGTTCAGAAATTCCAATTACCGAATAATCAAACGATGTCTGTGATCGGAGTTCGAAATGCCGGTGGCTATTTGATTACCGGTCATTGGTTATGATACCCGCACCCAAGCTGAATCCTCACGCTCAGATCAGATCACAATCTCTCTCCAGCCAGCTGGATCACCACGCCGGGATCGGTAAGCGTGGAGGTGTCGCCCAACTCTTCGATCCTCCCCTCCGCAATCTTTCTCAATATCCTTCTCATGATCTTGCCGCTTCTTGTCTTAGGAAGGGCGTCGGCAAACTGGAGCTTGTCCGGCGTGGCGATCGGACCGATCACCTTTCTCACGTGGCCGAGAAGTTCTTTCCGTAACTCCTCGCTGCTCTTCACTCCGGTCTTCAAAGTGACGAAGGCATAGATCCCCTGACCCTTCACCTCGTGGGGGATGCCGATCACGGCCGCCTCTGCCACTGCGGGATGGGAGACAAGGGCGCTCTCTACTTCTGCTGTGCCTATGCGATGCCCGGAGACATTGATCACATCGTCGATCCTCCCCATCAGCCAGAAATAACCGTCTGCGTCCTTTTTCGCTCCATCCCCTGTAAAATAATAGCCGGGGAAGATCGTAAAATAGGTCTCTTTGAACCTCTTGCGATTGGTATCGTTCCAGAATCCCCTCAGCATTCCAGGCCATGGCCTGGCGATGACCAGAGATCCTCCCTCCTCGACCTCGCACTCGCTTCCATCCTCCCTGAGGATCTTAGGAAGGACGCCAGGAAAAGGAAAGGTTGCCGATCCAGGTTTGAGCGGGGTGATCGGTAGAGGGCTGATCAGAAATCCTCCGGTCTCCGTCTGCCACCAGGTATCCATAATCGGACATCTCTCCTGTCCGACATTGACGTAGTACCACCTCCAGGCCTCCGGATTGATCGGCTCACCGACCGAACCGAGAAGCCTCAGGCTCGAGACCCCTCTTCGCTTCACCCATTCTTCACCCTCCCTCATCAGTGCCCGGATCGCAGTGGGAGCGGTATAGAAGACGCTCACCCGATATCGCTCCACAATCTCCCAGAATCTGTCAGGGTGGGGATAGGTGGGAACGCCTTCAAACATGAGGCTGGTTGCCCCGAGCGCGAGGGGCCCATAAACGACATAGCTATGCCCCGTCACCCATCCGATGTCCGCGGTGCAGAAGAAGACATCTTCGTCTTTGAGATCAAAAACCCATTTCAGCGTCTGATAAACAAAGAGCAGGTATCCTCCTGTGGTATGGATGACCCCCTTCGGCTTGCCCGTGCTTCCGCTCGTGTAAAGGATGAAAAGGATGTCTTCTGCATCCATCACCGCAGGCTCACAAGAGAGCTTGATATCCCCCCTCGCCATCTCTTCATGCCACCAGACATCCCTCTCTCTCTCAAAGGGCACATCGATCCCCAGCCTCTTGACCACGATCACCTTCTCCACGCCGGGACATTCCTTGAGCGCCTCATTGGCATTGACCTTGTTCTGAACGATCCTCCCATTTCTGTAGTAGCCGTCCGCGGTGATCAGAACCTTTGATCCACAATCATTGATCCGATCCCGAAGGGCCTCGGAGCTAAATCCTCCAAATACAACGCTATGAATGGCCCCGATCCTCGCACAAGCCAGCATGGCGATCGGGAGTTCTGGGATCATGGGTAAGTAGATCGAAACCCGGTCTCCTTTTTTCACACCGAACTTCTTCAACACATTGGCGAACTTACAGACATGGTAGTGAAGCTGTTGATAGGTAAAGATCCTGTTCTCTTCGAGAGGCTCGCCCTGCCAGATCAATGCCACCTTGTTGCTTCTCCAGGTGTTCAGATGTCGATCAAGGCAGTTATAACTGGCATTGAGCTTTCCGCCGGCAAACCATTTGATCTCGGGTTTGTTAAAGTCCCACTGCAAAACCTTATCCCATTTCTTATACCAGTCGAGTTGTTCGGCGAGTTCCGCCCAGAACCCTTCGGGATCTGCAATGGACCTTTCATACAACTTCCTGTATTCATCCATGTTCTTAATATAGGCCTTCATCTTCACCCCGTCAGCAGGTTCATAAACTTTCGTCTCATCTAATGTTGAAACGACCCCTTTCTTCTCCATCTTCAATGACCTCCTCTTCGCTCGTTTAAGATTTTTGTCTTCCCACCATTCGCTTCCTCCGAAAGGAGTCCCCGGTAATGTATGCGGTATTCACAACCGTTTGTCAATAATTGATCTCTGCCATTGGCTTAAGAAGACCGGCGGGAGAGGTTTGAAAAAAAGACGTTTCGATGGAGTCCGGATGAGAAAAAACCGCGGGAAGGAGAAAAAAACTCTTCACCTCAAGGATAGGTGTCTCATTCGTATCGACAAAGCGCTTGTGATCTCCTCTTCAGACCGGCAACCGGATCGTGAAGGTCGTACCTTTTCCCTCTTCGCTTTCCACGGTGATCTCACCACCATGGTCTTTGACAATGCCATAACAGACCGAGAGCCCCAATCCAACCCCTTTCACCTTCAACTTCGTGGTGAAGAACGCCTCGAATATCTTATCCTTGATCTCCTCTGGGATTCCCACCCCTGTATCCTGGATATGGACTAAAACATGATGATCTTCCTTGCCCGTTCGGACGGTCAGGGTCCCTCCTTTTGGCATGGCCTCCTTCGCATTCTTCAACATGTTGAGCAACACCTGCCTCATCTGATTGGTGGAGGCCATCACCTCTGGGATTTCATCGTCAAATTCTGTAGTGACCTTGATATTTGCCTCCTTCATCTGCTTCTCCATCACCAGGAGAATCCCTTCGATCAGATCGTTTATTTTGATGGGTCTCCGCTTCTCTTCTTCAGGCTTGGAAAAACTGAGCATGTTTCGCAACATCTCTGCCAGCCTCTGGGTCTCTGAGAGCGAGAGTTCTAAGATCTTTCTCCGTTTGCTCTCCGGCGGGATCTCGGTCTTGAGCAGTTCCAGCGTGTTCATAATGCCATAGATGGGATTGTTCAGCTCGTGAGCGATCTGGGAGGTGAGCCTGCCCATCGCTGCCAGCTTTTCTGACTGGAGAAGGGCCTGCTGTGTCTTCTGAAGCTCCCTCTCCATTCTCAACCTTTCCCTGAGGTCTTTGAAGATCCCGATGCTGGCGATCTCCTTCCCATTCTCGTCATAGACGATCGATGCGGAAAGATCCCCCTCGATCAGCTCCCCGTCCTTCCTCCGGTGGAGGATGGGAAAGGAAGTCAATTTGCCCACCCCTCCAAAATCCGGGCTTCTCATTTTCTCCATCACCTCTTTGGCCATCCCGGACTCATAGATGCTTCGGATGTTCATCTTGCCCACCACCTCCTCCGCCTTATAGCCCAGGATGTTCTCTGCCCCCTTATTGAAGATCAGGATGTCCCCTTTCATATCCGTCACGATGATCCCGTCGACCGAACTCTCGATCAGATTCATCAGAAATTCATTCGCCTCTTTCAACTCCCTCTCCATCCTCTTTCGTTCTGAGATGTCGATGTTGAGACCCTCATATCCAATAACCCTCCCCTTCTCATCCCTCTTCGTATGGGCGGTGAGGAGGACGGTGATCTTCTCGCCGCTCTTCTTCTTAAACTCGACCTCCAGATCCTTGACGAATCCCTGCTTTTCGATCAGCCTTTGAAAGGTCTTCCGATCTTGCGCGTTGACATAAAGGTCCTTGGCGATATCGATCTTCAGAAACTCCTCCTTATCCGAGTATCCCGCCATATCGAGCAAGGCCTGGTTGCAGTCGATAAAACGCCCCTCCTTGGTGCTGATGAAGAGGCCATGGCGAACCCTCTCGAAGAGGTTTCGATACTTTTCCTCCGACTCTCTCAACTCATTCTCAAATCGCTTCCTCTCCGTAATATCCCGGATATAGGCATAGGTCTTAATCCGGCCGTCGTCCGATCGGGTTGGGGCGATGCAGACCTCTGCCTCTTTGACCTGATCCTGCGGGGTGTGGAGCGACATCTCAATACAGACCTTCTGTCCCAGGCCCTCTCCCCGCATCACCATCTCCTCCAGAAACTCCTCATCCCTCTTTCCGATCAGGGAGAAGAATCCCTGGCCGAGGATCTGATCTTTCGGAAGCCCCAGGATCTCGGCTGCCCTCTGATTCGCAAATTCGATCCTGGACTCTTCATCGAAGACGATGATCCCATCATCCCCCATCTCCGCAATCTTTTCAAACCGTTTCGTGGCCTCCCGGATCTGCCTCTCCATCCTTTTTCTCTCTGTGATATCCCTCAGGTAGGCATAGGTCTCCACCCCACCTTTTTCCATCTTCGAAACGGTGATGCAGACCTCCGCATCCCATCTTCTCCCCTCTCGGGTCAGCACCTCCATCTCTGTGCAGACCCGCTTGCTCTCATCGGTCCCTACCTCGGAATGCATCCGGGCAAGATAACCGATATCCCTTTGGTCGAGGAGTTTCCTGAAATCCATGCCCAACAGTTCCCCTCTGGAATAGCCGGTCAGTTCGGAGGCAACGGTATTGGCAAATTCGATCCGGTAATTCTCATCGAAGACGATGATCCCATCGTCCCCCATCTCGACGATCTTCTCCAGACGCCTGTTCAGCTCCTGGACATTCTCCCGGCTGCCCCCTCCCTCATAGGCCTTTAGCCGGTTCTCCAGATCGGCTACCCTCTGTCTGAGTAATTCATCATCCGCACCCTTTTCCATAGCTCAAACCACCTCTCTCTCCTTCTCAAAAGTCTCAAAAGTCCAGTTCTTCCGAATAGCCTCACGAAACTCTTAAAGCCTCGGCAGGGAGGCGCTTCTCTCTGACTTGAAGCCACCTACCCATTTTACATTAACCGAAATGATTTTTGTCAAATTTTATGATAGAAAAAAGAGACGGGCTATGATAAAAGAGAGTCGACTCCATCTGGAGGGTTGGATATGAAAAAAAGAGAACCGATCGGGTTCATCGGAACGGGCAATATGGGCGAGGCATTAATTGCTGGATTGTTGAAGGCGAAATTCGCCGAGCCCGAAAAGGTATTTGCTTTCGACGCCGACGGAGAGAGGCTGCTCTCCATCGAAAGGAAGTATGGAATCAAAAGGGCTCCGGATAATAGCCGTCTCTCGGCCCAATGCGATCTGATCCTCCTCTGTGTCAAACCCCAATCGATGAAGGAGGTGATCGAGGAGGTTTCAGAAGCCCTAAACCCATCCAAACTGATCATCTCGATCGCAGCGGGCGTACCTCTTCGTGTGATCGAGGCCTATGCCCGAAAGCAGCTCCGTCTCGTCCGGGTCATGCCCAATATCGCTGTCCTTGTTCGGGAAGGCGCCTCGGCCATTGCTCCTGGGACTCTCGCCACCGAGGACGATCTCCAGCTGGCCAGGTCCATCTTCGACTGTGTCGGAAAATCGATCATCCTCAATGAATCGTTGATGGATGCCGTGACCGGACTGAGCGGCAGCGGCCCCGCCTATATCTTCCTGGTGATCGAGGCCCTGGCCGATGCTGGCGTCCATCTGGGGATGACACGCGCTCAAGCCTTAACCCTGGCCATGCAAACCGTGGCCGGTTCTGCGAGACTCCTCTTTGAGACCGGGGAGCATCCCGCACTGCTCCGGGAGAGGGTCACCTCTCCAGGAGGGACCACGGCGGCAGGGCTTTACAAACTCGAAGAGGGGGGCCTGCGCAAAATCCTGATCGATGCGGTCATGGCAGCAGCGCGGAGATCGAAAGAATTGGGGGAAAAGCTCGGGTAAACATCTGGAGTGATCATGGCGATGTTTCGCTATATTGTCATCGAGGGGCCGATCGGCGTTGGCAAGACGAGTCTGACCAAACTTCTGGCGAAGGAGTTCAACGCCCGTTGTATCCTGGAGAAAACCGAGGAGAACCCGTTTCTTGCCCACTTCTACCAGGACCGGAAAAAATATGCGTTCCAAACCCAGATCTTCTTCCTGTTGAACCGCTTCCAGCAGCAGAAGGAGATTGCACAACTCGATCTCTTCAATCAGATCACCTTTTCCGACTACCTCTTTGCAAAGGATCGAATCTTTGCCTCTCTCAATCTGAATGATGACGAATTAGCTCTTTATGAACAGATCTTCAGCCTCCTCCGTGGGCAGCTTCCCTCTCCGGACCTGGTCATCTTCTTACAGGCAAGACCAGAGGTTTTGCTCCATCGGATCAGATCAAGAAACATCTCCTATGAGAAAGGGGTCGATCTGGAATATCTCAAGCTATTGACCGAAGCCTACAATTATTATTTCTTTCACTACGATCAAACCCCTCTGCTTGTGGTCAATACGAGCGAGATCGATTTTGTCAACCGGCAGGAGGATCTGGCGCAATTGGTCCGCGAGATCAAACAGATGAAGAAGGGGACATGGTACTTTATCCCGATGAGGACGAAATAGCCTACCTGCATAGCGCATAGGGCATAGCGTTAAAACCTCTTTTGGTTCCGCGCTTTGCGCTATGCGCCTCACGATGTAGAGATCAGCTTTCTGGAGTGGATGGTTCCGGGGCCTCTTTGGGGGTTTCTTTTGGAGCCTCTTTGGCTTTAGCCTTTTCCGGTCTCTTCTTTTCAGCCGCTTTCAAAGCCTCTTTGGGGCTCTCCTTTGGACTCTCGATGGGTGGCAGAAGGCCTTTGGCTCGAAGCTTCCTCCTCTTCTCTCTCCGCTTTCTTCTCCTTCTCAGCTCCCAATCTCTTTCACGTCTCGGCATCGTTTCCTCCTTTATCTATGGTGTGGAGCCATTGGTTCAGAGTAGGCTGCTTTGAATCTCCGAATTCCGAAGTTCGAACTCTTGACTCTGTCGGGGCATCCGACAGAGACGTGCAATCTCATCCATCACCCGACGGGTTAAGGTAACGGCATCCGATTCTTTCTCGGCAAAGAGGGGATCGCCGATGCGCACCTCCACCCGTCTCCTGAACCCCGATCTTCTGTCATATCGAATGCCCACGGGTAAAAATGGAATCCGATCGTTCAATTCCGTTTGGAACTTTAAGATCAACTGGAGCAGACGACTCTTTCCCGAGCCTACGGTTTCTCGAAAATAGGTCCCCTCTGGAAAGATGACGATCTTCTCACCGACCCTTATCAGGGAAAGAATCGTCTTAAAGGATTCGAGGGTATGGATGGCCTGTTTTCGATCCACAGGGACACCGCCCAAGAGGGAGAGATAACTTCGGACCAAAGGGTAACGGAAGAGCTCTTTCTTTGCCACAAAATAGAGCAATGGGCTGAAGGCGATGCTGAGGATGGGGATATCGGTCCAGTACTGGTGCTTGGGAAGGATGATCACAGGTCCATCCTCAGGAAGCCTTCCCTTCCTCTCGGTCTCGATCCGATAGAAGATGGAGAAGACCAGCTTGGCCATCCCCCTGGTCACGGCATAGACGAAGGAATTTCTTCTCATCACTCTTTTCGCGATGCGCATAGCGCCTGTCTGCAGAAAGCAGGCTAAGCGCTTAGCGTTATTTCAATCAATACGAATCTAATAAGTCCTCTTTGGGAATTTCGGGAAGTGACTCCCTCTTCATCCATTCCCGCTTCGCCTTTTTGGCCGCAGCGATTCCCGCCTTTAAGGCATCCCGATTCAGCTTCTCTGTCCCCTTGGGCACCCGTGCCAATACTGCCAATTCGACCGCCTTGGCAGAAACAATAGGGCTTAACTGGCTCAGCGCTCCGAGGCCGATGATGTTCGCCACCACCTCCCTTTTGAACTTCTCGCGGGCAATTCGAGCAAAAGGGATCTGGAAGGCCTTCAGGCTGGGGACCTGGGTGACAAAGGTGGAGTCGACAATGAGGATCCCTTCTGGCTTGAGGTCTGGATAAAACTCGTCGCAGGATTTCTGGTTCATCGCCAGGAGGAGATCGAGCTGCATCGCCTTGGGGTAGTCGATCTCCTCATCGCTGACGATCACCTCTGCTTTGCTCGATCCTCCTCTTGCCTCCGGCCCGTAGCTCTGGGTCTGGGCCACAAATTTTCCGTCATAAATTCCGATCGCCTCCGCCAGGATGATCCCCATCAGGATCAGCCCCTGACCTCCTGAACCGCTCAACCTCATTTCGTATCTAAAACTCATTTCAACCCCTAAACTGGGATATCAGTATGTGGTCTTTGGGTCACGATGAGGTGATGGGGAGATCAGGGCTTAGGGAGAAAAACCATTCTCCCTATCTCCCTATCGCCCTATCTCCTTATTGTCTCTTTGGCTCGTTCCCGGATCTTGTCATACTCATCCTGATAAACCGGAAGCTCCTTGTCCACCAATACGCCGATGACGATCTTATCCCGTAACTCCTCGGGTTTCATCGTGGCTGCCTTTTCCACTGCGACGGCGTGATCTCGCTGCCATTCCATCATCTCGACAGCGCTTCCTAAACGATTCTGTCTTCCATACTGAGTATGGCAGTGGGAAATCACCTCCACCACGGAAAAGCCTTTCTTGAGCAGGGCCTTTTCGATCAGGCTATCCAGGAGCTTGGCATGATAAACCGTTCCCCTTCCGACAAAGACAGCTCCTGCCGTGACCGCCAATTCTGAGATCTTGAAGTCCTGCTCGATGTTTGAGTAAACCGTAGTCGTGGATCTCATTCCATAGGGCGTGGTTGGAGAGTATTGTCCACCGGTCATCCCGTAGACGCTGTTGTTAAGGATGATGGCCGTGAGATCGATGTTCCTCCGCGCGGCATGGATGAAGTGATTCCCTCCGATCGCCACTGCATCGCCATCGCCCATGATGACGATCACCTTCAGGCTGGGTTTGGCCAGCTTCACTCCGGTCGCAAAAGTCAGGGCCCGGCCATGGGTGGTATGAAGGGTGTTGAAGTCCACATAGACCGGAAGCCTTCCGGAACATCCGATCCCGGAGACCAGGACGATCTCATCCTTCTCATAACCGATCCGGTCGATGGCCCGGATCAGAGCGCCCAGCATGATCCCGATCCCGCAACCCGGACACCAGACATGAGGGAACTTCTTGTCATGGCGGAGATATTTATGAATCAGCTTCGTAATTTCAGCCATCAGGAAACCTCGCAGTAATAATCATTGCAAAATGAGCAATAGGCAATGATCAATTAACAATGTTAAAGAATTCAAGAGAAAAAGTTCTTTGGTTCTATTTTGCATTGCTAAATTTTCACTGATCATTTTGCATTGATGTTTATGACTTGGCCTCCGTGATGCGATTCATGATCTCTCCTGGAGTGATGATCGTCCCGTCTACCTTATTGATCGTAATCACCTTTGCGATCCCCCGGTTGACCCGCTTCACCTCCCGGGAGAGCTGACCCATATTCATCTCGGGAACGATCAGAACCTTCGAACTCTGAAGCACCTTCTCCACAGAAGATCTCATGAAGGGCCATATTGTGGTCAGTTTTAGAAGCCCGACCTTGATCCCTTTCTCCCTGGCCTCCCGGACCGCCCTCTTCGCCGATCGAGCCACACATCCATAGGCCACGATCGTGATCTCCGCATCCTCGGTCTGGTAGAACTCTCCCATCTGAATCTCTGAAAAATGTTGACTGATCTTCCGATGGAGCCTGGCAATAAAGGGCCCGATCTCATCGGGCCTCGAGGTGGGAAAACCGCGAATGTCATGGGTCAGACCTGTGACATGGTACCGGTATCCCTCCCCGAAGTTGGCCATGGCCGGAATTCCCCTCGGCGTATCCTCATAGGGGATGTACCATTCCGGCGGCACGGTCGGTTTGACGCGATTGAATATCTCTATCTTCTCCTCATCGTCCAGGGTCATCTTCTCCCGCATATGCGCGACCACCTCATCGATCAATACAATGACAGGGGTTCGATATTTCTCGGAGAAGTTGAAGGCGTGAATGGTGACCTCATAACATTCCCGAACGGTGGAGGCGGAGAGGACGATGATGGGGTGATCCCCGTGCGTCCCCCACCGGGCCTGCATCACATCGCCCTGGGCCGGGGATGTGGGAAGGCCTGTACTGGGCCCTCCGCGCATCACATTGACAATGACACAGGGAACTTCTGCAATCACGGCGAAGCCAAGATTCTCCTGCATCAGAGAGAATCCCGGGCCGCTGGTCGCGGTCATCGCCTTCACACCCGCTAAGGAGGCGCCGATTACAGCGCCCAGACTGGCGATCTCGTCCTCCATCTGGATGAACGTGCCGTCTACTTGAGGAAGTTTAACGGATAGGATTTCGGAGATCTCTGTGGCAGGAGTGATGGGATAGCCTGCAAAGAAACGGCAACCTGCGCGCAGCGCTCCCTCCACCACGGCTTCATTGCCCTGGAGCAACCATTCTTTCTGGTGAGACTTCGTCCTCGCCCTTCGATTCTTTCTCTCCAATTTTCCCCTCGACCTTCTTTCTCTCCTTGGTTCTCGCTTCCACGGTGATCGCAAAATCAGGACAGCGGATCTCACACCATCCACAATTGATGCACTTCTCAATCTCTTTCACATAGGGATAGCCTGCTTCATCTTTGGCCAGAACACCCGTCGGACAGAAGGCCACACAGATCCCGCACGCCTTGCACCAGGCCTTGTAAATATCGATCTTCGGTTCTTCGCCCTTTTTCTTCTTCGCCTCTACCATCTCAAAAGCCTCAACCCCATGAATCAGAATGAAGCGTGTCTTTGCTGTCCCGTATCCAGGACGGGGTAGCCTCCGCCGGGAGTCCAGGAAAAGACTGGATTCCGGGTCAAGCCCGGAATGACAGACAGGATAAGACCGATGGACACCTCAAAAATAATCTCAAACAAAAATGACATTTTTAGAGGTAGCCTTATCTCATGAATGTTTAATTCGTGAAATTTCTTTCACTTATTTATAGATTATAAACATAGAGGTTGTCAAAGGTTTTCGATGATGGCAGACCCAAATTCAGAGCATTTGCGTTTCTTCGCTCCTCTCATCTGACGCGCGAGATCGTAGGTGACGATCTTCTTCGAAATCGTCTTTTCCAGCGCCTTTTTTATCCTTTGGGCCACTTCATCCCAGCCCAGATAGTCGAACATCATTGCCCCAGAAAGGATGAGGGAGCCAGGATTGATCACATCCTGATTCGCATATTTGGGCGCTGTTCCATGAGTCGCCTCAAAGACCGCAGCCCGATCTCCGATGTTGGCCCCAGGAGCCATGCCCAGGCCCCCCACCTGCGCAGCCAGGGCGTCGGACATGTAATCTCCATTCAGGTTGGGCATGGCCAGGACATCATAGTCCTCAGGCCTTAGAAGGATCTGTTGAAACATCGCATCAGCGATTCGATCGTTGAGAAGGATCTTCCCCGAGGGAAGATCCCCTGCCTTCCTGTCACCCCATTCGCTCTCCAAAAGGACCTGATCCCTGAACTCCTCCCGGGCTACCTCGTATCCCCAGTCGCGGAACGCGCCCTCAGTAAACTTCATGATGTTTCCCTTATGAACCAATGTGACACGCTTCCGACCATGGGAAAGGGCATACTGGATCGCCATGCGGACAAGGCGTTTCGTTCCGTAACGGCTGATCGGTTTAATTCCGATCCCGGAATCCTCCCTGATCTTCTTTCCCATCTCTCTCTCAAGAAAGAGACGGATCCGAGAGGCCTCCTCTGTTCCTTCTCTCCATTCGATGCCCGCATAGACATCCTCTGTATTCTCCCTGAAGACCACCATGTCCACCTTTTCCGGATGTTTGACCGGGCTGGGTGTTCCTGAGATATACTTGACCGGTCGAATACAGGCATAGAGGTCGAGCCTCTGACGTAAAAGCACATTGATACTCCGTATCCCTCCTCCCACAGGGGTTGTCAGCGGTCCCTTGATCCCCACCTTGTATTCCCGAATGGCCTCGATCGTTTCCTCAGGGGCCCACTCCCCTTTCAGCTGAAAGGCCTTCTCTCCTGCATAGACTTCAAGCCATTGAACCCTCTTCCTCCCTCCGTAGCACTTCTCAATCGCTTCGTCGAATACCCGGACCGATGCCCTCCAGATATCAGGCCCCACCCCATCCCCTTCGATATAGGGAATGATCGGAACTTCTGGAACCTGAAGGGTTCCGTCGGAACGGATCTCAATCTTATCGGCCATGGCTCTTCTCCTTTAAAATCTCTTCTCCTTGACAAAGGGCAATGCGCCACCATGTCTGACAAGGATCCTCTCCCTCTCATTGAGCAGGGGGATGAGGAAGATCTTCTTATCTTTTGTCAGGTTGATCAGGGTGACCTTATCGCTCAGATCTCCGACGTCAATCTCAATCTCATCTCCCTGTTCTAAAACCTGGTAATCCCCTTCTTCGTTAAAGATCAGAGGAAGGATCCCAAAGTTTATAAGATTTGCCAGATGGATTCGGGCAAATGATTTGGCAATGACCGCCTGAACTCCCAGAAACATGGGGCATAACGCGGCATGTTCTCGACTCGATCCCTGACCGTAGTTATGTCCTGCCACGATAAATCCGCCACCGAACTCTTTGGCCCTCCTGGCAAATGAAGGGTCCAATCTTTCGAAGACATATTCAGAGATGGCAGGGATGTTCGACCGGAGCGGAAGGACCCTGGCCCCTGCTGGAATGATGTCATCCGTGGTGACATTGTCTGAAACCTTTACCAGGATGCGACCCCTCAACTCTCTGGGTAAGCTTTTTCTCAGCGGAACCGGCTTGATATTGGGACCCCGGACTGTCTCGATCTCCGCTCCCCTCTCGGGTGACAGGGGAGGGATGACCATGTTGTCTTCGACCGGATAGACCTCCGGCAGATCAATGGAAGGGGGGCGCCCAAGTCTCCGGGGATCCGAGATCACCCCTTTGAGCGCAGAAGCAGCGGCCACTTCAGGGCTGACCAGATAGACCCGGGCGCTCTCGGTACCGGATCTTCCCTGGAAATTCCGGTTAAAGGTCCTCAGAGAGACTCCATTGGTACAGGGGGCCTGGCCCATTCCAATGCAAGGCCCGCAAGTGCTTTCCAGGATTCGAGCCCCTGATTCGAGAAGATCAGAAAGGGCGCCCTTCAAAGCCAACATCTTGAGAACCTGTCTCGACCCTGGTGAGATAACCAGGCTGACATGGGGAGGGATCGTTCTTCCTTTCAGAATCGAGGCCACGGTCATCAGGTCCTGATAGGAGGAGTTGGTGCAGCTCCCGATCGCGATCTGGTCGACCCGAAGCCCCTCCACTTCCCTCACCGGACAGACGCGATCCGGGCTGTGAGGTTGGGCGATCAGGGGCTCCAGCCTTGCCAGATCGATCTCCAGGATCTCATCATACGTTGCATCGGGATCAGGGCTCAAGGGAATCCAATCCTTTTCCCTCCTCTGGGCCTTCAAAAAAGCGAGGGTCTTCTCATCGCTTGGAAAGATCGATGTCGTGGCCCCGAGCTCTGCTCCCATATTGGCGATGGTTGCCCTTTCCGGCACGGTTAAACTCTTCACCCCGGGGCCGCCATATTCAAATGCCTTCATCACCCCTCCTTTGACCGTCAGGCGACGAAGCATTTCGAGAACAATATCTTTGGCACTGACCCAGGGAGGCCGTTGACCTATCAGTTTCACCGCCACCACCTTGGGGACCTGGATGTAAAAAGGCTCCCCTGCCATGGCCAGTGCGACATCCAACCCTCCCACGCCAACAGCGAGCATCCCCATCCCTCCACAGGTCGGGGTATGACTGTCCGCGCCCAGAAGGATCTGGCCTGGTACCGCAAACCTCTCCAGATGAACCTGATGGCAGATGCCGTTGCCCGGCCTCGAAAAATGGAGTCCATATTTGGCTGCAAAGCTCTGGAGGTATAAATGATCGTCCGCGTTTTCAAAGCCGAGCTGGAGCGTATTGTGGTCCACATAGACGACAGAGAGTTTCGTCCTGACCCTGGGGATGGACAGGGCCTCAAACTCCAAGGCAGCCATTGTGCCGGTTGCATCATGCATCAAGGTTTGATCGATGGAGACCGCGAGGGTCTCGCCCTGACGAATCTGACCCGATACCAGATGGGCCTCTAATATCTTCTCGATCAGGTTCTTTCCCATTCTATCTCATCCTCTCCTGTATCGATTCTGTTTCCTGTGATTCGATCGATCCTAAAAGAGATCCTCGGGGAAGTTCGGATTCTTCGGAACCCATCGATCCGCTTCCTGGGGCTCCTGCTCCCTCTGGATATACACTCTCATCAACTCCTCGATCTGCAGTTGGGTCAGTCTTTCTAAGACCCTGTGATATCGTCCTGACTTAATATCAGAGATCCTCTGCTCCAGACCTGCGGGCAGGGAGAGAATATGCCTTCCATAGATTCTCCGGGCTAACAGCGCCACATAAGGCTGGGAGATCTCAGCCGGACATCTTGCGGCGCAGGCTCCACAGAGGATACATTGA
The DNA here is from genome assembly GCA_013388635.1 of Syntrophaceae bacterium. GTDB lineage: Bacteria > Desulfobacterota > BSN033 > BSN033 > UBA1163 > JACAEX01. The sequence goes on along the minus strand of JACAEX010000072.1, from coordinate 15,301 downwards.
AAGGAGAGATGAGCCACCTTCTCGATATCTCCCCGAATGGCATGGGCGATGTAATCCATGACGTCGATCTCCATCGGACAGATCCGGGTGCACGTATTGCACTGAAGACAGCGGTAGATCTCTGGATAGATCTTTCCTAATATTCCGGGTTGGGCCCTCAGGGCCTCAAGGTGATAGTCGGCCCGGTGCATGGGCACAAAAGGAGATTGCGTGATCCGCATCTCCGGTTCGGCCAACGCCTGACAGGCCAGGGCGCCCTTGAGCTGATAGCTACCCGGAGTTCGATACTCTGTGAAGCAGGCCCCGCAAATACCGCCCCGGCATCCGCAGGATCGAATAAACTGATATCCTGCGAACTCCATGGCCTTCTGGATGGTCAGGCCCTCTGGAACCTGGTACTTCTTACCGAAGATGTAAATGGAGAAAAATCTCCTCCCCTGATCTCCCATGCTCAGCCTACTGATGGACCCTTCCCAATGCCTTCTCGTACCGATAGTCAGGAAGGAGGAGCGGAGCCTTGATCTCTCTCTTCAATACCCCCAATCTCTCCAACTCCTCTTCATATTCGATCACATGGTCTAAACTGAGCTTTCCAATCACAATCTCTTTTGCCCGGGAGGCGGCTTCCATTCCGGCGCGGCGGCCAAAGACAAAGATGTCGAGGAGCGAGTTGCCTCCCAATCGATTTCTACCATGGACTCCGCCTGAGACCTCTCCTGCGGCAAAGAGATTTTGCACAGTCGTCTCCCCGGATGCATCGATGAGGAGGCCGCCGTTCTGATAATGCTGCGTCGGATAGACCAGAACCGGCTCCTTTGTGATGTCAATGCCATAGGTGTGAAATCGGTGAAAGAGGTGAGGGAAGATCCGGTGGATCGTCCCCTTCCCCTTTTTGATCTCTACCAGAGGTGTATCCAGCCACACCCCGTGCATGCCCGTGGGGGTGATCACCCCCTTTTTCCGGTCCACGACCTCGCGAATCGTTGCCGAGGAGGTGATGTCCCGCGTCTCGAGCTCATGGATGAATCGTTCCCCTTCGCCATTGACCAACTGCGCGCTCCAGCCACGGAATGCCTCTGAGACAAGGAGGCCCATTAACTGTTCGGGATAGGCCGTTCCGGTCGGATGAAACTGGATGGAATCCATGAAGATCATCCTGGCCCCAGCACGGTTGGCAATCACCAGTCCATCAGCCGTCGCGCCATAATGGTTCGTCGTGGGAAAGCCCTGGATATGGAGCCGGCCGATCCCGCCTGTCGCAAGGATGACGGTCTTCGCCCGGATCACAAACCTTTCTCCTGTATCGAGATCCACGAAGACAGCCCCTGCGCACCTTCTCTTCTCATCGAGAACCAGATCCACGGCCGGCGAGAACTCGAGAACCTCAATGCCCTGGCCATAGACCTCATCCCTCAGCACCCGCATGATCTCCATGCCAGTGTAGTCCGCCGCAGAATGGACCCTCCGCCGGCACTGTCCGCCTGCGAAAGAGGCGAGGAGATCTCCATTCTCTTTCCGGTCAAACATCACTCCGAGCCGGACAAGCCAGTCTAAGATCACAGGGGCGTCGGAGACCAGGGCGTGAACCAGATGGGGAAGGTTTTGGAACCCTCCTCCTCCCAGGGTATCCAGATAGTGAAGGGCAGGAGAGTCAAACTTTCCCACAGCTGCCTGGATCCCTCCTTCGGCCATGATCGTATTCGAATCTCCAAAACGGAGTTTGGTCGTGACCAGTGTCTTTGCCCCGCTTTCGGCTGCGAAGAGAGCAGCCGCGGCCCCTCCGCCTCCCCCTCCGATGACCAGAACATCCACTTCTTGTCTCACATGATCGAGGTCGATCTCTCCGGGCCGGACCAGACTGATCCCCTCAAAGAGATCGGCCAACTCATTGGGGACCCTCTCCCCTCTGTTCACACCGACCCTGATCTCCCGTCTGCCACCCTCCCGGTAGTCAGGGTGAAACCTCTGAAGCAACTCCTGACGTTCTTTGAGTGAGAGCATGGGGATCTCCTGCTCCGCCCTTGAGCTCCGAGTTGCCTCCACCCTTCTGATCGATTCTCTCATGCTCTCTGGATAACCGGACATACGCTTACTTCAATGAAATCCCAAAAAACCAATCACCAAATTCCAAACTCCAAATAAGCACCAATAACCAATAATTATAAACCGTGTTTAACTTTTGGTTATTGGAAATCGGAACTTATTTGAATTGTTGGCGCCTGGGATTTGGTGATTTATCTCGTCTTCTTAAGAATAGACCTTCTTTGATATGTAGACCCGGCCTTCCATGATCTTTCGGGCCGTCCTGCCGATGGTACAGCTCACCACCCGGACCCTGCCCTCTTCCTCCCTTGCCTCGACCCCAACGTCCATCTGGCCAGAAGGATGACCGATGGTCAACCTCCCTTCTCCCGAAATGCCTCCGGCCTTTGCCATCACCCTGTGGACGAGGGAGCCTGGAAGAGCTGAAGCGGCTGCAGCAGGAATGCCCGCAGTGATCGCAAAGGCCTTGTGTAATCTTCCCATTGCCATCAACCTGGCGAGGATATCAATCTCCTCTTTTCTCACCGATTGACCCGCGATCGTGGTGTAGTCCTGAGGGCTGGCGACCAATGCAATCTTCGGGATTGATGGGGTGAAGGGAATTCCGCTGAGTTCTCCAACCTTCTTGCGGAGGCCCTCCAGTTTGGCCTTGATTTCCGGCGCCCGCTCCAGAAATTCAGGAAGCTCAGTTCCCCTGAGGCCCAGTTCCTCTGCAAGAAGAAAGGCTGTGGGATTGCCCGCATCGACGATCGTCACCAAGAACCTCTCTCCAGTTTCGAGGACCACCTCATCCACTTCATTCCCCGTGGGAAGAAGCCTCCCGGTCAGGGCCCCTCCGGGGTCCATGAAGGTCAGTTCGATCTTCGCACCTGTTCCCGGCACGCCATCGATCGCATAGTCGCCTTCTGAAACGACCTTCCCTCTCCTGACCGGAACTCTGGCATGGATCATCTTCTTCGTGTTGGTGTTAAATATCCGCACGGTGGTATAGGGCTCCTCAGCCTTGACCCATCCTCGATCAATCGCATAGGGTCCGACTGCAGAGCTGATGTTCCCGCAATTGGCCGAGTAGTCCACAAAGGGCTTGTCAATTCCCACCGCACCAAAGGTATAGGTGACATCTCGATCCGGCTCGTTCGAAGGTGCGACCAGTGCCAGTTTGCTCGTCAGAGAATCCGCACCTCCGAGACCGTCGATCTGACGAATATCCGGACTCCCAAAGATGGCCAGGATGATCCGCTCTCTCAGCTCAGGGTCTGGAGGAAGATCCTCCTCCATCAGGAAGATCCCTTTGCTCGTTCCCCCTCGCATGATCGTACATCGGAAAAAGGTTCTTCGCCGCATCAACACTCTCCTTATATCGGTCGAATATCCTCTTTATAACCACCCGCCGTCCATGTTGTAAAGTACTCTGCGTTATGCATCACAACAGCCGGCAACGGGCGTACGGATTGGTTCGATCAACCTGCTTGCTGCTGAGCATTTACAAAGTCTCTCGTGCTCTCTTTCATTTTTAGACACTCTTAAGGGCCTTTGGTCTCTTGAAAAGGGGATATAGAATCGAAAAGATAGAAGCTGCCAGCAGGATGGCGCTGATCGGCCGGGAGATCAGGATGAGGGGGTCGCCCAGGGAGAGCAGAAGTGTCCTCCTCAAAGAGAGCTCGGCGAGATTTCCCAGAACAAGCCCCAGGACTGCAGGGGCAATTGGAAAGCTATATTTTCTCATATAATACCCGATCAATCCAAACAGAAACATCAGGTAGATATCGTCCATGTTATTGCTCAATCCAAAGGCCCCGACGACGCAGAGGATCATGATCGCTACAGAAAATACGGAATAAGGAAGTCTATTGAGCTGCAGAAAGAGACGAATCCCTATGATGGTCAGCCCTAACAGAAAGAGATTGGCCATGAGCATTGCCACAAAGATGCCGTAGACAATATCGGGCCTCTGGCCGAGCAGTAATGGACCTGGCTGGAGCCCGTGGATCATAAAGGCGGCGATCAGCATGGCCGTCGTATTGCTTCCGGGGATGCCAAGCGACAGGAGGATGGTCATCGAGCCTCCGGTCGAGGCGTTGTTTGCGCACTCCGCAGCCATCAACCCGTCCACGGCCCCATGTCCGAACTTCTCAGGATTCTTCGATGACCTGGCCGCTTCACCATAAGCCAAAAAGGCTGCGATCGTTGCCCCTGCACCCGGCAGGGCTCCGATAACGGTTCCGATGATCGGTGATTTGGTTAAGATGAGCCAGTGCCTCTTAAATTCAGAGACCCTGGGCATCTCTCCCCTCATGCCCTTGTAATCGACAGAGCCCTTATACTGCTGAAACGGCTCTTCGGCCTCGATCAATATCTCAGATACAGCGAGCAATCCGACCATGGCCGTGATAAAGCTTATCCCGCCGAGAAGGATCGTCGTCCCAAATGTAAATCTTTCGACACCTGTAATCCCATCCGTTCCAATCGTGGCTAAGAAGATGCCAAACAGGCAGGAGATCAGACCTTTTAAGACAGAACCTCCTGAGAGCCCTGAAACCACGCTCAAACCGAGCATGGTCAATCCGAAGTATTCTGGAGGCCCGAATTGCAGGGCAAAATTGGCAATCAGGGGGGTGGCCGCCATCATCACAAAGACGCTGAACAGACCCCCTCCGATCGAACAGAGCAGGAAGACCCAGAGTGCATAGGCCGCACGGCCCTGTTTCGCGAGGGAATGCCCCTCGATGACCGTCGGTACAGAAGAAGGTTCTCCGGGTATCCCAAATAGAATGGAGGTGATCGAACCACCGGTAATCCCTCCGCAATAGGCACTGACCAGAATCGTAAAGGCTGTCAGTGGAGACATGGAGTAGGTGAAAGGGGTGAGAAGGACCACTCCCATCGAGGTGCTGATCCCTGGGAGTGCGCCGGCCATCAGACCCCAGAGCCCTCCGAGACATAACGCCAAAAGATTCTGAGGAAGGAAGATCGTTGAAAATGCGGTCAGATAGTGCTCGAGCATCAATGGGCCTTCCTCTCGATCAGTAGATCAGCCGGCTGAATGCTGCGAAGATATCGACGCCCCTGGGCAAGGGCATTAAAATTAACTTCGCAAAGACGATTACGGTCAGCCCAGTCACCAGGAAAGGAGAGATGGCCAGGATCAACCTTCTTCTTTCTCCAAGGGCCAGAATAAAAGCGAATACATAGAGGAGGGTGGAGAGAACGAACCCAATCCACGGCATCAGGAGGATATATCCCAGAAGACAGACGACGCTGAGTGCCAGTCTTTTTCTCCGATTCTTTAAGTCTATCCCTTCTTCGGATGAGGTTGACCTCTCCTCTGGAGCCTGCTTTCTTTCTCTTTGGAACTTTATGAGATGCGAGATCAGAAGAAGGATGCTGAGAAGAAAGGCTGCGGCCAGGATCAGGATGGGCCAGAATCCGCTCCCCATCTCGCCAAAACGTTTGACGAAGCGCAAGCCCATCGCATGGATCAACATCAAACCGAAAAAGGCAATGATGATAAGGGTAGGGACGATCTCATTCTTCTTCATCCTGTCATCCTCTGATGAAAAAAGTGCGGACCAAAAGCCTTTTTCCGCACTTTACCCAACCGAAGGGATGAGGCAGGGGCTATTTGACATAACCCAGTTCCTTCAGCACTCCGGTAAAGAAACGGACCTCATCCTCCCAATATCTTCTCGTATCCTCCGGGCTCAAATATCCAGGTCGTGCATAGAGATGATTATCCTGGACAAATTTCTTATAGACCGGTGCATCGAGAGCCTTTTTGATCACGTCGTGCAGGTATTTGATCCGATCGGGAGGCGTGCCCTTCCTGACCGCCCATGCCCTCATCAAGCCATGGGTATAATCGACGCCCAATTCAGCCGTGCACGGGACATCGGGAAGGGCTGGATGCCTCTTCTCCATGATCACAGCGACGGCCCTCAATTTGCCAGCCTTGACCAGAGGAAGGGTCTCTGCCAGTTCTTCGCATGCCCCATGAATATGTCCTCCTAAGATCGCAGCTTTGGTCTCCGCACCTGCCGCGAAGGGAACGAACGTGACCTCCACGCCGAGTTTTTTGAAGAAGGCCACGGTCTGAATCTCCGCCCATCCACCAGGAGAGGTCCCTCCGAATTTGAGAAGCCTCGGGTTCTTCTTGCCGTACTCCAAGAGATCCTTCAGGGTCTCGAACTTCGATTCTGCAGAAATGAAAACGGTGGTGGTATCCCACTGAATTCTCATGATGGGATCGAAGTCCCTCAGGATGTGGGCCCGGGTCTTTGGCTGAACTGCATCGATCAGATGGGACGTGGTGACAGCCAATATCGTATACCCATCCGCAGGTTGCTGGGCCACATGGAGCATCCCCTTGGTGGCTGCGCCACCGGGCATATTCGTTATCACGAGCGGTACTTTAAGGAGAGGCTTGAGCCCTTCTGCCACAGCCCTGGCCGCGGTATCGCTCCCTCCGCCCACGCCAAAGGGAACGATGATCTCAATCGCCCTTTCAGGATATTCAGCAGAGGCAATATTCCAACTACCCACGATCCATAGCCCGATTAGACCAACGCACAGAAAAAGAATTCTTACCCTTTTCATCTCCGGTCTCCTTTTGATAAGGTTTATTCGTTTTATATATAGAATAGAGCAACCTTGTCAAATCGAATCGCAGGCGGCGACCTCATCAGCCCAAACTAAAGAAGTCCTTCGTCAGCTAAGCTCCGATAATCCTCTCCGGCCAGGATGATGTGGTCGTAAACCTTGATCCCGAGGAGACGACCGGCCTCCGCCAACTGTCTGGTGATCCGGAGGTCTTCCTCGCTGGGGTTTGTATTTCCACTCGGGTGATTATGGATCAGGATCACCCCAGAGGCGCTCTCCAGCATCGCCTCTCGAAAGACTTCACGGGGATGGACGATGCTGGCATCGAGTGTCCCTTCTGAGACAGTGACCTCTTTAATCAGACGATTAGCCCGGTTGAGGAGGAGAACCTTGAAGACCTCCTTTCTCAGGTCTCTCATCAGCGGCAGATAGATCCTCGCCACATCGGAGGAACGTTTGAAACAGGGTTTCTCCCCACCCCCTTCAGATTGGACTCGCCTCACCAGCTCAAATGCGGCAGAGAGGATAGCGGCCTTAGCCATTCCGATCCCCTTGACCGTTCTCAATTCTGCAGGAGAACGGGAGGAGAGATTCTGGAGGGATTCATATCGATCCAGGAGTTCCCTCGCGAGGTCGATGGCGGTCTTCTTCCTCATCCCTTTTCCAAGCAGAATTCCCAAGAGCTCAGCCTCTGTAAGATGCTGGGCGCCATGTTGGAGGAGCCGCTCTCTCGGCCTCTCTTTCTTCGGCCATCGGGTGATCTGATAAGGGAATTCGGCCATAGCTCCTCAGGTGCTGGATTGAACAGGTGCGGGCCTCTTTCCGAAAAGCCTGGCCAGGAGGATGCTCAGCTCATAGAGTCCCATCAGGGGAAGGGCCATGAGCACCTGGGAGATGATGTCAGGTGGCGTCATCACAGCGGCGAAGACGAAGATGAGAAGGATCGCATACTTTCTCTGCCGGGACAAGGTCTTGGCATCGATCACCCCCATCTTCGCAAGAAGCAGCAAGGCTACGGGGAACTCGAAAACCAGACCAAAGGCCAGCAAGAATTTGACACTGAAGGAGAGGTACTCCTTCATGCTCGGCATCGGCTTGATGAAATCGGTGGCATAACCTAAGAGAAACCTGAAACCGAAAGGGATGGCAACAAAGTAACCGAAAAGAATGCCGACCGCAAAAAAGAGGGATCCGAGAGAGACAAAAGGGATGACGTACCTCCTCTCATGTCGGTACAATCCCGGTGCCACAAAGATCCAGATCTGGTAAAGGACAAAGGGCGAGGCCAAGATCAATCCTCCGATGAAGGCAACCTTCATATAGGTGAAAAATGCCTCCGCCACACTGGTAAAGATCAGGGAGCTTCCTGAAGGCATCACTTTTAAAAGAGGGGCAGCGAGGATATCGAAGAGGGTTTCCTTCAGGGCATAACAGAGGACAAAGCCCAGACCGATCGCAATAAACGAATAGATCAAACGATCCCTTAATTCCTTCAGATGGGCCGTCAGGGGAAGTTTCTTTTCATCCATGGGAAGGGACCTCTCCCTTCAGCCCTTTTGGGTCTTCCTTCTTCTCTTTATCGCCCTCCCCCGCCTCTTCAGGCTTTGATGTCGATTCAAGAAGAGGCGCCTCCGCTGGTCTGCGGAAGAGGGGCAAGCTCCCTTGCAGGGTCTCAGGAGAGAGGGACGGCTCGGCAAGGACCGATATCTCACCCGCCGTCTCTGAAGGGCCTGCCGGTTCTTCAGAAGCTGCTGAGACCTCTTCAGCCAGATCCGAGATAAGGTTCTCTTTCTCCTCCGTCAAGGCGCTCTTCAGCTCCTCCAGGTCCTTGGTCTCGGCCTCAAAACTTTCCTTCACCTCCTCGGTCGCCTTCTTAAACTCCCTCATCGCCCTGCCAAAGGCCTTGGCCAGTTCAGGAAGTTTATTCGGACCGAAGACGATCAGGGCAATCGCCAAGATGATCAGCAGCTCCGGCAATCCAATATTAAACATTGAAATCTCCTTTAAGTTTTTATATCATAAATCTCCTTTTTATTGCAATAAGGGGTCAGCCTGCACGCCTGGTCATCTCTTTTAATCGATTGAGTTTTCACGAAGAGGATGATATAAATTCTATAACCAATTTTCAAGTACCATACCCAAATCAATCCCGGGGAGGATAGAAGTACGGTGATTGCCATCCATACCAACGTTCCTTATCCGATGCTCCTTCAACGGATCGACTTTGCGATCCGGAACCGTATCCATCCTGAGATCTATTTCAGTGCCGAGGACCTGGACACCTGTCAGGAGAAGGATCTGAAGCATTTAGCTGAGGGCCTTCAAAAAAATGGCTTGGAAATCACCTTGCATGGCCCTTTTATGGATCTGAGTCCCGGAGGGGTTGACCGAAAGATCAAGGAGGTGACATCCGACCGCCTTTTAAGGACGATCGAACTGGCCCGTTTCTTCAAGCCGGCCATCATCGTCTTTCATGCCGGCTATGAAACGCGGAAGTTCGATGGGAATGTGAAGCTCTGGCTCGATAGCAGCCTCCAGACCTGGATGCCTCTGGTCGAAGAGGCTGAAAGATTGGGGGTCATCCTGGCGATCGAAAATGTCTTTGAAGAGGCTCCGGATTCTTTATCCATGCTCCTCAGCGGGATCGATTCTCCCCATTTTCGATTCTGTTTTGACACGGGCCACCACCACGTCTTCAGCAAGAGCCCCCTTCTCACCTGGCTTGAAGCCCTAGGGCAATTTCTCTGCGAGGTCCACCTTCACGATAACCATCGGCAGATGGATGAGCATCTCCCAGTGGGTGAGGGAGATTTCGATTTCGATCAATTCTTCAATCTCCTTTCGAGATTTGGATTGCATCCGATTTATACGATCGAACCCCATCAGGAGGCCCATCTTTGGAGGGGCCTCCAGGCAGTGAAGCGATATATCAACTCAAGCTGAAATCGCAAGGCACCAAATACGAAATTCGAAACAAATCCAAATGACCAAAATACTAAACCCAAAACTTTTTTGGAGGAGGTGATGCGGTAAACTTAGGGAGAGAGAAATCCTTATTTCGTAAGAGCATCTTAATTTCCATCTCATATCTCAGAAAGGAGGCTTGTATGAAACGGTTTATTTCTCTTCTACTTGTTTTGGGAATCGTGGTCAGTCTGACTGCGCCCTTGGCCTCAGCACAGGAAAAGCCGAAGGCATCCCCGGCAAAGCCCAAAGCGTTCGTATACGAAGATAAGATCGGTGTGGTCAAGATCAAAAAAGGCGATCCGATCCACATCGCCTGCTGGATGGTTGTGGCTGGCCCTGACGCCTCTCTGGGAACCGATACCAAGAGGGGGGTTGAAATTGCCATTGACGACAAAGGCGGAAAGATTCTTGGTTTCCCAATTAAACTGTCTGTTCAGGACACCGGCTGTAATGCTGAAGGAGGCCAGGCCGCTGCGACCAAGCTGGCCGCAGACCCGACCATTGTGGCCGCGATCGGTTCAAACTGCTCCAGTGAGGCAAGGCCAGGGGCTCCCATTCTCTGGAAGGCTGGCATTGCCACTGTATCCCCCTCGAATACCGCCCCTTTCCTGACCGATCCGAGCCGTGGTCCGGAATACGATGGCTACCTTCGTACCGCTCATAATGATAAGGTTCAGGGAGCTGTGGCCGCTCAATTTGCCATTAAGCAGTTGAAACTCAAAAAGGCAGCTACGATCCATGACGGAAGCCCTTATGCCGAACAGTTACAGGCCGTCTTTGCAGAGACCTTTAAAAAAATGGGCGGAACCATTACTGCACAGGAAGCCGTGGCTCCGACGGACACCGATATGCGACCGGTCTTAACCAAGATCGCCACGGGCAAGCCTGACATCATCTACTATCCCATCTTCATCGCCGCAGGCGGGCACATCACCCGGCAGGTGAAAGAAGTCAAAGGATTGGAGAAAGTGAAATTGATGAGCGCTGACGGCACCTTTTCTCCCGACTTCATTAAAGCCGCAGGAGAAACGGCCATAGGAATGTATCACTCCAGTCCGGACTTCTCCGCTTTTGGAGCAGGCTATAAGGCTTTCCTTGAAAAACATCAGAAGAAATACGGTGAAAAGCCCATCGCACCTTTCCATGCCCATGCCTACGATGCAGCCATGATGGTCTTCGCCGCCATCGAGAAAGTCGGAAGGGTGGCTCCGGACGGCACACTCCACATTGGCCGCAAAGCATTAAGGGATGCCCTTTATGCAACAAAGAACTTCAAAGGGCTAACAGGAAACCTCACCTGCACCGCAACCGGGGACTGTGCAGACCCGATGATCGCCATCTATCAGATGACAGCCGATAATGTGAAAAAACAGGTTATTCCCGATAAACCCATCTGGTCACCGGCGGCCGCAGCAGCTAAATCAGCTCCTGCCAAGGAAGCTCCAAAGAAGAAATAGCCCTATCAATTGAAATGATAGTATCCCCTCCCCTTACCCTTCAAGGGAGGGGGAGGGGGAAAAATAGCGTTAAGAGGATTGATTCAGGTGGCAGAAAAAAACCAAAGGAAATTTTAATGCTCAGACGCTGGATAGAAAGAATGACCCCTACCGATGTCATCATGTGGCTCATCGGCGGGGCAATCTTATTGATGATCTTCTGGGGCTCTGCAGCTACCCTCTCCGCAAAAACCTACACCGCTCACCACTGGTTCGATTTCATCGTCTTTGGACTGGCCCAGGGAAGCATCTATGCCCTCATTGCCATGGGATACACCATGGTCTATGGTATCCTCCGAATGATCAACTTCGCTCACAGCGAAGTCTTTATGAGTGGCCCTTATACAGCCTATTTTGTTGCAGCCGCCTTCTATTCATCCGGTTTTCTCGATCAACACCCCATCATCAGCCTCATTCTTATCTTTCTTACCTCAATGGCGACCTCTACATTGGTGGCCGTTCTCTTGGAACGGATCGCCTATCGACCCCTCCGGACCGCTCCACGTCTTATCCCTCTGATCACCGCCATCGGCGCCTCCTTCTTTCTCCAGTACACCTTTCGTGGTTTCTACGGTTCCGGTTTTCAGGCCTATCCTGTCGTAAAGATCCTTGAGGGAGAATGGGCTTGGGGAGAATTTCGCATTCTGAAGTTTCAAGCGGTCGTGATTGTGGCGGCAGCGATTCTGATGGCCTCTCTCTATTCATTTGTCCAGCGCACCCGAGTCGGCAAAGCCATTCGAGCCGTATCAGAAGATAAGGAGACCTCCTCCCTGATGGGGATTGATATCGATCGAATGATTGTCACGACCTTTGTCATCGGAGGAATGGCTGCCGGAGCCGCTGGCGTCCTCTATGCGTTAATGTTTAAGCAGGTCCATTTCTTTATGGGTTTCATCCCGGGAATTAAAGCCTTCACTGCAGCCGTATTGGGTGGCATTGGAAACATCCCGGGCGCCATGTTGGGCGGAATCTTTCTCGGACTCGTGGAATCTGTTGGACCCAGCCTCTTTCTGGACGGTCTGGGCATTGTCGCACCTTATCAATTAAAAGATGCCATTGCTTTTACCATGCTTGTCCTGGTCCTCATCTTCCGGCCGACAGGCATCCTGGGAGAGCGATTGGCAGTGAAGAAAGCTTAAAGAAGTTCGGAGTTCGGAGAATATTTAGTTAAATCACTCAAGGTGGAAGTGCTGAAAGGTTAAAACCTTCAACTTCAGTCAGTTTGCTCACTTCAATATGAAACAAGCCATTAAACTCGGACTGATTGGGGGCGTGGTGGCCGTTCTTCTTTCCCTCGTGGGGATGGTTGAGGCCTTCGGTCAGCGCCAGATCATTGCCAATGTCATTTCAATGGGGCATACCCTTCTCCTGCTGGTAGGCCTCTTGATGAGCTATCTGGCAGCCAAGCGGACTCCCACAACAGAACCCATAAACGTCCTGACCAATGGATTCATCTCAGGGTTTTTCGTGGCGGGCCTGGTGGTCCTTCTGATCATCCTCGGAAGCCTGATCAACCTCCGGAAAGTCTTCATCAATGCCTCTCCCATGCTTTACAATCTACTCACCGTCGGCATGGAAAAGAGAGCAGGCTCTTTCCTGCTGATCCTCATCGGACTTTCAAGCGGCCTGCTGGCAAGCCTCTTCACCTTAGCCCCGCCTCTGCTTCGCCGGGTCTTGCTCATTTCAGTGGGGAGCATTGTTGGGGCAGGCGTTCTGCAGGATCTCCTTCGTCCTACCTTCGCCCTTTGGGGTCCTCTTTCAATTATCAATGAATGGATTTTTACGGCCAATGGCCTTACCCTTCGGGGCGCTATCGGATTGTTCATATTGATTACCGCCTTCTCCTTTTTCTGGTATCGGAAGGGAAAAGCAATTCAAAGCAGGTTTCATCAGCTTCCCTCTGCTCCCCAACGCATCTTAAAGATGACCGGTATCCTGACCCTCGTCTTTATTCTCCTTATTCTGCCCCAGGTCCTCGGACTTTTTCTAAGTGAGGTTTTTACGATCGTGGGCCTCTATGTCCTTTTAGGGCTTGGACTCAATATCGTCGTGGGATATGCCGGCCTACTCGACCTCGGTTATGTGGCATTCTTTGCCATCGGCTCCTATACCGTAGCCGTTCTGACCTCACCTGAACTCGGATTTTTCAACCTCTCCTTCTGGGAAGCCCTGCCATTTGCCGTCGTCCTTGGAGTCATTTCAGGGGTACTCTTGGGCATTCCTGTCCTCAAGATGAGGGGGGATTACCTGGCCATCGCCACGCTGGGCTTCGGTGAAATTATCCGAATTCTCGTCCTCTCAGACTTTCTCAGGCCCTGGCTGGGGGGCGCTCAGGGAATTGGAAAGATCCCCAAAGCCTCGATCGCCGGCTTTGAGTTCACCGGTCCTCAACAGATTTACTATCTGATATTAGCGGGCTGTCTCCTCGTGGCTTTTGTCTCTTTACGTCTAAGAGATTCGAGGCTGGGCCGCGCCTGGATGGCGATGCGCGAAGATGAAGACGTGGCACAGGCTATGGGAATCAATCTCGTTGCCACCAAATTGCTTGCCTTTGCCACAGGTGCCGGATTTTCGGCCATCAGTGGGGCCATCTTTGCAACTAAACTCAGCTCGGTCTACCCCCATAGCTTCAATGTAATGATTTCGATCAATGTTCTCTGTGTCATCATTGTGGGCGGGATGGGTTCGATCCCTGGCGTAGTCGTGGGAGCTGCTGCCCTGGTCGGCCTTCCTGAACTTTTAAGAGAGTTTGCCGAATATCGACTTCTTGTTTATGGTGCTGTCCTAGTGGCCATGATGCTCCTCAAACCAGAGGGGCTGTGGCCGGAACCGGTCCGCCGACGTGAGCTCCATGAAGATGAGGATGAAGCAGGGTTAGATCAAACCTCAAATTCGAACGAATAGAAAGAGAATATGGCGTTACTGATTGCAAACAAAGTGACGAAACGCTTTGGTGGATTGGTGGCAGTAGGTAATCTCGACATCGCCATCCGTGAAAAAAGTATCCACAGCATGATCGGGCCGAACGGAGCCGGCAAAACGACCTTCTTCAATTGCATTACCGGATTTTATAAGCCTGAAGAGGGAGAGATCCTCTTTAATAATCATTCCCTGGTTGGTCTTTTGCCTGATCAGATCGTTCGTCTTGGAATCTCCCGGACGTATCAGAACATTCGCCTCTTTCCCAATCTAACTGCCATAGAGAACATCCTGGTGGGCCTCCATTGCCACCTTCGTGCGGGGTTCTTCGGGATCGTGCTGGGCACCCCTGCCACCCGGCAAGAGGAGAAGGAGGCAGTGGATGAGGCGAGGAGACTTTTAAAATTTGTGAACCTTATGGGTAAGGGTGACTACTTAGCCAAAAACCTTCCTTATGGCGATCAGAGACGGTTGGAGATCGCCAGGGCATTGGCTTCCCGCCCAAAACTTTTACTCCTCGATGAACCCACAGCCGGCATGAATCCTAAAGAGACCCAGGATATGATGGATCTCATCCAGCACCTCCGGGATGAGCTGGGAATCACCATTCTCCTCATCGAACATCAGATGAGAGTGGTGATGGGGATCTCGGAGACCGTAACCGTTCTTGATTATGGAGAGAAGGTTGCGGAAGGCACGCCAGCAGAAATTCAGAGGGATCCAAAAGTGATCGAAGCCTATTTAGGTCGAGGAAGTATCTCAGATACCGGTGTAGCGATGTAATCAGACGTTCTGATAATAAGAGAGGCAGGATTCACGATTCGAGATGCAGGATGAAAAATTCGAGAAATAATGGAAAAGAAATTTAAATCATACAGGGATCTTGAGATTTTCAGATTGTCAAAAGAATTGGCGGTGGATGTTCACAAAATGACGTTAGAGGAATTACCGAAGTTTGAAATGTTTGAGGAGGGAAGTCAGATAAGGAAGTCTTCGAAATCCGTGGTCTGTAATATTGTCGAAGGGTTTGGCCGAAGAAGATATAAGAATGAATTCATTCAATTTTTAACTTATGCCGTTGCGTCATACGATGAAACGAAAGCTCATTTAGAAATGCTTCGTGAAACCGGATCTCTCAAGAAAGATTTATTTAACGTCCTCCTACAGAGATATGAAGAGTTAGGTGCGAAGCTGTTTAATTTTCGAGAAGCTGTTATAAAGGGACATCGTCCATCCTAAATCAAACATCATCCTTCGTGCATCGTGCATCATGCATCGTG
>JACAEX010000089.1 GCA_013388635.1 Syntrophaceae bacterium | reverse complement strand
CTGTTTCAATCTCGTCCATCAGCCGTCTCAGTTCCTGATCGACCCCTCCCTCCGGTTCTAAAAGCAATCCATCAAAACCTGCGAAGACTTTGATATGGATCACATAACTGAGCCCGCCAAGCTGAAGCTCTTTGCCACATCTCCAACACGTCCGTTCACTCATCTTCTCCACCCTTCCTGCTGACTATCCATTCTGTCTGATGGGTGCAGAACCTTCTCTTAAGTCTCGATCTGGTCCCTCCATCTTTTCATCTCATTCAACGCCCGCCTGGCCAGCAGCCGCCTTTTCTCACGGCCTCTCGCTCTTCCCTGCATCGGAGGAAAGAGTCCAAAGTTGACATTCATCGGTTGAAAAGGGACGCCTTGGGAATGCGTGATATACTGGAGGAGAGCGCCGATCGATGTCGTGAGAGGAGGGGAAACAGGATCCATTCCTTTTGCTTTCCGGAAGGCATTGATCCCTGCTAAGATCCCCATCGCAGTCGACTCCATGTAACCTTCAACGCCTGTGATCTGGCCAGCAAAAAAGAGATTCATACGACCTCTTAACTGGAGAGACTCCTTCAGCAGTCTGGGAGAATCGATGAAGGTGTTTCGATGGATCGATCCCAATCGAACGAATTCAGCTTTCTCCAGGCCCGGTATCATTCGAAAAATTCTCTTCTGTTCCTCATGTTTCAGCCGCGTTTGAAAACCCACAAGACTGAAGAGCCTTCCAGATTGATCCTCCTGCCTCAGTTGAACGACAGCAAAAGGTTGTCTGCCTGTCTTTGGATTGATGAGACCTACCGGCTTCAAAGGTCCAAACGCTAAGGTGTCCTTTCCCCGGGCGGCCATCTCTTCGATCGGAAGACATCCCTCAAAGAGGTATGGTCTCTCAAAATCACGGAGGGATATCTTTTCCCCTCGACTCAGGGCCTCTACAAATTGGTAATATTCCTCCTTCTCCATCGGACAGTTGATATAGTCATCGCCGCCTTTCCCATAACGTGAGGCCTTGAAGGTCCTCCGAAAATCGACCGAATCTGCGGTGACGATGGGCGAAATGGCATCGTAGAAGAAGAGGTGCTGGCTCCCCGTAACCTCCTGGATCGCTTTGCTCAATGCTTCAGAGGTGAGAGGACCCGTGGCCACAACCGTAATCGCGTCTTCAGGCAGGCTGGAGACCTCCTTTCGCACAACCTCCACATTCTCCAATCCCTCCAAGATCTCCGTAATCCTTTTGGAAAAGGCCTGCCGGTCAACGGCCAGAGAATCTCCTGCTGGAACCCGCGTCTCCTTTGCCACTTTCAAGACCAAAGACCCGAGGAGCTCCATCTCTGCCTTCAGCACCCCATGGGCATTCTCCAGGGACTCCGATTTGAAAGAGTTACTACAGACGATCTCGGCAAGGAGAGGAGAGCGGTGAACAGGAGAAAAGACCTCCGGTTTCATCTCATACAGAACAACCCTCCCGCCCCTCTTCGCAATCTGCCAGGCGGCTTCACATCCTGCCAAACCCGCGCCAATGACAACGATCGGCTCAATTGGGGTCAGGTCTTGAAATATCACTTTTTCAATTCCTGTTCTCTCTACATTCCGACGGAAGTGATAAATAGTTCCCCGGATAGTCAATTCGGACAGTCAGTCCGTAGGCGACAGCCTCGCCAAGCAACGAGTCTAACAAAGAGAAACTTATATTTCAAGACCTGACCCCACGTGACGGTATCTACATCCTTTGTTGGGACAGCGCTTAACCATCCCTGTCTTTCCCTGCTTCTCAACCAGGAAAGGGAAGTCACATTGGGGGCATTTCTCTGGGATAGGTTTATCCCATGTGGCGAAGGTACAACGGGGGTAGTTGCTACAGCTGTAAAAGGTTCTTCCTCTGCGGCTTCTCCGCTCGACGATCATCCCGTCACATCCCTCTTGAGGACACCGGACGCCCGTAGGGATAGGTTGGGTGAATTTGCAGGAAGGATATTTCGAGCAGGCCATGAATCTACCAAACTTCCCGTTCTTGATGACCATCGGACTGCCACATTTTTGACAGCGGGCATCGGTCTCCTCGTTTCGCTCTCCGTTCTCTTCCACTTCTCGCGTATACCGGCACTTTGGATATGCTGAACAGGCCAAGAAGTAGCCCCTTCTCCCCCATCGTTTCACCATCGTGGAGCCGCATCTCTCGCAGACCGTATCGGTTGGGATCATCTCCCTCTTCACATCCCTCATGGAGGTCTTTGCCATCTCCAGGTCCTTCTCGAAAGGAGCGTAAAACTCCTTCAGGGTTTCAATCCACCCTTTCTCCCCTTCTTCGATCTTATCCAGATTCTCTTCCATCTGGGCTGTAAACTCGACATCGAGGATATCTGGGAAATTGACGACCAGAAGGTCGTTCACCAGAAAGCCCAGTTCCGTCGGATAAAATCTCCCTTTTTCCAATCTCACATACCCCTTCTCCTTAATCGTGCTCAAAATCATGGCATAGGTGGAGGGTCTGCCGATCCCTTTCTCCTCGAGTTCCTTGATCAGCGTGGCTTCGGAGAAGCGATAAGGAGGCTGGGTGAAATGCTGTCTCGGAGTCAGGGCCAACAGCTCCAAAGCCTCACCTTCGGATAAGACAGGCAGTCTCTTTTCCTGATCTTCGGCTTCCTCCTTGTCAGCAGAGAGGCGGTTGTCCTCTCCCTCTACATAGAGAGTCATGAAACCCTGGAATGTCGGGACTGTCCCGACCGCGCTAAAGATGGCCTCATCGGCTTTGATCTCCACAGTGGTCTGCTGGAAGACCGCGGATGCCATCTGAGAGGCGATGAAGCGGTCCCAGATCAGTCTGTAAAGGGCCCAATGGTCTTTATCCAGATAATCCTTGACCTTGTCAGGTTCTAAATCGATCATTGTGGGACGGATCGCCTCATGGGCCTCCTGAGCCCCCTTTCGGCTCCTGTAGACGTTTGGTTTTGGAGGAAGGTAAGGCTCACCAAAACGCTCCTGAATCCATCGCCTCACCCGGTGAACCGCTTCAGAGGAAACCCTGACCGAGTCCGTTCTCATATAGGTGATCAGGCCGACTGTACCTGCGTCCCCTATCTCCACTCCTTCATAAAGCCTCTGAGCAATCCTCATCGTCTTCTGGGCTGAAAAGGAGAGCTTTCTATAAGCCTCCTGCTGGAGCCGGCTCGTGATGAAGGGGGGAGGAGGATGGCGCCTCTTCTCCTGCTGCGAAATTTTAGATACTGTGTAGGGAGCCGATTCAAGGGTCTTTTTCATGGCCATTGCTTCAGACTCATTGGCCAGATCGACCTTCTTCCCTCTCCACTTCACCAATTTGGCATCGAACGGAATTGCTGACGTCTGCCCCTTCAGGGTGGCGGTAAGACTCCAATACTCCTCCGAGATGAAGTTCTGGATCTCTCTCTCCCTCTCGCAGATGATCCGAACCGCCACTGACTGGACCCGACCAGCGCTCAATCCCCGCTTCACCTTCTCCCAAAGCAGCGGGCTGATCTGGTACCCCACCAACCGATCCAGGATTCGTCTCGCCTGCTGGGCTTCGTACTTCGACAGTTGCAATCTACCTGGATGTTTGAGGGCCTCCAGAACTGCCTTCTCCGTGATCTCATTGAAGAGTATCCTGTAAATATTCTTATCGCCGTCTTTGAGTTCTTCAGCGACGTGCCAGGCGATCGCCTCCCCTTCCCTGTCGGGATCAGGGCCGAGATAGATATTCTTCACCGCCTTGCTCGCCTTCTTTAATTCCCGCAGGATCTTCCCCTTTCCAGGGATAATGACGTAGCTGGGTTTAAAATCATTCTGAAGATCTACACCCAGTTCATCCTCAGGAAGATCTTTGATATGGCCCAGCGAGGCCTTGATGACATAGTCTCCGCCCAAGAATTTTTGAAGGGTCTTCACCTTGGTCGGGGACTCCACAACGATCAGCCCTTTGGACATCGAACGCTTATCTCCCCCTATCCGGAACGATGAAATTCTAAAATAATGGTTTAACCCACCAGATCAAATAAGAATTCTCTTCAGTCCAATATTCCATTGTTCCAATTCCTCTATAATTTTTTTGTGAAACATTTGCCAGGCCATTGGGAGATCAGTCCTTTCAATTCCAGATTCAAAAGGAGACTGGACACCTTCCCCGGATCGAAACCGCTCTCCCTGATCATCGCGTCGATGTGGAGCGGGACCTCACCCAAAAGTTCATAGAGCACCCTCTCCTCTTCGGCAAGATCCAATTTCCGGGCTTCGGGCCTTTCAGCAGCCTCCTGTTCCCTCCTCCATTGAGGCAATATCTCCTCCAGAATATCGTCGCTCGATTCGACCAGCTTAGCTCCCTCCTTGATCAACCGGTGGGTACCCCGGCTGCCCTCTGCTCCAACATTCCCCGGTACGGCAAATACCTCTCTGCCCTGTTCCAGAGCATAACCTGCGGTGATCAGGGATCCGCTCTTCTCGCTTGCCTGCACGACCACCACTCCGATCGAGAGACCGCTGATGATCCGATTTCTTCTTGGAAAATGGCCGCCCTCCGGGGCTGACCCCATCCGGAATTCAGAAAGGACAGCTCCATGATCGATGATCTCGGCAAAGAGCTTTCGGTTCTCCGAAGGATAGATCACATCCACGCCGCAACCCAAAACCGCAATGGTCCTTCCCCCTCCTGAGATGGCTCCCCAGTGGGCCAGAGAATCGATTCCCCTTGCCATTCCACTGACAATCGTCACCTTATTCCGAGCTAGATCTCTGCCAATCTTCTCTGTGAACCACCTTCCGTAGGGAGTGGTCTTTCTGCTTCCCACGATAGCGACAGCCAGCTCATCCTCTCTTCTCAATCCCCCCCTTATGTAGAGGAGGGCCGGAGGGTCATAAATATCCTTCAGACGCCTTGGATATTCTTCGTCCTTAAACGTGATCAGTCTCCCGCCGACCTCTCTCAGCCGGGATAATTCCTTCTTCACAGCTTTTTCCTGAGGCCCTCTCCGGATCTCCTGGGCCACCTTCTCGCCCAGCCCCTCAATGGCCAGCAACTCCTTTTCCGGGGCCTTAAAAACCGCCTCCGGGGTGTTAAAGCGGTCTAAAAGCCTTCTCAAGAGGGTGCTCCCGACCCCTGGAACCAGACTCAACGCCAGCCAATGGAAGATTTCTTCAGCCATAAGAGTGGTCGGCAAGAATGGCTATTCAAGCTCAGGCCGGACCGGATGACAAAAAAGGGCTCAGGAGATGGAAGGCTGTCCCCGAAGCCCATGGGAGGAAGACCGATCACCAAATCCCAGATAAGTCCCGGTTACCCAATGCCCAAAAGTCAAAAGAAGAAACTATATCCTCTTACATCCAGTTTTTTACGACTCGGCCAGTGGGTGATTGGAACCTCTCGATGATTACAATTTCTCAATACGTTTCCCTATTGCTTGCTTTCGACCTCCGTCTTCTCCTTCATATAAGGCTGGATCCTGTCCCCCTTGAAAATGGCGTCAAAGGACTCAATGATTTTTGCCGTGAAGAAGTTGCTATATTGATCGATCACTTGAAGATTCCCAACGATGTTATATCTCATCCCAATCTTCTTATTGGTCACCGGATGCCTCACTTCGTCCATTGCACGAAAGATCGTATACTTATCTCCTATCAGGACCTGCTTCGAAGTCTTGAACGCGAGATAGACGATATCTCCTGCGCTCATCATGTTCTTCCCCTCTTTACTGTCCAGGATCACTCCGATCCCGTGAAGGTCAGTGCCACTCAAAAATCCCGCAGATCCGGTCTCTCGGAAAAATTCCCGCCTTTTCTCCGGAGGCTTTGGCTCGGGAGGCCTTGCCTCTGCCACAACCTCCGCTCTCTTCTCTACCGGAGCAGGTTCTGTCTTTTTGGCCTCTGCCTCAACCGCCTCCGGCTTCGGCTCCCTTTCCTCTATCTTCTCCTCCTTTGGCCTCTGTTCGACTGCGACCTCTTTTGGCTCCTCCCGCGGCCGGATCTCTTCGACCTTCCTCGGCTCCTCAAAGGGCGAAAGCCTTATCTCATTTCCAGGGTAGATCCAATGTGGATTGGTAATATAGGGATTCTGTTGCCACAACTTTGGCCACAAATAGGGATCTTTCAGGTACTTTGAAGAGATATCCCAGAGCGTATCGCCGGGTTTGACGGTATAGACATCCCCTGGCCGGGTCTCTTCGACCTCTTTCTCCTTCTTCTCTTCTGCCCACAGTGAAAGAACGAAACAGAAGGAGACCACTAAGGCGGTAATGAGATGGATCGGTCCCCACTTTCTCATATGAACCCCCTTCCCAAGGCTAAGAAGCGAAATTTTTCATAAAAATTAGCCTCTTATGATCAATTTGTCAAGGAGGATATCAAGCAATATCCATACCAAGCCATGCCATTCTCTCTCTAATTAATGAAAGATATTGATAATTTTCAAGATCCGGCAAGGAGGACCAGGGTGTCTCGCCTCAAAGATAACCCATATTGATACAAATTTTTTTCACCACTTTGAACAAATTTCACCCATCGTCACCCCTCCTTATTCCAAAATTGGGCAGCGAAGAGAGAGACTCCTCAACGTGGTCGGTCGATTGACAATCGATCTTCTCCTGTGATAACCATTCTTCAGGTTTTTCTCCTTTATCATTAAAAAGGGCTCTCCTTCCATGAATCTTCTCTTAGCAGATGACGAAACCCTGGACACCTTTTTCGATGGGAAACTGCAGATCCTCCAGAAGAGAAGAGGCTATCGGTTCTCGATCGATGCCATTCTCCTCGGCCAGTTCATCAGGATCCGGAGGAACGAAAAAGCAATCGATCTTGGAACCGGTTGTGGCATCCTCCCTCTTCTCTTATCTCACACCACAAAGGCCTGTTCCTTTGTGGCCGTGGAGATTCAGAAGGATCTGGCAGAGCTGGCGAAGAAAAATGTGCTCCTCAATCATCTCGACCATCGCATATCGATTCTCAACCAAGACTTCAGAGATCTCAAGAAGATCTTCTCAGCGGGTTCCTACGATGTCGTCATCTCCAACCCGCCTTACCGAAGATTTCGCACAGGCAGGGTCAACCCTCTGATGGAAAAGGCCATCGCCCGTCACGAGATTGAAGGAACCATCGAGGATCTGAT
Source organism: Syntrophaceae bacterium (assembly GCA_013388635.1). Taxonomy (GTDB): domain Bacteria; phylum Desulfobacterota; class BSN033; order BSN033; family UBA1163; genus JACAEX01. The sequence goes on along the minus strand of JACAEX010000089.1, from coordinate 24,355 downwards.
ATCGATTGCCTCTTACCTTCTCCCCTCGAAAGGGAGATGTTACCTGATCTATTCGGCCTCAAGGGCGGTCGACCTCCTCTTCAACTTGAGGAGCCAGGGCCTGGAGCCGAAACGAATTCAGTTCGTCCATCCGCACCCCGATGAAGGAGCCAAATTCATCCTGGTCGAGTCGATCAAGGCCTCCGGAGTGGAATTGAAGGTCTTGAAACCCTTGATCCTCGATCGAACTGAAAAAACTTTTGACAACGAGCGATGAATAGGATAATACTTTTTTGTTATGAACCTTATTGAAAACCTGAGATCCCTGGCCGAAGAAAAGACCATCCCGTTCGGGAGGATCCTTGAACTGATCGGCGAGGACGTAAGAAAGGTCGATCAGGAATTCAGGAAGAATTTGCGGTCCAGGGTTCCGATCATCCCTGTGGTCGGAGAGCATCTCCTCCTCGGTGGTGGAAAACGATTTCGAGCAAAGCTCCTCCTCCTTTCTGCCAAATTGTGCGGCTACCGAGGAGAACGACACGTCTCCATGGCCAGCCTGATCGAGTTCCTCCACACGGCCACCCTGCTCCACGATGATGTGGTGGATCGGGCTGATTTGCGCAGAGGGGTCCTCACGGCGAATTCCATCTGGGGAAACGAAGTCAGTGTCCTGGTCGGAGACTTCCTCTTTACGAAGTGCTTCTCGCTGATGGTGGAGAACGGCAACTGGAAGATCCTTCAGGTGATTGCCAAGGCAACCACCACGATGGCAGAGGGCGAGTTGGAGGAGCTGATGAAGACGAATGATCTCTCCTTGACCGAGGAGGACTATCTCTCCATCGTTGCCCGTAAGACCGCCTCTCTCATCTCGGCTGCGACGCAGATCGGGGCAATCCTCGGAAATGTTCCAAAGGAACAAGAAGAAGCCCTCTCCGCCTTCGGGATGGATGTGGGCATCGCCTTTCAATTGATCGATGACAATCTGGACTACACCTCTCGTGAGGAGGAATTCGGAAAGAAGATCGGCATCGATCTTCAGGATGGCAAGATCACCCTTCCTCTGATCGTCGCCCTGAGCCATTGCAACGAAGAGGAGAGAGATCGCATCCGATGGGCGGTTGAGGCCCACCCGATTCGAAAAGAGGCCTTCCTGGCGGTGGTAAAGATCATTGAAAAGTATGATGGGATTGACTATACGCGGAAAAGGGCAACGGGGTATGTTGAAAGCGCGAAGAGACGTCTCGATCCCTTTCCTGATTCGAGAGAGAAGGAAGCCCTCTGCGCGATGGCCGATTATGTCCTGGAGAGAAGGCTGTGATATGAGAAAGCTGAGCGCTTAGCGCTATACGCATGACAAAAAGAAGGAGCGAAAAATGGTGGAAACGGGGTTGCTTCATGTGAACGACAAGAACTTTGCAGAGGAGGTTCTCAATGCAGGCCTTCCAGTGCTCGTCGATTTCTGGGCGACCTGGTGTGGCCCCTGTCGCAGCATCAGTCCCATTGTTGAGGAGTTGGCAAAGGAGTTCACGGGCAGGATCAAGGTGGCCAAACTCAACGTAGATGAAAATCCGGCGACTCCAAGTCAGTACGGGGTGAGGGGCATCCCGACCCTCATCCTCTTTAAAAATGGAAAGGTGGCAGACCAGATTGTGGGAGCCGTGCCCAAGGCCCGCCTGGTTGCGATGATTGAGAAGGTTTTATAAACCTCGAAATCAAAATACGAAATCACTTTCAAAGCCCGAAATTGAGTAACCCAAACCCTTTATACGATTCTCGTGATCAAGGCCAAAGGTTCGATTTGCAATCGTTGAGGGTTAGATTGGGTTTGCCATTTGGACGTTGTCATTTGACTTCTTCAATATGAAACAATTTTTGTTCTCATGGCTTACGATTCTCTGTCTCTGTGTGGGATGTTTATTCTTTCTTCCCGGTTGCGGAAAAGGGAAGAAGGAACCATCCTTCCCCACGGTCCCTGATTTCACGCTCAAGACCCTCGATGGTGGAGAGATCGTTCTCTCCAGGCTTAAGGAAAAAGTTATCCTCCTCGACTTCTGGGCCACCTGGTGTCGTCCGTGTCGGGAAGCGATCCCCCATTTAATCCGGCTCTATAAAAATTATCAAAAGGAAGGGCTTGAGGTAATCGGAATGAATATGGATAGGGGCAACCTGGATGCGGTCCGCCACTTCGTGAAGTCGATGGAGATCCCATACCCCGTCGCTCTGGCTCCTGAGAATATGGAGAAAAGCTACGGGGTCAGCGGTCTTCCAACCACGATTCTCATCGATAAAAAGGGGAGGATCCGGGAAAAGATCGTTGGCTTTACGAACGAGATTAGTAAACAGATGACAGGTAGAGTGTTGGACCTGCTATCAGAAAAACCTTAGAATAGAAAAATCAAAATCCAAAGCCGCAAGCTCAAAATCCGAACCGTTCAGATCAACAAAGCAGAATCCGAATTGCATCTTGAGTCCTCGCTCTGCCAAACGAGGGAATCTGTGTTGAGTTTTGGATTCTAAGTTTTAATTCTAAGATTTGAAGTTTGAGGTTTCTTATTGGGACTTCTCAGGGCCACTACTTCTTTTGACTTTCTTCCAGAAACTTCACATACCCCTGAATCACCTTTTGGGGATCCAAACCAAGACATTGGGCATATCCTTTCAAGAATCCCTTCAAATAAACCAGGGCGGGAAGCCTTTCCACCGCTTCCTCCTCAATCCATTCCAGCATCTTCATATTGATCTTCGTCTGGGCAGAGATCGTTCTCAGATCGATACCCATCCTCTGACGGATTCGTTTCAAGCTCTTTCCACGATAGGGCTCTTCCTCCGGATCGACCGGAACGTCCGAAAACGACGGGGATGCTGCTCCATCCCAAGAAAGCCCTCCTCTCTCTGATGGTCCTTCCTCTGCGCGGCCCTCTGGTGTCTTCGGATATGGCCGATCGAAGCTTTTGCTCAACGCTTCCTCCATCAGGACCCGGTATGCCTTTTCGATCGCGGCTTGAATTTCTTCGATCTCTTTCTCGGAGTAGAGAGAATAGATCGCCAGCGAATCGGAACGGAAGGTCTCTTTGGCACGTTCGTAAGCCTTCTGAATCTCGTCAGCGGTGGCCGTTGGGCTCACCTCTAAAATCTCATAGCAGGTCTGCTCCTCAATCCGCTTCACGACTCCACCTGTTCGTCCTCAGTCCGACTTCCCTTCATGCCAGAAGAGTCGATACGAAGATCGGCCAGCTTATAGGCGATCTCTCTGACGCATTGGGCAGCCCTGGATCGAGCATTCTCCAGGACCAAGGGCCTTCTCTTACGAATCGAATCGGAGACCTCCTGATCAAAGACCACATACCCCAGATAGTGAAGCCGGAGGCCAAAGTATTTCTGACACGCACTTCGGATCGCAAAACCGATCTCAATATCTTTTTTTGAACGGACCTGATTCAGGATGAGATTGGGCCGGAAGCTCTCCGTCTCCTCCAACATCCTTTTCGCTTCTCCCTCATCCACATCCATCACCGCCTGAAAGAGGTCCTGCGGACTCCGAATTCCCATCTCATTCTTCCGATCCATCGCTCCCTCAATGAGGGTCTTGACCCGGTAGGAGGAAACCGTCTGCTTGAGTCTTCGATAAAAGGCGCTTTTCAAAAAACGATACGTATTTTCGATCGATGTGGGTTCGGGTGTGACCATCAGGATCCCCCCATCGGACATCAGGAAGAAGTCAAGAACGCTCAATGAGTTTCCGGCTCCCAGGTCGACGAAGATGTAGTCGCCCTCGAGGGTCTGGATGGAACGGAGAAGTTTTCGCCTCTGCACACTCTTCGCATCCGCTGCATTGAGAAGGTCCTCAGCACCTGTCAGAAGCTGGAGGTTGGGAATCCCTGTGGGAATGATCACCTCGCGGAGGTCGGCAACCCTCTTCTTAATAAAATCGGAGAGCGTGTGCGAGGGAGGAGAGATTCCAAGGAAGGTATGGAGGTTGGCTCCTCCCAAATCGGCGTCGATCAGGATGACCCGGGCACCCAGTTCTGCAAGACAAACCCCGATATTGGCCGTGATGAAGCTCTTTCCGCTTCCACCCTTGCCACCTCCGATGGTCCAGATTACCTTCTGATCGTTATTCTGGATCGGGTCCACTGAGAAAACCTCTTGCTAAGAATTCCACACGCCATCCAGTTTCGTATGACAATGCGAACAGGCTCCACTGACGAGATCATTTTTCACCACCCGGAACCCGATCCTTTCGATGACGCTTCGACCGCATCCGGGACAGAAGGTATCCTCTCCCCCCTCCGAGGGAATGTTGCCACAATAGACATATCGAAGCCCTGCCTTCATACCGATCTCCCTCGCCCGATGAAGCGAGGAGGCAGGTGTCCGGGGAGGCGTCAGCATCTTATAAGTGGGATAGAAAGCGGAGATGTGCCATGGAACCTCCGGCCCCAGGGAGAGGACGAACTGGGCAATCTCCTCAAACTCCTTATCCGAATCGTTCAACGTGGGAATGACCAGGGTTGTGATCTCCACCCATATTCCCAGCTGCCTCATCAATCGGAGGTTCTCCAGGACCGGCCTCAACCTTGCGCCGCAGACCTCTCTATAGAACTTCTCCTGAATACTCTTCAGATCGACATTGGCCGCATCGAGATAGGGCTGGATCGCCCTGAGGGCGTCCTCAGTCATGTAGCCATTGGTCACGAAGATGTTCTTAATCCCCTCCCGGCTCGCCAGGACGGCCGTTTCATAGGCATATTCAAAATAGATGGTCGGCTCCGTATAGGTATAGGAGATCGATCGACACCGATATTCCTTAGCCAACGAAACCACCTTCGAAGGGGCGACCATCGAACCATCGATTCTGCCCTGATCGGCAGGCATCTGTGAAATCTCGTGATTTTGACACTGAAGGCATCTAAAATTACACCCCACTGTGGCAATCGAAAAAGAGGTCGATCCCGGATAGAGGTGAAAGATCGGTTTCTTTTCGATGGGATCTACATTCAGAGAGATCGCACGGCCGAAGACAAGCGTGTAAAGTTTTCCCTCCCGGTTCTCCCTCACCCCACAGAGCCCCTTCTTTGAAGGCGAGATGGTGCACCGATGGTTGCAGAGGTAGCATTGCACCTTCCCCTCCTCCAAAGGACTGTAAAACATCGCCTCTCTCATCTCATCTTACCAGTCTCCGGACCAGCAGGCCTTGACCAGGAGGGATACATCCTATCTAAAGCTCAAAGTGCGGAAGCTGGGCCAGGACATATTCTCTGATGGCCTGCGGGCTCGGAAGATCCCAGAGAATCCTCTTTTTCTGAATGAAAGGAAGGAGCAGCTCTTCCAGCCGCCCTCCGCAGGGACATCGAGCAGAAGCCCGGGCGGAACGGCCCCGCTCTTTTTTAAATGGAACCATCTGATCCTCGAAGCATTTGGAGCATCGAAGCACACTTTTTGACCCTGACATCTTCCCCCGTTTTGCCAGAGGCCTTCCGTCGATCTCGACGATGTCCATGGCAAAGTCGATCACCCGCGCGTTGGTGATCGCAGTGCCCACGCCATAGGCATCCACCACAGGATTGAGGGTGAGGATCCGCTTCTCGTCCAGCCCACCGCTGACAAAGATCTGGACATGTCCGAACCCCCTCAAGTTCAGCTCCCAGCGAATCTCTTCAATAATCTTCTGAAAATCTCCCCGCCTCGAACTGGGGGTGTCGAGCCTGATCCCGAAAAGCCTCTTCCCCAGAGCCTCTGCCACCCGAATGGCCTCTATCTTTTCATCATTGAAGGTATCGATGAGAGAAACCCTCTTGACCTTCGGATTGATAACCTCATCAAAGGCCTTGGTAGCTTCCACGGTGTCACCCATGATCAGGATCAAGGCATGGGGCATGGTTCCCGAGGGCTCTTCGCCGATCAGCTCCGCGTTCTTCACCACCGACACACCATCGCACCCGCCGATGAAGGCGCTTCGCTCCACCATGGGGGCCACGACCGGGTGGATTCGTCTCGCCCCAAAGCTGATCACCTTCCGATCAGCCGCGGCCTTCTTGCAGCGAGCGGCTTTCGTGGCCACACCCGAAGCCTGACAGAGCAGACCCAGAATCGAGGTCTCGTAGAGGCCGAAATCGGTGTACATCCCCTCAATCTCCATAACCGGTTCAAAGGCCCGGAAGATCGTCCCTTCCTTCATGGCCCTGACGCTGACCTTCAAATCCTTAAGCAGGTAGGCCGCCTCCTCAATGCCGGCAAGCACCCCCCATCCATAGTCCTCGGGGAATCGTTTGGCAATGAACTCAGCCTTCACCCATCGGTCAATCTTCTTCGCCCTGAGGACCTCCATTGTCCTCACAAAATAGACGTCGGTCATCCTCCCATCTTTTATATCCTTCGGATCAGCCACGTGAAACATACGTACCTCTCCCTCGAGCAAGTCAAATTTAATTCTATATAGCAGAAATTTATCGCCCCTGTCCATAAAAATATTTCTATATGTGTAATTCGGAAGAAGGTCTAAAATCGGCCGAACTTGATCCGGAGGAAAAGTCCTTGAAAAATCTCTCTCTCTTTCTTAAGATTTGAGTGACATGAAAAAAACGGGCATGCTCCTGTGCATCCTCTCCGGCCTCCTCCTCGCCCTCTCCTTCCCGAATTTCGACTTCGAATTCTTAGCCTGGTTTGCCCTAATTCCTCTCTTCTGCGCCTTTGAAGAGAAGAGTTTATATCAGAGTTTCAAACTCGGATTCTTAACCGGCGTCGTTGCCTATCTCGCCATTCTCTACTGGATTATTGTGGCCGTCCATACCTATGGCAATGTCCCTTTAATTCTGAGCGGCCTCATTCTCTTGCTGCTGATCATCTATTTGGCCCTCTTCATAGGGGCTTTCGCCTTTCTCACCCGACTGGTCCAGATGCGTTCAGGAATTCAAACCCCTCTCTTTGCAGCCATTCTCTGGGCAACCCTGGAATACCTTCGCTCCTTCCTCCTGACCGGCTTTCCCTGGGCAAACCTGGCTTACTCCCAATATCTCAATCTCCCTCTGATTCAGATCGCAGAGATCACTGGACCCTACGGTCCTTCGTTCACGATCCTCCTGGTCAATGCCACACTCTTCTCGGTCATCCGGCATTGGTCGAAGAAGACCTTTCCCCTCAAGGAAATGATCTCTACTCTCCTCATCCTTCTGATCGTTCTGATCTATGGCCATCTCAGGATGAAGCAGATCGATCAGGAGGTCCACCAGAGCCCATCGTTGAAAGTCGGGCTGGTTCAGGGGAACATCGATCAATCGATCAAATGGGAGGAGTCCTTTCAAAGGGAAACCCTGAAAATATACGAAAGGCTCTCCCTCAAGGTCGCGCTGGAAAAACCGGATCTCATCATCTGGCCTGAGACAGCGACACCTTTCTTCTTCCAGGATGAAAAGGAGTACCAATCTCTGGTCCTGAGCATCCCCAGGAAGACAGGTGCCTTTCTCCTCTTCGGAACACCTTTCTACAAGGTGGAAAGAAGAAAGGTGAACCATTACAACAGCGCCTTTTTAGCCTCTCCTTCAGGGGAGTTGGTCGGAAGATATGATAAGATTCACCTTGTGCCGTTCGGAGAGTACATCCCTCTTCGGAAGCTTCTCTTCTTCATCGAATCGTCGATAGGCGAAGGGATCGGGAACTTCCAGCCCGGAAAAGAGATCGTCCGTTTCTCTCTTCCTCAGGGGAGATTTGGGCTCCTCATCTGCTTTGAAATCATCTTCCCGGACCTCTGCAGGAGATTCGTCAAAGAGGGGGCAAACTTCTTGGTCACGATCACAAATGATGCCTGGTTCGGAAAGACCTCTGCCCCTTATCAGCACTTCTCCATCGCTACCTTTCGCGCAGTTGAAAATCGAGTCTTCATCGCCAGGGCCGCAAACACAGGGATCAGTGGTCTCATCGACCCCAGAGGCAAGATCCTACAACAGGGAGGCCTCTTTACAGAAGAGGCGATCAACGGAACGATTCGACTGATGAAGGAAAAGACCTTCTACACGCTCTACGGAGACCTGTTCGCCTGGATCTGTTCTGCCCTTGCCCTTGGCCTGCTGGTTCACTCTCTACTCCAGGCCCGAAGAGGAAGAAAAAGAATCAGAAAATGATCGCTCCGCCCAGCCTCGTTCGAAAAGAATCTCCGTTTTTGAAGCTCGCCATCTGCTTCTTTCTTATCTTTGTCACCCTCATGGCCTTCTCGCAGGTGCGACATAATCAATTCATCAACCTCGATGACAACCTATATGTCACCGACAATCCTCATGTGAAGAAAGGCCTCTCCGTGCGAGGGGTTGTCTGGGCTTTTACCAGGATCTATGCCGGCCATTGGCACCCTCTGACATGGCTTTCCCACATGCTCGACTACGATCTCTACAAGTTGAATCCGGCAGGACATCATCTGACCAATCTCCTCATTCACCTTGTCAATACGGTCCTCCTATTTCTTCTGTTTCAGCGGATGACAGGCGCGACTCTGCGAAGCGGCTTTGTAGCTGCCCTTTTCGCTCTGCATCCACTCCATGTGGAGTCAGTGGCCTGGGTGGCTGAGCGCAAAGATCTCCTCTGTGCTCTCTTCTCGATCCTCGCCATCAGGGCCTATGTCCGGTATGTTGAAAGGCCAGGCCTGAGTCGATATCTCTTCGTCCTCCTCTGTTTGGTCCTCTCCCTGATGTCAAAACCCATGGCTGTCACCCTCCCTTTTGTTCTGCTCCTTCTCGACTACTGGCCTCTTGGCCGCATGACCCCCACCGCCTCAAAATCGACCTCTCCCCGAAGGAAGGACCTCGTCATTTTTCAGCCGATCCTGGAGAAGATCCCTCTTCTCTTCCTTTCCGCCATGATGAGTTTCTTCACCCTCTTCACACATTCAAAGAGTGGAGCGGTTGCCTCCCTGGAAAGGCTTTCCCTGGATATCCGAATTGGGAATGCGTTGGTATCCTATATCATGTACATCTCGAAAATGATCTGGCCCACACGCCTAGCAGTTCTCTATCCACACCCAATGGCCTTACCCATCTGGCAGGTGGCTGGAGCTGCACTGGCGGTCGCAGGGATTACGACTCTGGCGATCCTAACGAGGCGTAAATACCCCTATGGCCTGGTAGGATGGTTCTGGTATCTCGGAACTCTTGTTCCAGTGATCGGTTTGGTTCAGGCAGGGCCTCAGGCGATGGCTGACCGTTTTACGTACCTGCCCCTGATTGGCCTTTTTCTCATCGTCTCTCATGGCGTTCCTGATATCCTGAAGGAATGGCACTACCGGAATATTTTACTCCTTGGAGGTGCTGGGGTAGTGATTTTGATCCTCATGCTCACCACTATCTCACAGGTGAAACACTGGAAAGACAGCCTTTCACTTTTTCATCATACACTCAATGTCACGGGGAACAATCCGATCATCCACAACAACTTAGGAGTCACATTGATGAGACAGGGAAGAGAGGAGGAGGCCGGCTTCCACTTCAGAAGGGCCTTGATGATCAGACCGCTTTACGTCGACGCTCACCACAATCTGGGTCTGCTTCTAAATCGTCAGGGAAGGGTCGAGGAGGCGATAGCCCATTTTCTTCAGGCCCTCCAGATCAACCCTAAGATGGTGCTCATCCATAATGATCTCGCCATCATCCTGTACAAACAGGGAAGGAGGGATGAGGCCATCTTCCATCTTTCCGAGGCCCTGCGCATCAATCCTGACTCTGGGGAGACACACCTCAATCTGGGAGTTGTCATGCTCCATCAGGAAAGGTATCAGGAGGCGCTCACCCATCTGAGTGAGGCGTTAAGGATCAATCCTCACGATGCCAAAGCCCATCATAACCTCGGAGTGGCTCTGGCCAACCTCGGGAAGGTCGAGGAAGCCATTGTCCACTACACCCAAGCCCTCCGAATCGACCCAGGCTATGCCGATACCCATTGTAACCTGGGATCTCTTCTCTCTCGCCAGGGGAAGTACGAGGAGGCAAAGGCCCATTACCATGAAGCCCTACGAATCAACCCACGGGACCCACAGGTACACTATGCCATGGGAGTTATCCTGGCCCGTCAGAGGAAGGATGAAGAGGCCCTCTTCCATTTCAACGAGGCCGTCCGAATTAAGCCGCACTATGGAGAGGCACATCTTGCCATAGGCATGCTCTATCTGATAATGGGGAGAAAGGAGATGGCCCTCAGGGAATACAGAATCCTCAAAACGATCGATCCGAATCTTGCCAAGGCTCTCCATCAGAGGATTTTAGAAGAAACCCATTAACGATCACCGAAAACATAAGGTTCTGACTACCCAAATCAAAAAAATGGATTATACTTATAGAAAAGGCTGAAACCCATTTAAGGAGGAGGGGAAGATGAAACGACAAGTGACGATCCTGTCAGCGGTCTTTATCTTGACGATATCCTTTTTCGCCCATTCAGCCACGTGGCAGATCGATCCGGATCACTCCAGTTTTGAATTTAAGATTCGGCACCTGACGGTCTCCAATGTTAAGGGCAATTTTACAAAGGCAAAGGGGGTGGTTACCCTGGACGAGAGGGATATCACCGATCTGAGGGTCAACCTAAGCATCGATGCTGCTTCCGTGAATACAGATCACGCCAAAAGGGATGAGCACCTGAGGGGACCTGACTTTTTTGATGTGGCAAGATACCCGAAGATCACTTTCATCTCGAAAAAGGTCTTCAAGACTGGCCCGGGCAGACTCAGGGTGATTGGCGATTTAACCATCCGCGGCGTGACCCGTGAAATCGCTGTGGACGTGGAAGGGCCGAGCCCGGAAGTGAAAGATCCCTGGGGGAATCTCAGGCGCGGGGCCACTGCGACAGCAAAGATTGATCGCAAGGACTTCGGTATTCTCTGGAATAAGGTCCTCGACACAGGGGGGCTGGTGGTAGGGGACGAGGTCAATATCCAAGTGGAGGTGGAATTGGTCAAGAAATAATGGAACAGAATTTCCTTCTTTTATCCTTCTAAATCTTGCGAAGCCCCTCACTACTGTTTTGCCTCGAGCAGCTGAAATTGGTCGTTGAAGAAGAATCTGGCTAAAAACCAGTTGGCTTTTGGTTTGTAGAAGTATAATTCCCACACAGTGGGATTTTTCTCTGATTTCAATACGTAGACCAACCGGACCACCGAAGTGCCGAACTTCTCCTCCCGGACCAACTCAAATCCAAGGATCTTTCCGTAAAGGCTCAGACCGCTCTCGGTTTGACGTTTCACCATCTCCGCCTCTTGGGGTTTGACCTGAGGGATACTCGAACCCACAAACAGCTGGTCATAGGCTTGAGACACTTTACCGGCCTGTAACATCCGAAAAAAATTCTCAGCCATTGCCCTTGGCGGCTGGTCCTGGGCCTGGCAAACTGAAGCCGACATCAGAAGAAAGCCAATGACGATCATGCCTTTTATTCTCATCTTAATCCTCCTTAAACTGGTGTTCTCCCGCTGATGATCGAGACAAACTCCGTTGGAATCATTCTAAACCCTGACCCCTCAGACCAGCGGGATTCTATTTCTAAGGGATTAAGCAAATTTCCTGCCAATTCATAGAGATTTTTCAGTTCCTGTAAGGGTAAGAATTTAAAGAAGCTTTGCTTCTTCCGTGGGAAGATACGGGGACCATGCTGTCCATTTTTGACAACTGCCCTATTTCTTTTTGCATGCCCTGGATCTGTTGACAACAAAAAACCAAGTTACTATGATAAAAACTGGTTCAGGGACGATAGAGGTTTCAAATCAGATCTTCTCTTCTTATAGATTTAGAAAGGAAAACATCATGGTCTCACGGGCTGGTTTTGACAATGAGAAATATCTCGCAGAGCAGAGCGCAGAGATTCTTAATAGAGTAGACCGTTTTGGTAAGAAGCTCTACCTCGAATTTGGCGGAAAGCTCCTGTTCGACTATCATGCGGCCCGGGTATTGCCGGGCTTTGATCCCAATGTGAAGATGCGCCTTCTGCAGAAAATCAGGGACAAATCAGAGGTCTTGCTCTGTATCTATGCAGGAGATATTGAACGGAAAAAGGTTCGAGCCGATTTCGGAATCACATACGATTCGGACGCACTGAAGTTGATCGATGACCTGAGAGAGTGGGAGATTGAAGTGGCAGCGGTGGTCATCACCCGTTATGAGAATCAACCCTCGGCAAACGTCTTCAAGAACAAGTTGGAGCGAAGAAATATCCGGGTCTACACACACCGATATACAAAAGGCTACCCTACCGATATCGATACCATTGTGAGCGGGGAGGGCTACGGCGCAAATCAATACATTTCCACCACCAAACCGATTGTGGTGGTCACCGGACCAGGGCCGGGCAGCGGAAAGCTGGCCACCTGTCTCTCCCAGATCTATCACGAATACCACCACGGGGTCCGAGCCGGGTATGCTAAATTCGAGACCTTTCCCATCTGGAATCTTCCCCTCAAACATCCCGTCAATATGGCCTATGAGGCAGCTACAGCCGACATCAGGGATTTCAACATGATCGATTCCTTTCATCTGGAGGCCTATGATGAAAAGGCGGTCAACTATAATCGTGACGTCGAGGTGTTCCCGGTGTTGAAGCGTATTATCGAGAAAATAACAGGGGAGCGATCTTTTTATAAATCGCCTACGGATATGGGCGTCAACCGGGCAGGTTTTGGAATCATCAATGACGATGTCGTCAGGAAGGCTGCCACCCAGGAGATCATTCGCCGATACTTTCGCTACGCCTGCGAATACGCCATGGGGTTTGTGGAGAAGGAAACCGTGCAAAGAGTGGAGCTCCTGTTAGAGGAACTCGGTGTAAATCCCGAAGATCGAAGCGTTGTCAAACCTGCTCGTGAAGCCGCCATTGAGGCTGAGAAGAAGGGCAAGGGAAATGACGGCATCTTCTGCGGTGCAGCCATTGAGTTACACGACGGCGCCATCATCACGGGGAAGAACTCGCCGCTCATGCACGCCGCCTCTGCCCTGGTTCTTAATGCCGTCAAATATTTGGCCAACATTCCTGATGCCATGCATCTTCTGCCTTCCAATATTATGGAATCCATCAGCCATTTTAAGAAGGACGTGCTGAAAGGAAAAAGGGTGAGCCTCGATTTAGAGGAAACCCTGATCGCCCTCAGCATCAGTGCCACCGTCAATCCAGCCGCACAAATGGCCATTGAGAAGTTCAAAGAATTGTCCGGATGTGAGGTTCATATCACCCATATCCCCACTCCGGGAGATGAGGCAGGCTTGCGAAAGTTAGGAGTCAATCTGACAAGTGATCCAAATTTTGCGACAAAACACCTATTCGGAAGCTAACTCGAATTCATACGGCCCCTCTTCCTCAATACACAGTTCGAGTCTTCTGACCGACTGGGTTTATTGTCGCTAAACTCTTCCCTTGGATTTGACCGGCAAGTGCCCCGCAAGCCCCGTCCTGTGGACGGGGAGCTTCACTCCTCCGTCATGCTACTGGGTTGGTTGAATCCCCGAGGATCGATCAATCTTTTCCTATTGACGCTGGGATGAATAAGAGGTTATCAACCATATGGATTGCCGCAGGTCTCCCAGGAGAAATGGAGGTGATCAAACCCTGTGTTTCGAATCGACGAACAATCGATGATCCGGGTCGCTCCCTTCGGAATGGATCTGGTGCTGAGCATATACTACCTCGCAGCACCCCTCCTGCTGATCGAGTTAAAGGCCAATCCTGTTGAGCTCGGGCTGATCGGAAGCATCACCGCAGCGGTTCATATGATGCTCGCCCATCGCATGGGACCTCTCTCCGACCGTCTCGGCCGGCGCCGGATCATCCTGCTCAGTCCTGCACTTCTCATCGCATCGTGCCTGCTTGCGGCCATAACGGGCCGTGTGGGAGTGATCCTCCTGATTTCCGGCCTGAACGGATTCTGTCTCTCTCTCTTCTGGCCTGCCTTTCAGGCGTGGGTCGCAGACCTCCAGACGGAGTCGACCAACCTTGCCCGAAATATCGGAACCCTGAATATGGCCTGGACCGCTTCGCATCTGATCGGCCCAATCCTATCGGGATTTCTATTCGCTCTCCACCCGAGGCTCCCATTCCTCTCCGCGGCTGGCCTCTCCTCCATCCTGTTTCTTTTGAGTTACGGTTCGATTCACGACCTGTCCGGAGGAGCAAAAGGGAAAGAGCCCGTTGGAGAGCCAACCTGGTCGCCCTGGGAGAAGAAGTTTCTTTATGCTGCCTGGATCGCCAACTTTATGTCCTGGTTCATCCTTGGGAACGCCCGGTACCAGTTTCCCAAGTTGGCCCGGGAACTCGGGATCAGTCCCCAGATAGTCGGCCTGTTGATCGGCTGCCTGGGGCTCTCTCTCTTCCTGGGCTTCTTCGTTCTTCGAAGAAGCGATCTCTGGCACTTTCGCAGGCGGTATCTGTTCGGAGCCCAGGCCCTCGGTGCAGCAGGCCTCTTAACGATCTCCCTTTTCAGCTCTCCTCTTCTCTTTGCCCTGGCCCTGACCCTGATCGGCCTTTCGGCCAGTGTCACCTACTATTCAAGCCTCCTTTATGCCATCCGACTATCCTCGCAGAAAGGAAGGGGAACAGGCTTCCATGAATCCATCCTGAGCCTGGGCGCCCTGATCGGACCGATTCTCGGCGGCCTGGGTGCTCACTTCTCCGGCCTACGAATGCCTTACCTGGTCTGCTTCCTCTTTCTCCTTGCTGCGGTCGGCTCAGAAACGGCGCTGCTCAGGAGAAAGGATGCCGATTAAAAGTTTCAGTTGTCCCTCGTTCCAGCACTCTTGGCAACTTTGATTGATTTCTTTTTTGTAGAAGGGATTGAAAAATTCCTTTGAAGTGCTTATCTTTGAAGAGGGTGTTGAGTATGTAAGAACCTAATCCATTTTCGTCCGCTTTCTCAGCCCGGTTCTTCGTTTTGCCCATTACAGAGACATCGAAGCGTCCAAAACACTTTGTCCCTCCCGTGTAGTTGAAGTCGGGAAAGGAGGTTCCTAATGATGCAGACGGAAACGACCCAGAGGATGCTCGCAGCTGCAACCACATTTCTGGCTTCACTCACTCCGAATCAAAAGTCTCAGGTCCTTTTTGGAAGGGATAGCCCCGAACGGTTTAACTGGGATTACCGACCCCGCCAAAGAACCGGACTCCCTCTCAAGGAAATGGACAGTGGCCAACAAAAGTTGGCCTATGCCCTTTTGGCAAGCGGGTTGAGTCAGGGCGCCAATATCAAGGCATTGAATATCATGAGTCTCGAAAAGGTGCTCCGGGAGTTAGAAGGACCAAAATCGCTGTACAACCGCGACCCTGACTTATATTACGTAACCATCTTTGGGACCCCTTCGAAGGACCTTCCATGGGGCTGGCGTATCGAAGGCCATCACTTGTCGGTTAATTTCCTCATGGTGAATGGGAAGGAAATCGCTGTCACACCCAATTTTTTCGGCGCGAATCCCGCTCGGGTTTTGGAAGGATCCCTTTCAGGCCTAAGGATATTGGCTGGCGAAGAAGACCGTGCTCGGCAGCTGCTCGGCTCCCTGGATCAGGAGCAGCGTGCTCAGGCAACGATTGCGACAGAGGCGCCTGCAGACATTATCACAGGATCGGAAGCCCGGGTCAAAATCGATGCGCCCATCGGAATCGCCGTTTCAAAAATGAGAGAGGAGCAACAAAACCTTGTGATGGAGCTCATCACCGAATATGTCTCTCGAATGCCTGAAGACATCGCCGAAAAGAGGATGAACCTGATCGAAAAGGAAGGGAAAAGGTATATCCACTTTGCCTGGGCAGGATCCGATGTAAGGGGCAAACCCCATTACTATCGACTCCACGGACCGAGCTTTTTCGTTGAGTATGACAATACTCAAAACAATGCCAACCACATCCACACGGTTTGGAGGGATATCAAGGATGATTGGGGTGAAGATCTACTTAAAAACCACTACAAAAAATCTCATGAGACGAAATAAGTGGCCGTCCAACGGACGCCCTCACGGGAGGGTGTCGACAATGTCCCTCCCAGGGTGGAATCATGAATCCTTGGAGATGGATAACCGATGGATCACCATATAAGAAATGACACGAAGGGGAGCTCTGATTCCGTCCTGTTCATCCCTATCCGCGCCCAATGGCAGCAACGCTCTTATCGACGGGGATGTACTCATGGATGAAATGTTTCGTGTCATAGATCGTGATCAGCTTTTCAACAGACAAGGCCAGTGCAACAGGAATCATTCCGGTCAAGGCGACGAATGATTCCGACATAGAAAAAGCGATGAAGAACACTTTTACGAGCATGACCAAGAGAATCGTCTCCACTATGGCATCTCCAATGCCCATCAGAGGATGGCCTGTATAGAAATAGCCACCGCCAGGAAATATCAGAGACAATCTTATCGCCTGCTTAGGGTTCTTAAATTCCAGATGGCAATTCGGGCAGGAGAAGACGTTCTTCTGAAGGGGGGTGACGCACTTTGGGCAGAGGTGGTGCCTGCTCAGCGCCTCAGAGGGATGAACCCCTATGGCCAGATTTGGAATCAGAGTTTTGAGTTTCTTGAACTCTCTGGAAGGGAGGTAGGAGAACTTCTCTTTCTTTCCATTCTGATACTCTATCTTCAAAGTCCGTCCTAAGAACCCGCTCAGTTTGATCTCTTTGATATCGCCGTATCGTATTTGCGCAAGGGACGCCTTGGGAGAAAAATTGGCTCTGGTTGGAAAATGCAGGATCCTCTTATTCGTAAAAATAAGAATGCACCTCTTGATATAGACGATCACCCACCCGATCGTCATCTGTTCCAAAAGCGACATCGGAGACGTGGCCTTGACAGCGAGCCATATCTCCTCTCCTGGTTCCAGAGCCATGGTTAAAAACGGAGAGAACTTTTTAAGAATCTTCGTCTGCTGCTTCACGATCTTTTCACTGTACTTACTCTTTCCCGTTGTAAAACAGATCTGCTTATGAATGGGGATACCCATAAGACTGGATTGAGATGAGCCCTTGATCTCCATATCCTCTCCTTTCAGGCCGTTTTGGGTGAAGCCATCACAGGAGAAGAGCAAATTCCCTGCCAAAACACCCTGACTCTATTTAACAAATAGATTTTAAAGAGATTTTCAGGTTTCTTGGGTGAGGGGGATTAGAAAGAAATTGCCAATTTTGGGCCAGTTTCGCTAACGAATTGTCTTCTACAGAAACCCTTTGGGTTTCTTGGATGGGGGCTTTTCTTTTGGAGTCTTCCTCTTCTCGATCTTAAATCCTGAATCTTCGACAATGTACTTATCATCGCCGGGGTCAGGCTTGAACTCTAACTGAAGCTTCTTTGCCTCCTTCACATAGGATCCCTCTTTCAGACGAATCTCTCCCTCTGGAACGACCACGATGGCAGACTCTCCCTTCACAGGACATCTCTGCTCACAAAAACCGCACCCGTTGCACTTGGAGGCGACGACCACAGGCCGCCTGTAGCCTTCCACAGGCCGGAAGACAATCGCATTGTACGGGCAGATCTCGTCACAGATCAGGCAAAGCTTGTTCTGGGCCCAGACCAAACACATCTCCTTTCTGAGAACAGCTGTCCCAACTTTCGCATGTGTCTTCTCTTCCAGGGAGAGCGAACGGATGGCCTGGGTTGGACAGACCTTTCCACAAACATTGCAATTCTGATCGCACGGAAATAAACGGAGATCCATCTTCGGAGTCCACAGTCCTGAAAAACCGGATTCCCAAAGACAGGGCTGGAGTGTATTGGTCAGACATGACTTCATACACTCCCCGCATCGGATGCAGGTCCTCAGAAACTCAGACTCCGGAATCGCACCAGGTGGTCGAATCAACTTGGATCTGCCTTGCCTCAGGGTGAAAGGGTTCTGTGTAGCAAGAAATCCGATGGTCAATCCTCCGGCCAACGAATAGACCAATCCCCTTCGAGAGAGGTCGACCTGCGAATACTCCCCTCCCAGGGAGAGGGAGGCCGGAAAGGTAATGGCATTCTGCGGACAGACGTTTGCACAGGTCCGGCATTGGATACATTCGGGAAGGAGGGTTCTCCTCGGGTCATCCGGAATGGCACCCATCGGGCAGTTCTTCTGGCATTTCAGACATTGATTACACGCCTCACTGACCCTGCGTTTGAAAAGTCCCAACGGCGATAGAAAGCTCAAGAAGGCTCCCAGTGGGCAGAGATAGCGACACCAGAATCGAGGGACCAAGCGATTGAGAAGGATGATCCCTCCGAAGATCAAAAGGGTGATCGCAGACATATAATAAACAGATTGAAAATAGTGAAGGTGGGACAGGGTGGCCCATCCCAGGGCCTGAAACAGGGGACGGACCAGGTCCAGGATGAGATTGATCCCTGTAACCGCAAGAGGATAGACGAAAAAGGTGTAAAACCGGGTAAGCAGCGCAATGGGATCCATGAGAAAAGCCAGGGAGAGACCGGTGAGGGCAGCCACAATAAAGACGATGAGTAGAAGATATTTCACCCTTCGGAGGCCGGTCTCGAGCTTCAGACCCTGCCTTCTTTTCTTACGGAAAAAGAGAAGATCCAGAAAGTCTATGGATGCGCCCATGGGACAGAGATAAGCGCAAAAGAACCGGCCGACCAGGAGCGTGGTTCCGATGATGACGAGGGACCAGAGGGCCCGGTTGATCACCTCTCTCGCAGCGAAGACGGCATTGATCCCCAAGAGGGGATCGAGACGAAGATAGATATCGGCCGGAAGCCAATCCGGAAGTCTGTAAGTGGCAAAGACGAACAGAGCGGAGAAAAGAGAGAGGGAGAGGGCCTGGATCAAAGTCCTCATGCCTTCTCCTTGAGGACCCTGATCTGATCGATATCGAGCTTTCCCAGACCCCGTTGGTGAGCAACCAGAAGGTGCTCGACCTGTCGACCTTTAAAGTTCTGACCATACCATGGAACAAGACTTACCCCGTAAGAGTCCACAGCCACTGGATCGATGCCAGCAACGATGAGATTCGGCTTCTTCACCTCTCCGGGCCCGCCTGGCCCACCAGAGGTCAGGGCCCTGGTCGCATCCAGAATGGTGAGATGGGGCTTGATCACCGTTGCCAGGTCTGCCAGTGCCTGGTTGATGTTATACCGGGAGTGAAAGCTCTCGCGGTCCCAGATCAGACCCATCAGTCCTTTTATTCCGAGGCTGACGCCTGTTGCAGAATGGGACTTGGTCACGGGAATGTTGATCAACACAGGCTTTTTCAAAAGCTCTTTCATCACCTCCACGCGCTCCAAAACCTTTCCCCGGGGAACTTTGATCTCCTGAAAAAACTTTCTCTCCTGCAGGGCCAGGACGTGGACATTGGGAATCTTTTTGCACGCCTCTCGAATCCCTGATCTTTCAAGGCAGAGCTCTGCCCGATGAAGGGTATGGTCCAAAACCAGAACCTGTTCTGCCCCTGCTTCCACACAGGCCTGAGCCACGGTCGCCACCACCAGGGGATGGGTCGTGGCCCCGACTTCCGGAGTCCTGGCAAAGGACATATTGGGTTTGAGAAGAACCCGCTCTCCCTTCTTAACAAATCGGGAGATCCCGCCGATTGCTTCCAATGCCTTTTGGGTGGCTGCGACAGGCTCACCGGAGATAACGACCAGGTCATACTCTTCTTTGGCAGGAAGAGGTCGAGGCGTTGCCACCATGCCCAATGCCACTCCTGCCGCTGATTTCAAAAAGTGACGCCGTGTCACTGCTCGAGGATCTTCACTCACCAATCGCTCCTCCTTCTTTTACGCACTGAACGCAGATCGGCCCTCCTGAAGACAGATCCTATGACAAACCTTATCAGAGGATCCGAAATCAGAAGACGGATTTATAAAATCTAATATACCTCATCCCATCACTTCTTTCCAGTTATCGCCGGATATGAGATCTCATCCCGTCCGTTCGATCAACTTCAAAATCTTGACCAGCATCTGGTCTCTCCAGGAGACGATCTCCTCAAACGCCTTCGTACGGACAATCTCCATCTCCCTGACGCCTTCTATCACCTTCTCCGATGCCGAGTCAGGGATCGAGGTCCAGGTCTCCATCGTCTCCCATCTGTAACGATAGGACTCTGAGTAATTCTTGAAGAACTGCTCGATCCCGTTTCCGGCCAGATGCATGCGCAGAAACGGACCGATGACGGGGTCCCGAAGGCCTATCCCAAAACAGAAGGCTTTGTCTATGTCTCCCGGAGTTGCTATTCCCTTGTCAACTAAATCGATGGCTTCACGCACCAGCGCCGCTGTCAGCCGGTTCACAATGTAGCCAGGGACCTCCTGATTCAGGATGACAGGAACCTTCCCGAGCCCTCTCATCCATTCATAAACCGCTCCAACCGTTTCAGAAGAGGTCTCTCTCCCCCCGACGATCTCAACAAGAGGGATGAGATGAACAGGAAGACAGGGGTGAACGAGCAGACATCGCCCGGGCTTCTTGGTCACCTTCTGTATCCTTGTCATCATCAACCCTGAAGAGCTGCTGGCCAGGATTGCGCGATCAGGGGCTTCGGCATCCATCTCTCTAAAGACCTTCTCTTTTTCGGCATAATTGTCCAGGACCGATTCCTGAACGTAATCCGCATCCCTCACGGCCTCAGCGATGGAGGTGCTGGTCTTTATTCTCTTGAGCGAAGCCCTGGCCTCCCCCTTCCTTAAGAAGCGGTTTGCCTCGAGAAAGAGGAGGTTTGAACCGATCTTCTTAAGAGAGCGACTCAGGATGGCATCCGTAAGGTCCTGTAAAATCACTTCATAGCCTTTTGAAGAAAAGACGGTCGCCCATCCCTGGCCGATAAGCCCTGCTCCGATACAGGCCACCTTTTTGATACCCATTCCATCCATCTCTCGATCTACCATGATCAGGCCTTTCCCAAGATCATGGCAAGCAAGGCCATGCGGACAAAGATCCCGTTCTTCACCTGTCTGAAGTAGGCCGCCCCTGGGTAGGAATCGACCTCCTGACTGATCTCATCGACTCTCGGAAGCGGATGGAGAATCGCCACCTTTCTGTTGAGCCTTTTCAGAAACGCTTCATTGATGATGAAACTGCCCTTGAGCCGTTCATATTCTGAAAGATCCTCAAACCTTTCCTTCTGAATCCGGGTCATGTAGAGCAGATCGCTTGCAGAAGCTGCCTCCATCAGATCCTCTGTCTCCACCACCTCGATCCCCTTGCTTTTCAAATTGGATGTGATCGCCTCTGGCATTCGAAGCTGAACGGGCGACACCAGGTAGAGCCTCGCTCCAAATAGGGAGAGGAGCTCGACCAGGGCATGGACCGTCCTTCCATATTTTAGATCTCCGACCAGCGAGACCGTCAGATCTCTGAGGCTTCCCAGCTCCTTACGAATGGTATAGACATCGAGAATGGCCTGGGTGGGATGTTGCCCTGCTCCGTCTCCGGCATTGATGACCGGCACCGAAGCTGCATCCGCTGCCTCTCTGGCCGACCCGATGCGCGGGTGTCGGATGACGATCACATCAGCATACTGGGAGACAGTTCGGACCGTATCGGTCAGTGTCTCCCCTTTTGCAACGGAGGAGCTTTCCACTGACCCCATGCTGATCACCCCTCCCCCCAGCCTCTGCATCGCCGCCTCAAAGGAGAGACGGGTGCGCGTGCTCGGCTCAAAGAAGAGCGTGGCCAGGATCTTCCCCTTTAGAAGGGTCAACGAATCCCTTCTCTTAAGCTCTCTCTCAAAGCCAGAGGCGACCTTGAGGATGGCATCGATCTCTCTTTTTGAAAACTGATTTCCGTGAAGGATATCTTTTCCTTTAAGGCTGACCATCCCAACCCCCCTTTTTAAAATCCGAAATTCGAATCTCGGATTTCGTGCCTCGAATTTATAATTTCGCCTTAGTGATTTTAGTCGGGAGAAATCTCCCGCTTCCAGGTTTTCCCTTCACCTCCCCATCTTCGATCAATACCTTGCCCCTTTGCATCACAAGGATTGGTCTCCCTTTGCATCTCCTCCCTTCGTAGAGCGTATACGGAGCCCCTGAATGCTGGGTCTGATGTCGGATGGTATGGACATATTTCGGATCGAAGATCACCAGGTCTGCATCCGACCCTTTCTGGATCACGCCCTTCTTAGGATAGAGACCGAAGATTCTGGCTGGGTTCTCTGAAAGGAGCTGGACCAGTCTGCAAAGCCCGATCCTTCCCTTATTGACCCCTTCATCATAGGTCACGGTGAGCATCGTCTCAGCCTGGGGCGACCCGTAAGGGGCCTCGAAAAAGGGATCCTCCTTGTTCTTCGCCTTTGGGGCATGATCGCTCGCCACGACATCGATGAGGCCGCTCGCTATCGCCTTCCAGAGAGCGAGCCGATCTTTCTCGGTTCGGAGAGGGGGCCCGATTTTGGCCAAAGGACCCAGCTCCTGAAGCTTTGCATCGGTCATCGTAAGGTACTGAGGGCAACTCTCAACATAGACGGCCTGCCCTTGTTCCCTCGCCTGTTCGAGGGGGAGAACCCCTTTCGCTGTGCTCAGATGAACGATATAGAGGGGACAATCCATCACCGCTGAAATCGACAGGGCCCTGAAGATCGCCTCTGCCTCAAGGTGGTCCGGCCTGGTCTTGAGGAAGACCTTCTTTTGATCCTCCCCTCTTTTCAAGGATCTGTCTTCAAGATAGTCGGTGACCAGACCGTTCTCTGCATGAACCATGGCCAGGCCGCCGCACTCTGAAATTACATCCATGGCAGCGGCCAGGTAGTAGTCATCGGTCATCCACTTCAGCTTGGCGTAGGTCATGAACATCTTGAATGAGGAAACCCCAAGGTCGAAGGCCTTTGGGATCTCTTCAATCTGAAAGGATGGATCGAAGAGGGTGCCGTGAATTCCGAAATCGAGATAAGATTTCTCAAGACCCTCCTCCTGATATCTCTTGATCGTCTCGACCAATTTCATCCCGGGTTTGGCGTAGGCAAAGTGAATCAGAGTGGTCGTCCCTCCGTGAGCAGCGGTGAGCGAGAGACCTCCGATATCGTCCTCATAGACAGGATGGACATGAACGTCGATGACCCCAGGCATCACAAACTTTCCGGAGGCTTGGATCACCCGACCCGCCTCTTGCTCTGAAAGCCGGGGTTCGACCGCGACGACCTTCTCCCCCCGAATTCCGACATCGGCCTTCCGGCTTTTTGAACCACTGACGACCAGGCCTCCCCGGATCAAAAGATCATACGTCTTTGGCATCTCCTTCTCCTAAATCTAACCCCATCACCGTTTCCCTCTCCCCTTATCGCCATGCCCCATGCTCTTTGCTTTAGGCCTCTACATAATCAGGGCGAGCAGGGCTTTCTGGGTATGGAGTCTGTTCTCTGCTTGATCGAAGATGACGCTATGCTTTGAATCCGCAACCTCGTCGGTCACCTCCTCGCCCCGGTGAGCTGGCAGGCAGTGCATGAACACGTAGTCCTCCTTGGCTCCTTTGACCAGTTGGCCATTCACCTGATAGGGCTTAAATATCTTGATCCTTTGGTCATGCTCCTTCTCCTGGCCCATGCTCGCCCACACATCCGTATAGATCACATCAGCTCCCTTAATCGCCTCTTTCGGATCGTTCGTCACCTTCACCTGAGAACCTCTGATCTTAGCCTCGTCCTTGGCTTTTGAAACCACCTCCGGGTGGGGTTCATATCCCTTGGGGCACCCGAGCACGATATCCATCCCGACCTTGGAACAACCGTAGAGGAGGGAATGGGCGACATTGTTTCCATCTCCGACATAGGCAAGTTTCAACCCTGAAAGCCTGCCCTTCTTCTCATAGATGGTGAAGAGATCTGCCAGGCCTTGGCAGGGGTGGGTATAGTCTGAAAGCCCGTTGATCACAGGGACCCTCGAATATCGGATCAGATCGAGGATGGTCTGGTGCCGAAAAACCCTTGCCACGATCCCATCGACATAACGCGAAAGAACCCGAGCCGTATCGGCAATCGTCTCTCCCCGCCCTAACTGGAGGTCGCCGGCACTCAGATAGAGGGCGTACCCTCCGAGCTGCCACATACCGACTTCAAAGGAGACCCGGGTTCGTGTGGACGGTTTCTCAAAGATCATGGCCAGGGTCTTTCCTTTCAGGAGAAGATGTGGCTGGCCTTGAAACGTCTCTCGTTTCAATAACTCTGACTTCTTAAGAATCTCTTCGATCTCCTCCCTGGTCAGA
Organism: Syntrophaceae bacterium; assembly: GCA_013388635.1. GTDB lineage: Bacteria > Desulfobacterota > BSN033 > BSN033 > UBA1163 > JACAEX01. The sequence continues at coordinate 244 of JACAEX010000089.1, read as the reverse complement.
TCATAAAGGCTGGCCAGGGACCTTCCTTTCATATTCGCCATCTTCCTCCACCTCTCTTCAATAGATGCCCTTGGATCAATTTAATGTATCAGGACTTCGCCTCCATTTCAAGAGGTGAGACGATTAATGTCATTTAAGAATTAAAAGTGCACCGTTTTTATGGATTTAAAGTTTAAAAGTGCACACCTTGGTTTTTCGATCGGTTTAAGCAATTTTAGAAGTTCGTCGTCGGCTTTGTGGGAAT
>JACAEX010000094.1 GCA_013388635.1 Syntrophaceae bacterium | reverse complement strand
GTATAAATAGGGACAGCGCCTATTTTACTTCTTTTTTCGGCCTTCCCCTTGCCCTTGCTTCCAGTTGCCTATTTAATAGAGCTTCAATCTTTCTGATGAAGCCATCATCACCACAGGGCCGGCCCGACAAAGAATTCTTCCGAATGGCCTCGATTACTTTCTTATCCTCCGTCTCCTTAAGGTACGCCTTCCAATCTTCTATCTCGTCTTCTAAGGGACACCTCCCCGATAATAAAATATCTTCTTCTCCTTTGACATGATTCTTTGCACTCGACCATTCATAATCCAATGCCTCCCTTACGATCCCAGCCCGTACAGGATTGTTTTCCACATATCTCACCGCTCCGTAAAGATGCCTCTCATCCAGGATGCATGAGTAGAAGCGACCTTGCCATAAGTGGCCTTTTGTGCCTCTCCTCCGATTCAAATACTGCGAGTGTCGCATGTGAAGCGTATTGAATGTCCGTGAGAGGCTGTCTTCTCTTTTTGGCACGCATACAAAATGAACATGATTGCTCATCAGGCAGTAGGCCCATATCTCAAGACCATATTTCCGGCTGTATTCCATCAGCCATGACTTATACTGAGCAAAGTCGTCGCTCTCCTCAAAGACAGGCTGTTGATAGTTGCCTCTTTGCGTTACGTGATGAGGAAATCCGACCGCTACCACCCTTGCTATCCTTGGCATATAATGTTTTCTATCACCCTGATGCGTTATCGTCAAGAAAAAATAGGGGTTGTCCCAATTTAAAATAAAAAAGTTCTTGACATGACGTTTAAGCAGTATTAAAAATTTTTTTTAGTAATCATAACTATTTAGCTGGCGATGAAGATCGGAACCAACGAAGTCGAAAGGCGAGTCCAGGCATTTTCCGAAGTCTGCCGGCGTTATGGCGCGAAGGCAACGCACCAACGGCGGGAGATCTATCGTGAGCTTCTGCGGACCGATGAGCATCCTGCCGCAGAGACCATCTATGCCCGAGTGCGCAAGAGGATCCCCGCGATCTCCCTGGACACGGTGTACCGCACGCTTCGGCTCCTCGAAAAGAAGGGGCTTATCTCTCGTGCAGGGTTTCTCAATGAAAAAGCACGATTTGATGCAAACACTCTCCCGCATCACCATTTCGTCTGCACTCGCTGCGGGTTCATGGGAGATATTTATCATAAGGAGCGGGATGAGTTTCTGGCCCTCAGGGATGTCAGTGCAATGGGAACGGTAAATTCCGTTCATATTGAGTTAAGAGGGATCTGCAAGTCTTGCCAGAAAAACAGCAGGTTAAAGGATAATTATTTTTTTGCGATACTAATAGTAATATCTACTATTTAGTAATTAGTTCTTGGTGCTCAACCCCAAAGAAGTACGAGGCCCGCTGTGGCAAAAATACCCAGCGCGCTTATCAAAATACGGTGCTTTTTAAATGAAAATAGGGCGTTCTCCCCATATGAATTTCAGATTAAGTTGTATATATCGTATGGTATTGTTGGTAGCACCACAAATGGATCAATAAAGACGTGGAACAAAGTGATGAACCTTGATCGTTTCGACCTCGCCCGATCATAGCCTAAACATCTTCGAGGGCTTCTGACAGGGCGGCAAAAACGGTTAGCAAACCCGCTCATTTTTTCAAAAAAGGAAAGGAGGCACGATATGAACCGAAGGATATCAAGAAAAACATGGCTGTGGTGTTTTCTACTGGTATTGGTAACCACTTTGATCCTTGCATCGGTCTATGCTCAGGGATCAAGCAAGAAGGCATCGAGTTATTCCCCTGTGGTGATCACAGAAGATTTTTCTTCGATCATGAGTCGAATGAAGGCAGAAAAACCTGCTGTCATGAAAAGACACATGGATTTGCTCACTGAACGCTATGACCTGAGCAACCGACCGGCAAAGGGCGTGACGATGTCACGGGGAAAACCGATTCAGGAAGGCGTCCGGGTGAAGCTTCCCAGGGGCATGAGCTGGGAGAGGTTGGCAGCGATGAGTCCTGACGATATTAGGGATAAAGACCTTTTTCCATCCGGCTTTTATCCCCTCCCTCATCCAAACCATCCGGAAGGAGGGATGCTCTTCCCCAAATTTCACATTGAGGAGATCAAAAAACAGGAAGGTCGTGACCTTACCCGCTTCGACCTCGACTTTGATCTCCCCGATCATGTCCTGCCTGAATTTCCGGCACCTATCTATCTGACCACGCGGCCAGATCTTGGCGACGTCTCAAAGGGAAAACTGGTGACCATTGACAATTACTATGAGCTCTTCAACGGGATCTTAAACCCAAAACAGATCGAGGGGCTGAGGCTGTTGCTCACTCCCTTTCCTCAACAGCAGTTCAACCAGACCGAGGACCGGCGCTCTGAGCGTCCCAGTCGGGGAGTGACCTGCTTCGACTGTCACGCCAATGGGCATACCAATGCGGCGACTCACCTTGTAGGTGATATTCGGCCACAGGAGTTCCGACATCGTCTCGACACCCCCTCCCTACGGGGGGTGAATATCCAGCGCCTCTTCGGGTCGCAGCGAGCGATGAAATCTGTCGAGGATTTCACTGAATTCGAACAGCGGGCAGCCTATTTCGATGGCGATCCGGTAATCGCGACCAAGAAAGGGGTCAACATTCTCGAGCGGGGAAGCCAGGTCCACTTTATGGCAGAGTTCATGGCCCTTCTCGATTTTCCGCCAGCACCAAAACTCGATGTCTACGGCAAGCTCGATCCAAAAAAGGCGACGCCTTCAGAGATGAGGGGGCAGGAGATATTCTTTGGGAAGGGGAAATGTGGTGTTTGCCATCCAGCTCCTTACTATACGGACAACCTCATGCATAATCTTAAAGTCGAGCGCTTTTACAAGCCCAAAATGATCAATGGGCGCTACGCGTCAGCCGATGGTCCGATCAAGACCTTTCCTCTGAGGGGAATCAAGGATTCTCCTCCTTATCTTCACGACGGCAGGCTTTTAACACTGGAGGATACGGTGGAGTTCTTCAACCTGATCCTTGAGCTCAAGCTCACGGAGCAGGAGAAAAAAGACCTTGTGGCATTTATGAGAGCCCTTTAGTCACCACCCCCCCCAACCCTTCATGAGAGGGTTGGGGGGCCTTAGATTTTGATAAAAAAGAGATGAAAGGTTGGAATGATATGGTCCGAACAAGATGCTTGGTTCTAACAATTTCTCTTCTCTTAGTTTCCTTTAAGCCACTATTGGCCCAGGAGTTTCTGCTTGGAGAAGAGACAAAGGGTTTAACTATTAAAGCGAGAGAGAATACGGACCTAACCATAAGGGTTCGTCTTCAGCCGCGAATGGACATTGGGGACCTGACAACGAGTCGAGGCAAAAACCGCTATGAATCTGAAAGCGATATGTACCTTAGAAGGACTCGTCTTGAGTTTGAAGGAAACTTAATCAAAAATCTCAAGTTTGCCCTTCACCTCCAAGGTGATAGATGGAATCAAAAGGGGCACGACGACGAGATCGACCTTTTTTATGCTTACCTGGATTATAAGTTTATTGACGAATTCTCCTTAAGGGCTGGTAAGGCCAAACTTCCGTATTCCAGAGTATCCTTAACCTCGTCAGCCTATCAGCTTCTTATTGAGAGGCCTGTCTCGACCGAGGCGGCGAAAAGGGTTTTTGACGATTACTACCAGCCCAATCTTTTCTTTCATGGAAATTTTTTCGAGGGCATCCTCTCTTACAACCTGGCTTTGGCCGATGGATGGGAGGAAGGGAAAACCCTCAGAACAACCAACACCGTCCACACGGCCGACCCTCTCGTTGTAGGGAGGGTTGAGTTCTCACCCCCTGGGTGGATCGAAAAGAGAAAGAGTGATGCTCATCTTGGAAAAGGGAAGCATCTGACTCTGGGAGCTCATTATGCTTTCCAGAATTCTATCAAATATCGGGAAAACCGCTTTGAAGAGGATAGAGACCTTTTTGGTTTCGACCTATCAGGACATTGGGAGGGAATTACGGCCCAGTTCGAATATAATTGGTGGAAAGAGGATTATTCCGAACCCGGGAGAAGGGATAAAAAACCACAAGGGTTGTATCTGCAAGCAGGATATTTCATAAAGGGTATTAACCTCGAGCCGGCTGTGCGCTATGAGGCATACGATCAAGACTCCAATGCCAGTGACAAAAAGGAGAAGGTATGGACAATCGGAGTGAACTGGTATGTTAAGGGGCATAGCCTGAAGGTCGGTGCGAATTGGGTCCATACCTATTTCGAAAGACAGGCCAGTGGCCGTTTAACAGATGAGCACAAGAAGGATCTCTTCCAGATCCAGGGCCAACTCTACTTCTAAAATGAACTATGCCTGTTCCATTGCAATGGGCGTAAAAATGGAAACCAACCATTGTTAAATGAGGCAACTGGGGGATTTAAATATATTTTGGAGGGAGGTTGAAGCTTATGGAAATCGCTGAAAAGAAAGCCTGGAGTCCGTATTTAGCGGGGGCTCTCAGTGGGGTCTTATCCATTCTATCCATCTGGATTGCCGGAAAGTACTTTGGTGCCTCCACCACTTTTGTCCGCTCTGCGGGTATGATTGAAAAGATCATTGGTCCTGAACGAATAGCCAAAATGCCCTATTTCATTAAGGATGTACCCGAAATCGATTGGCAGTGGATGTTTGTCGTTGGCATCTTCATCGGCTCCCTCATCTCCTCCATAACCTCTAGCACCTTCCTCTGGAAGGGGGTGCCCGATATGTGGGAAAAAAGGTTTGGTCCTAATAGATGGAAAAGGGGCATTGTAGCCTTTGCGGGTGGAGTGATCGCCATGTTCGGCGCTCGTCTGGCAGATGGCTGACCGAGTGGCCATGGACTGAGCGGTTCGCTCCAGTTAGCAGTGAGTGGGTACATTGCTTTGATCTGTTTTTTCATTGGCGGTATTGCGGTCGCCCGAATTCTTTACGGAGGAGGTGATCGGAAATGATGCTACTCTATGGACTCATTACAGGGGTCATCTTCGGTTTTTTATTGCAGAAGGCAAGAGTGATACGCTACGACAAACAGCTCGGTGCCCTTCGTCTGATGGATATGACGATTGTTAAGTTTATGTTTTCAACCATTTTAGTGGCAATGGTCGGAACTTACCTTCTCAAAGACCTTGGCTTAGTCAAACTCTCCATAAAACCAACCGTCTTAGGAGCGGTCATTCTGGGTGGTTTGATCTTTGGAATCGGCTGGGGACTTCTAGGTTATTGTCCTGGAACTTCTGCCGGAGCGCTGGGTGAAGGACGTTTTGATGCAATCTGGGGAATTTTGGGAATGTTAGTAGGAGCCGGGCTATATGCAGAGGTCTATCCGGCTATGAAGAAGACGGTCTTAACCTGGGGGAATCTTGGAAAAATTACATTTCCTCAAGTATTGGGTTTGAATCACTGGGTACTCATCCCTTTCTTTGTAATTGGAGGATTGATTCTATTTTGGTGGTTTGAGAAAAAAGGTCTGTAGGACCATCTTCGCTATCATGTCAACAGACACACGAACGGGGCAACCCCTCTCTGCCCCTTGAACTCAAGCTCACGGAGCATGAGAAAAAAGACCTTGTGGCATTTGAGAGAGCCCTTTAGTAGTAACCCTTCCTGCCTTCCTCTAAGAGGGGGAACGAGGAAGGGGCCTTATCCACAGGAGGAGACCCTTAACCGCGGACGAACCCAGAATGGTGGCTCTGCTATCATCCATCCACCATGAGCGCCAGGGGTGTGCCACTGGCGCTCGGAAACATTGATGCAATGATTAAAGAAACCATTCTGAACCAATTCAAGAAAGGAGATGATCGTTAATGAAAAGAACAGTAGGACCAGTTGTGTACGGGATTTTATTTCTACTGCTGGCTTTAGGAATCTCCTGGGCCGATGAACCTGCATTTTCCTCCCTGAAGATAGGGCGCGAGGCTCCATGGTTCACCCTGCCCTCCTCTCAAGGCCGGCTGGTGGATTACGCCAAAGACTATTTCGGAAAGCATCATCTGGTGATGACGTTTTTCCCGGCAGCCTTCACCCCGGTCTGAGCGGGGGAGATGGAGGCGCACAATAGAGAACTTTATCTCTATGAGCGCCTGAACGCCCGGGTCGTGGGCGTCAGCATGGATGATCCGATCACAAATAAACATTTTGCCGAGAGCTTGGACTTACACTTTCCTCTGCTTTCCAACCCCCTTCCCTGGATGGGATTGAGGTACGGAGCATATTCCCACAAACCACCCTTCCTCCCAGACGGCTCTCCGATGTGGTTTGGCCGGCGGACTGTCATCATCGATAAAAACGGAATCGTCCGTTACATCAAGGACGGATCCCCGGATGTCAAGGAGATTCTCTCTTTTCTGCTCACGCTCGAAAAAGAGTTCCGAGGAATAAAATAAGGAGGGTTTATGAAAACAGGCATCAGAGTAAAAAGAATTCCTGGAATACTGGTAGCCATCGGCCTGACGCTCGGGCTCCTGAGCGCCTGCGCCACTACGGCTCCAGAAAAGGTGCCGACCGTGGTTCCCACGGGCCAGGGGACGGTTGTATTTCTCGAAAAGTATGAATTCAAGCCTCCCCCACAAGGCTGGATCATGATGAAAAACCTTGAAGGAGGAGACTTCGAGCTCGGGTTTATGCGGTTTGAAAAGGGCGATTTCCCCAGCCAGACGACCTTTATCTATGATGATCAGCCTTATGGAAGTTCCCAGGATCTGGAGAAACGGTCCGACTATTACTGCACCAAATTTCTCTTTAACAGTGGGATCGACCTCGAGATCAAGAAGAGGGAAAGGCTGACGATCAATGGGCGAGAGGCCTTAGCGATTTACATGGAGGGTCAGAACCAAATCACAAAAGAGAAGGCCAAATCCAAGGTTTACCTCGTAAAGAAGGGAAGCCGGATCATCTCTTTCGTCTGTACCCAGTGGCGGCCTCTGAGCGCCTCCTTCAGTCAGGAACCCTTCGATCATTTTGAGGCCTTTGTTCGGAGTTTTAAATTCGTGAAGAAAGACTTCTATGAAAGCTTCGAAGAAGAGCTGAAAAAGATTGGGCTCTGAGTAAAAGGTCTTTCCAAAAGAAGCGAAGGTTATTTTTGTAGAGGTCAATGCCGAGAGGGAGAAAATCGTTTTTAAAAACCCATAACTCCTTCAAGCATCGATCGTTCTCATGGCTTCTTCAAAAAGTCTTCTTAACTTCCTGGACTCCTGATGAAGCCTCATGAGAATCCCTGACAACTCTTCTTTTCCCAGGGAGGACGCCTTTTCTGCCCACTTCTTATAAGTTTCTGCGTGCTCGTCATTATGTTCCATCCAGTGCGGAACCAATTTCTTCAATTTCTCAAGCTCATCCATAACCCGCTCCCCTGGCCTCTGGTTGACGGAGATCGATCCCGGCAAGCCATCTTACCTTCTTTCAACGGCTTCAAAACATGGGATGCACAGAGTCTGTCCCTGGAACCTTCTGGTCCTGGTCTCCATGACAGATTCTTTGCAAGCCTCGCAAATCAGGCTTTCAAGCATCCGCGCCCTTTTGGGCAAGGGGTCTGAGGAAGGTTTCACCTCGAACAAATCCTCCAGGGTGGACTCCATGATCCTTTTTGAAACCGCCTCCCTCGCTTCCTCCCAGATTTTCTGTTCCTCTTCGGTTAAGCCCTCGGCCAACAGCTTTTTACGAAGCCTTCCTAACTGAGAGCCTACCTCTGCGGAGGTAGTTGATGAAGAAACAGTTCCAAAAGCGGATGGCCGTGTGACGATCCGGATGGCCTTACCATCACGACGCCGGTAGAAGGTAAAGGCGTTCTTTCCATAGTCCTTGAAAATGAGGTTGCCCTTACCAAAGGTGCATCCGGTCAGATACTGAATGGCGTCCACCGCACACATGTCGGTCTCAACCACGGCCACGATCTCCTCATCCGGCCCTTTTCCGATCTCGCTCAGCGCTAATTCAGCAGCCCGAATGCCAATGGCCAGTCCCGGACACCAGTGTCCGTGAAAATCGATAGTCTTCTTAATCAACTCAGGATCGATTTTGATCGAATTCATAACTCCTCCTTTCTCATCAAATCATTGCCTCGAGCTCCGGCATATTTGGGGGATGGGATAGCCCCTCTTCTCCGCGGATCGAAGTTCTCCCTTTCTTCTGGGAAATGGCACCAAACAAAATGGCCTCTACTTTGGTGGGCCATTCTCTTGGGATATTGACGAACGCATATCTCCTCAGCAAGCTCGCAGCGAGGGGCAAAGGGACACCCTGTCTGGCTGATCTCTCCCTCTCCTGTCACCCTACTTTTCCTTCTTCCGCTTGCACTCTCAATCAAAAGCCTGGTGTAAGGGTGAGACGGATGAGAAATGAGGTCCGTCGCCGAACCCACCTCCATCAGCCGGCCAGCCAGCATCACACCGATTCGGTCCGCTATCTTACGGGCAAGCCCTATATTATGCGTGATGAAGAGCAGGGTCAATCCCTTTTCGATCTGAAGGTCGAGAAGGAGCTTAAGGACCTTTGCCTGAATGCTCGGATCGAGCGCGCTGGTTGGCTCGTCCGCAATGAGGAGCGCAGGGCTGACCGCAAGTGCCCTGGCCAGACAGATCCTTTGAATGGCACCCATGTTGAGTTCGTGGGGATAACGCCTCAGAAATTCCTGGTCGGTCGAGAGGCGAACTTCTGTCAGAACTCGGAGTACACGATCCCTGACCTCTCTTTCCTCTCTGACCCGACCCTGAATCCTCAGAGGCTCAGCCACAATATCGTAGACCGGGAGGCGATGGCTGACCGATTCAGCAGGATTCTGGTAGATCACGCCGATTCTGCCGGCCAATGAGGGATAGTCCTGGGATATCCATTCATCCATATCGCGGCCTTCAAAGATGCGCCGGCCCTTATCCGGTTTGAACAATCCGGCGGCAATCATCGCAAGGGTTGTCTTACCGGAACCGGTTTCGCCAACCAGACAGAAGACCTCACCCGCTCGAACCGTCAGCTCGATTGGGTGAAGGGCCGCCACCGTATCATAACTCTTACACACGCCGTGAAGTTCAAGTATTTGAACAATGCCTCCTCTCAGGCAACGAACCTCGCGCCCCTCCACCTTCTCGAGAGGAACGGTCTCCCGGCTGCAGGCTTCGATCGCCTGGGTGCATCGCCGTTGAAACAGACAGCCTTTCTCTGGAACCGCACCTTCTTCGTGTCTGTGCCCTCGCCGATTTTTTTGATCTGCGACTCCTGCTTCGACGCCGTCCTTAGAATGGGAATGGATAAGTCGAAAGAATGCATCGCCCCGAATGCCTCCAAGATCGCGATTCGTCTCCAGGGTGGGATAAGAACGGCCCAGACCAAGCGTGTAAGGGTGAAGGGGATCGACCAGCAAATCTCTGGCAGCCATCCTCTCCACGATCTGTCCTAAGTAGAGCACGGCCACCTCATCAGCCAGACCCTGCACAAGATCGAGGTCGTGTGTGACCAACAGGATCGTCTTGCCGCTGTCCCGGGCCTGGCAGATCACTCCTGAGATAAAAGACTTGGTCATCGCATCCAGGCCAGCTGTGGGCTCGTCGAGAATGACCACCTTTGGATTCAGGATAAAGGCCATGGCCAAGAGAGCCCGCTGGATCTGGCCGCCACTCAACTGATGAGGGAAGCGATTTCCATGCTCAGGTTTCAGCCCCATTTTTGAAAGCTGAATTTCAGCCTCTTCTCTTGCCCGTCTCTCCCTCATTCTCCTCGAAGAGATCAGGGGCTCTGCCACCTGGTCAATGATCCGGTGAACCGGGTTCAAATTAGCCGCCCCATTCTGGAAGACCATGGCCACCTCCGACCAGCGAATCTGATTCAGGCTTGACTCCTCCATCCCAACAATCTCCCGGCCATCCAGTCTTATGCTTCCCCTGACCTCTGCGTTCTCCGGCAGAAGCCCCATCAGGGCCTTCGCAAGAGTGGTCTTCCCAGAACCCGACTCTCCTACGACAGCTAAGATTTTAGCCGGCATCAATTCCAGACAGACCTGATCCAGCGCGAGCAGGGAATGATTTCCATCCCGATAAACCACAGTCAATCGATCGATCTCCACCTTCACCATGCTTCCTTCAATCTTGGATCAAATACCTTTTCTAAGCTGATCGCCAAGAAAGTGACAGCCATGATCAAGAGGGTCAAAAGAAGAACCGGCGGCATGATCCAGTTCCACCAGACATCGAGGTAATAATATTTGAGCGCAAAGCCGATCATGAGACCTAAGGATTTGCGGCTCGGATCTGACAATCCAAGGAAGGCCAGAGATGCCTCCATGAACATGGCCATGCGGGCCTTGGCAGCAAAGCCGATCAGATAAAGAGGAAAGAGCTCAGGCATTAAATGCCTTACAACGACGTAGGAACCCGATGCTCCCATCTGTCTGGCCGCCTGGATATGAATCCGGTTTTTCACGATCAGGGCCTGAGACCGGATGGCTTTGGCCGTGGTGGGCCACGACATGACTGCCAGGATCAGTGCCAGAATCATTGGCGACGGCCGGAACAGAGCAGCCGTGAGGATCAGGATCATCACAGCAGGAATGGCTATCAGAATGTCGGCCAGCCGCATCAGGATCTGATCCAGCCATCCGCCGAACCAGGCAGCGGCAAGACCAACGGCCATGCCAAAAGATAAGGCAATCAGTCCTGTAAAGAGGCCGAACCCCACTGTATTTTGCATTCCATAGAGCAGTTCTGAGAAGATGTCCATTCCACCATCATTGACGCCCAGCCAGTGCACGGCAGAAGGCGGCGTGAGAGGCTGAAACGACATGTCGTGTGGATCATGGGGAGTTAGCATCGGCCCGAGCAAGGTCAGAAGACCCAGCGCCAGGGCCAGTCCCATACCTGCCAGAAACCACGGATCCCTAACTAATTGACCACGGACGTCAATATGCATGTCTCACCCTCGGATCGACCCAGCCATAGACATAATCAAGGGCCAGATTGATGAGAAGGACCATCAATGATGAAAAAAGGACGATATTCTGGATCAAGGGCAAATCCCGCTTCCCGATCGCATTGAACAGGAGAGTGCCCAGACCCGGATAGGAATAGATTGTTTCCACCACCAAGGCACCGGTCAGCATGAAGGCAAGGCGCAACCCGAATCGCGTCACCATGGGCAAAAGCACGTTCCGTGCGGCATGAACATACCGAACCCGTAAGGGAGGCAATCCTTTTGCCCGGGCCGTCTGGACAAATTGCTCCTTGAGCACCATGACCATACTTCCCCGTGCAAGGAGGAAGTTACCCGGGAAATAGGCCAGAATCAATGTGGACAGAGGCAATGCAAGGTGGCGTAAGACATCCCAGGCCCATTCTCCAGCAGATTGCCTGGCATAGGCAGTCTCAGCTCCGGATGATGGAAACCATCCAAGATAGAGGGCAAAGACCAGAAGCAGAACCACTCCGCTTCCGATTTCAGGCACTCCCTCCATGATCGTCATTGATCCCACCCCGATCTTCTCCCAAAAGCTGCCCCGACGCCAGGCCAGCTCCACACCCGCTATAAATCCGAAAATCATGGAAATCAGATGCGCGCTTCCGAAAAGCAGCAGGGTCCATGGAAGGGCCTCCAGGATCAAACTTGAAGTCGGGGTTAAAAAGGCATAGGAATATCCCCAGTTCAGGGTGAAGAGATTGACCAGGTAGTGGATGAAACCCTCCCGCTGGGTATAAAAAGCCCTGATCTCTGCCTCCTGATCTGCGGTCAGGGTGACGTGGGAACTCGAATACATGGCGGTCACAAAATCGCCGGGCAGAAACCCTGGCAGACCATAACTCAAATAGATCATGATCAGGGCTGCCAGCATATAGGCCAAAACCCTTTCATGCTTTCTTAAAAAGATCTTCATGTTAATCCATCCGCCCCTCGAAAATTATCTCACAAGGGACATCTTATTCTGGGGAATGGGAATCCCCTTGCTGATCCCGCCCTTTGTAAAGAACCAGACCACTCCCTTCTTCGGGTTGTAAGCGGCCATGGAATCAGGGTAGTAGAGAGAGATCGCCGGGAGATCTTCGGCGTAGACTTTCTGGATCTGATGAACGATGGCCTTCCTCCTCCTCTCATCCATCTCGACCATCTGATCTTCGAGAAGTTTATTGAGGACCGGGTTGGCGTCGTAACGCGCGCTGTTGACCGAACCCGCGCCATAATGAGAGGAAATCATTTCGTTCAGGATTCTCGGGTCGCCTGAAATTCCTCCATGACCGGATACAGCGAGATCGAATTCCCAGTTCTTCACCCTGCTGTCAGTGGTCGTCTGTTCCATGCTCACCAGGTCCACCTGGAGACCGATAGCCTCCAGCTGTTTTTTAATCACCTCCCCATCCCGGTCAGCTATGCTCTGGCCACCTACTGTGATCGTCGAAGCAAGGAGTTCGATCTTCAATGGCCGACCGTCTCGATGGTAACGACCGTCCGGCCCTCTTTGATATCCGAGCGATTCGATGATCCTGCGGGCCTTCTCCGGATCATGGGAGTATGTCGGCGTCTTTGGATTATACATTTCATGATCGATCGAGAGCAGGCCATAGGAGGCCGGAGTGCCAAACCCCCGATGCGACTTATCGATGATCTCCTTCTGATTGATCGCATAAGCCAAAGCCTGGCGAAAGGCCTTCTCATTGAAAGGAGGTTTTCTGTGGTTGATCATGAGCTTCTTGTTCCAACCCCTCTCATCCTTGATGATCACCATCCCCTTCTGCTTGAGTGGTTCGACCATATCGGGCTGGATGCTGGCCAGATCCACCTCTCCGGTGAGCAGGGAAACCAAAGGCTTCCCAGATCGGACATAGATCAAGCGGCCGGCCTTTGGCCGGCCCTGATAGTAATCGGCAAAGGCTTCATAGAGATAGGTGCCCTGGGCTTTATTGAAATCCCGGAAGAGATAGGGGCCGCTGCCGATGAAGGCCTGGGGATCGCTATAGGCCTCGGGATTGGCCACCCTTTCCCAGACATGTTTCGGAAGGATCGGCATGGTACCGCCGATATCGGATAAGAAGGGTGAATATGGCTTTGAGAGATGAATGACCACCCTTTGCGGTCCTTGGGCTTCGGCCCTGCTCACGTTATCAATTGTAATCCAGCGATAGGGGTATCTCTTAAAATAGCCGGTGGTGAAAACAACGTCTTCTGAGGTCAGGGGTTGGCCATCGTGCCATCTGGCCTTGGGATTCAATTCGAAAATAAAGGCCAGCCTCTTAGGATCAAACGACCAGGATCTGGCCAGGGCCGGGATGTAACCACCGGCGTCCTTCCAGATCAGCGTGTCAAAAACCCAGCTCATCCGCACGTATCCTGGCCCCCTCGGGTAATGCCGGTAGGGATTGGGATAGCCCCAGTCGCCCGTGCTGTCCGCGATCCGAATTTCGGTTGCCTGCGACAAAGAGGACGATTGGAAAACAAGAAAGAACACAATCGGAGCTACAGATACGATCATCCATTTAAATCTCTTGACCATGGTAATGCCTCCAAAAATCTTTTACTAATCGGTCCATCATTGTATAGACACTCGCCTTGCTTTGTCATTCCTGGCTTGACCAGGAATCCAGGGTTTCCTGTGAAAACAGGAACCCAGTTTTACACGTTCCTGGTTCCCTGC
>JACAEX010000084.1 GCA_013388635.1 Syntrophaceae bacterium | reverse complement strand
GCAGCACTGGTTGGGGTGGCACGATTTGTTATGGGTAAGAAAAGTGGCCGGTGGGCCCCAGTGAGATAGTTGATTTGACTCAATTTTTGAGTTATCCTCTTGACACAATAGACCCAAAAGACCAGAGAGACCAGACAAATTGGAGAAACCAAATAGACTAAATAAACCAGATAAATCATAAGACCAGAATTTCACTTCATAAGTGGGGACAGAAGACCTTTTTTTATTTTGAATAGAATAGATAATGAGTAAAATTGAAATAATTCCAATTGCCAAAAATAAATTGAAACGTAGAGGTATTCCTGAAGAATGGATAAAAGAGGCTCTCGAAAATCCATCCCAGATTGTACAAGGGTATGGAGGTCGAAAAATTGCTCAAAAGAAGTATTTCTTACGAGAAAAAGAATACCTCTTGAGGGTTGTTTTTGAAGAGAAAGAAGATTATTATTTAGTGTTAACTGGATATTTAACCTCTCAGATTGAGCGGTATTGGAAGGGGGAAAAAGATGAAGATAGAGTATGACCCAAAAAATGATTTAATTAATATCGAATTTCTACCAGAAGAAAATATATCTGAATCCCTTGAGCTTGACGGGGTCATTATTGATTATGCCAAGGACGGAAGAATCGTCGCCATCGAAATCTTGGATGCTGGGAAAAGGACAGTGAAGGATCCCTTGAAGCAGCTTGACCTCTCCATAATTAAAGAAGCCACTGTTATTTAAAATTTCTTCTACTTCTCTAACAATGGTTGTCGGAATTGGGGACGGGTTCATATTTCAGAAAATAGGGACACATCCCACATTTAACCAGGGAATTATACAAAAGACTTTTTATTAAAAAGGCAATGATAGATGAAAAAGTGGAGTAGAGCAATAGAAAAAGGGACGGTTCTATTTTTTTGCGGGAAAAATACGGACACATCCATTTAAAAAAGACGAGGAAAACCAAATAGACTGGAGAAACAGATAGCTCTACACCAAACTTCTCATTTCATAGAATTATACTCGAATAGGCTCAAAAGAATGAGTTTCTTCTTTGACGTTAAGTAAAGACTATGATAAGTTTTATTAAAAAAGATATGGGAAATGATTAATGGTACTTTTAGAAACAGGGAAAAAATATATGGTGATCCATAAAATTGAAGCCCTAACTCAATATTTTCAGAATGAATCTTCGGTCGTCTTGGCATTTCTATTTGGTTCAAGGGCAAAGGGAAGTGAGGGGAATATATCGGATTGGGATATCGCGGTCTATTTCAAACCAGAAGAATATATAGAGATTGAGACGGAAAGAGAATATCCCGGTGAGAGCAAAATATGGTCTGACCTGGTCGACCTCTTGGAAACAGATGAGGTTGACTTGGTTGTGTTAAATAGATCTCGGGCTTCGTTGGTATATAATGTTTTAAGAACTGGGGCTCCTATAGTCGTAGGAGACCGAAAACTTTATCTCGACCTTCTCTGCAAAGTAAGCTACGAAGCAGTGGAATGGTGGGATTTTGTTTCCGACTATTGGAAGATCAGTCAAAAGGCGAAATCCCTTCTCCCTGAGGAAAGGGCTAGGGTTTTGGAATATTTGAGATTTTTAGAGAATGAATTCAGTGAAATTCAGCAGATTAAGCAGTTTAGCTGGCAGGATTATATTCAGGATAGTTTCAAGAGGAAAGTAATAGAAAGATGGGTAGAGAATTTGGTAATGAGCGCCTTAGATATTGCAAAGGTTATTCTAGCTTCGGAAAAAAGAGAAATCCCTCAGACATACAAAGACACTTTAAAAATATTTGGAACCTTGTATATTGATTCTTCTTTTGGTGAAAAGTTCTCTGAATTTGCTTCTATGAGAAATATTTTAGTTCATGAATATTTGGATATTAAATGGCGTAGAATCAGAAATTTCATTGATCAGGCAGAAAGATTATATCCTATTTTTATTGAAAAGATTAAAGGGGTAATATGAGATCCCGTGGGGATTCGGACCAGGGTACTCAGGAAAACAGGGACGCCCCCCATTTTTCCGAATAGACGAGAGAAACCAAAAAGACCAGATAGACCAAATAAACCAGACAGACCACCCCCTCTCACTCAATTTTTGAGTCAAATCATTTAAGTAGAATGGAGAGGTATTCTTGTGATGAACCTGATAAGGTTTCCGCTATAAAATCTTCTCCGACATCCCCGAACAATTCCCACAGAGGAGTGAGGCACTACCTGTTATTCATTTGTTTAATCTTTACATTGTTACTCTTTAGCCCAAACTGTACTATTAAGCAGTTTGTACTACAGAAAGAACATGGTGCCATTGATGGAGGGCAAAATCTTGTTCCTAATGGAGATATAGAGATTCTGGAAAATGGGGAGCCGGTACGTTGGAATTACCGAGGAAGGTGTGCGGTTGGTTGTCCCGGTTTTCAGAGCGACTATGCCTTGACGATGGAGGTATCGGGCCAAGATCAGGCGGCCCAGTGGGAGACCCAGCTTAGTTCCATAAAACCCCATACGAAATATGTGATCTGTTTCTGGTATCGGCTTCCTCAAAAAGGGAGAATTGAAGTAATTCTCTTTGGAAAGACTTTATCAGTTGATCAGATGTTCCGTTACAATCCCATGCACTGGTGTCGGTATTCCGCGATCCTGGATTCCGAGGAGATGGAGGGAAATTGTAAGATCAGTTTCTTAGCTAAAGGCGGAATAGGACCCTTTAAGTTCTGGATTGATCGGATAGAACTATATGAAGGCGAATCTCCGATTGGGCAAAATTGTGCCCGACTCCAATACCAGTATTATAATACGGCTTATGTTTCTCCTGATATCATTTCTCCCCTTCCCTTTGCTTTTGAGTGGACGTTTGATAATGGCCATCGCCCTCAAGAAATTCAATACATTGTTGAACTACCGGACGAGGTAGAATTTATTAGCTGCGCCCTTGGTCGAATTTGTAAATGGCCTCCAGACGGGTGGAGTATTACCTGGACACGGCGTGATGATACGAGCAAAGTCGAAATTGAAAAGATCCTTATGGAGGGTCGGCCTTATTTTCGTGTGTTAGCCCGCGTCGCTTCTATCCTTGGTGATGAAAAACAGCTCACCGACTATGTAGTGCCTGTGGGAGTTCGCGATCATTGGAAGGGATCGTTGGGTCGATATTCCGGGATGATATCGATGTGCTTATACGTTCGGTCTAAAGTTTCTTCTGGTTCATTCCCTTTCTATTATTATGCCAAGTGGGATAGAGGTCAGCAGCCCCGGAAGAGGTTAAATCTCGAAGTGATCACCATTCCCGAAGCAGGGTCGTCTAAAAATTTGGTCTTGATTTCAGAAGTTCAAATGCAGGCAGGAGACAAGAACCCTCAATTAGCGGAGGATTTTCTGCGGATTGGTCTCAACGGTATAGGTCATATGGACCTTCGGGGAGGGGACAGCGCGCTTAGAAATAAGATAGGAAAATTTCGCCAAATGGGTTTAAGATATTTTACTTCATGGGTTAACATAGCTTCATATAATGTCGATGATAAAGATGCCAAGGCCATGGATTTGAACGGGCAAAGGACCGGCAAAGGTGGATGGTGCCTCTCCTACCGAGGGCCTGGGTGGGTCAAAAATATGAATCAGTATAAAAAGCGATTAGAGAGCGGGGTTAACTTCCTCGCCTTTGATGATGCAAAACCCAGCACATGTTATTGTGATCAATGTAAACGTCTTTTTGCCCAGTTTCTTAGAATCAATACTGATCTTCCTTATATCGACCCATCCCTATTTATGAAAGAGGGCTGGAATGGCGATCAGAGATATAAGATACTTTGGAAGGACTTTTCCCTGTGGCATTATGGGAGGACCGCACAGGCAATGAAGCATGAACTGGTCCAGTCTCTAAGGTACAGGGGGTTGAACGGCCGCATCTACTTTGGCATCAGCTCATGGCTGCCTTTCACCCATCCCTTTGCAGCCAAAAGCCTGACCGCTTTTGATTTTGATATAAGGCAGACCTATATGAACTGGGCATCTTCCAGCTTCGGGGGGTCGCCGAAAAAGGTTGGGGATTATCTCTACCAATCACAGGAGGCCTTAGGAATCTATGCCCGGGCGCTGGCAGCAACGTTATCCCCTGGGTTGACCTATATGCATCCGGCCTGTGCGCTTGATCCTTATTCCCAGATGAAGTATCAAATCCTCGAAGCCATGATGGCACCCCATTTCGCTGGCTATCTTATGTATGCTGGGAAGGATATAGATTTGGGCGATATGAAATATATGGCTGAGGCAAATGCACTGATGGTACGCTTTGAAGAAATTGTCCTTAAGGGAAAGGCGATCAAACCGATTGAGATTAATCAATGGTCTGGAGTTAGAATTAAGAAGTTAGGTTCCAAAGGACTTGTCTTGGTATCAGATTACTCCACCTACGAACCCATAGATACCATAGTGCGATTTTCTTCCAACGACCTTGATGAACAAACTCTGATTGATGCCGAGTCAGGAGAAAAGATAATTCCAATTTCAGGGATTTATCATGTAAAGATTAAGGCCGAGCGAGCTCGACTCCTCTATTTTGGTGCAGATTAAATATAAAAAGGAGCAATCGTTTTAACCCATGAAGAGTATTATTCCTTTTGGAATTGGTTTTTTGGTAAGCCTTTGGATGATTCCCTGGATGAAAAAGTTATCATTGAGATTTGGTTATCTTGATCGTTCGGAGGGGAATCCATTAAAGATCCATCAATGGCCTATCCCTCATTCAGGGGGATTTGTTTTTTTTGCCACTGTTAGCCTCTTTATTGTCATATCGTTTGCTTTGGGAGAGTGTCATGGCTTTAAGCCAATGGGTTTGTTATTAGGGAGTGGAGTCGCTTTTGGCCTGGGGGTGTGGGCCGATCTTAAGACGGCTATTCCTTATCTTCGATTCATCGGTCAGACCTTAGCTGGAGTGATTTTGATCCTGTTCGGCACCCAAATTGAGACAGTTCTCTTTATTGCTATCCCCTTAACCATTTTTTATGTCGTAGGAGCTATGAACGCCATAAATATGGAAGATGGTCTCGATGGATTGGCAGGGGGAGTGGCTCTTATTTCTCTGGTGGGTTTCAGCTTTCTATCTGCCTTAAGAGGGGAAAGCTTTGGTGTGACCTTGGCCTCCCTTTTGACTGGCTTACTATTAGGCTTTCTTTTTTACAACTTTCACCCTTCCTCCATCTTTATGGGAGATAACGGCAGTTATTTTCTCGGTTTTATACTTGCTTATTTAGCTGTGACGGTTACATCATTGGATCACTTTTCAACCTTTTTAGGACCCATTCTAATCATCGGTGCTCCAGTCTTTGAGGCTGCCCATGCGATTTTGCGCAGATTAAAGAAGGGAGTTCCGCTTTTTACAGGGGATCGAAGCCATTTTTATGACCAGCTCACACAGAAGGGATTAACAGTTCGTCAAACCGTCTTGTTATGTTGGGGTATTCAGGTCATATTGGTTGGGACAGGGATGTGGGTCTATTTTTTATGAAACGGATCTACCTTTCTCCTCCTCATCTTGATGGCAGGGAGCGCGAATTGCTCTTGCAGGCCTATGATTCTAACTGGATCACCACTCTCGGGCCACACGTCGATGCTTTCGAGGAGGAGATGTGTCGGAAGATAGGGATGAAACATGCCGTTGCTCTGGGAAGTGGAACCGCGGCCTTACATTTAGCACTGTTGATGCTTGGGATTGGAAGGGGGGATCTCGTGTTATGTTCTGACCTCACATTCGCTGCAAGTGCTAACGTGATTCGATATTGTGGGGCCGAACCGGTTTTTATCGACAGCGACCGGTCTACTTGGAATATGGATTCTGGACTTCTTGAGGAGGAATTGGATGCGTGTGCTAAAAAGGGGAAGTTGCCTCGGGTAGCCATCGTCGTGGACATTTATGGCCAGTGTGCTGATTATGATCCTATTGTGAAGACCTGTGCAAAATATGGGATTCCCATAGTTGAGGATGCAGCCGAGGCCCTCGGGGCCACCTATCGTGGAACTTATGCCGGAAGGTTCGGTGCCATGGGGATATTTTCGTTTAACGGTAACAAGATTATCACGACCTCAGGAGGAGGGATGCTCGTTTCTGACAATGTTAAGTATATCGAACAGGCAAGGTTTCTCTCCACCCAGGCCCGTGACCCTGCCCCTCATTACCAGCATTCCCATATCGGTTATAATTATCGATTGAGTAATCTTCTGGCGGCTATTGGACGTGGCCAGCTTGCGCGCCTCGATGAGAAAGTTGCAAAGAAGAGGTCGATCAATGAGTATTACCGGAATTCCTTAGGTGACCTTTCGGGCATAGAATTTATGCCCGAAGCTCCTTACGGAACTTCCAACTGCTGGCTGACTGTGATCTTGATCGCTCCGGAGAAGTTCGGTTCCGATCGGGAAACTGTCCGGTTAGCATTAGAGGCAGAGGATATCGAATCCCGTCCGATCTGGAAGCCCATGCATCTTCAACCGGTATTTAAAGATTGTCGTATCAGAGGAGGGTCAGTGAGTGAAAATCTTTTTGAACGAGGATTATGTTTGCCCTCAGGGACTCAGATGACCGAGGGAGATCTTGAGCGGGTGACAAAGGTAATAAGAGATTGCTACAAGCCATAGGAGCTTCAAAGAAGAGGGGACAGCTGGGGGTAGGCAGAAGACAGGGGGCGGAATACAGTAAACAGCAAAGAAGTAAAGAAGAGAAAACGGACGGACCAGGCTAATGCGGGATATAATTCGAAATAGAAACTTCTATCTGATGCTTCTCCTCGATGCATCTCTTGTCACCACTTCATATCTGTTCTCATACATTCTCAGATTTGAGGGAAAGATTTCATCACAGGATTGGGAGTTGCTGAGATCTTCACTCCCCTATATCCTCGTCTTCAAGATGATCATCTTCTATTTATTCGGCCTTTATAGAGGGATGTGGCGATACACCAGCCTTTTCGATCTATTAAACGTCTTGAAGGCCACAGCGACCTCCTCTGCGTTAATCATCTTAGCAATTCTTTTCATCTATCGCTTTCAGGGGTTTCCACGTTCTGTCTTTATCATCGATGCCATTCTGACCTTTATCGCTGTTGGAGGCATCAGGGTCACGGTAAGGATTATTCTATCTGAGCAGGATAAGGGATTTCATCCTTTACGCCAAATATTTCAGCTTCCTACCGAAAAGAGATTGGGAAAGCCGAAGAAGAGGCTCCTGATCGTCGGTGCAGGGGATGCGGCAGAAAAGATCGTACGAGAAATCCGGGAGAATCCGCGCCTTCAGTACGAAGTCGTAGGGTTGCTGGATGACGATCCATCAAAGAAGAGCATGAATATTCATGGGGTGCCTGTCTTAGGGCCTGTTGCCAAAGTTCATAAAATGGCTTACCACGATGAGATGGATGAGATTCTAATCGCTATGCCTTCAGCCACAGCCAAGCAGATGCGGAAGGTGATCCAGCATTGCGAAGCAACAGGCCTCAAATGTAGAACGACCCCGGGTATCGGAGAGTTGATTGACGGAAAGATCTCATTTAAGACGGTCCGGGAAGTCTCGTTTGAAGACCTCTTAGGCCGGGAGCCAGTAGATCTCGATGTCGAAAGCATCGGGGATTACCTTACAAAGAAAGTCGTCCTCGTCTCAGGAGCAGGGGGCTCGATCGGATCAGAACTCTGCCGCCAGGTGGCCGGATTCCAACCGAGAGACCTCATCCTTCTTGATAAGACCGAAAATAATCTTTTTCATATCGAAATGGAGTTTCGCCACAGATTTTCTAATCTGTCCATAACACCGGTGCTTGGTGATGTTCACAACAGGGGTATTCTCGATAAGTTCTTCAACACCGTTAAACCCCAGGTTGTGTTCCATGCGGCTGCCTTTAAGCATGTGCCGATTGTGGAGCTAAACCCCTGGGAAGGTGTTTTCAACAATGTGATCGGGACAAAGAACATTGTGGAGGCATCCCACCGATCCGGAGTGGAACGGTTCGTCATGATTTCCACAGATAAGGCGGTTCGTCCTGTCAGTGTGATGGGTGCAACCAAGCGGGTCGCAGAGATGTTCACCTCCTGTTATGCCTGGCGAAACAGCAGCAGACCCGATGGCTGCAGGTTTGTATCGGTCAGATTCGGAAATGTGATCGGAAGTGAAGGAAGCGTGATTCACCTGTTTAAGAGACAGATCGAACGGTTCGGTCCTGTCACCGTCACCCACCCTGAGATCAGCCGGTATTTTATGACGGTCCCCGAGGCCTGTAAGTTGATCCTTCAAGCAGGGGCCATGGGTGAAGGAGGCGAGATATTTGTCTTGGATATGGGAACACCGATCAAGATCGTAGACATGGCCCGGGATCTAATCCGTCGTTCGGGTTTTAAGCCCGATGTGGATATTGAGATCAGGTTCATCGGTCTCAGGCCGGGCGAGAAGCTCCATGAGGAGTTGATCACCGAAGGAGAGGGGATCGTTCCTTCTCTCCACGAGAAGATCTTTGTCCTGAAGGGGCAGAATCACTGCGATCTCAACTGGCTCAATCAGAAGATCGAGGAGCTGGTAAAACTCTCTCTCGAGCAGGATGCCTCTGGCATCAAATCGAAGCTCAAGGAGATCATTCCTGAATACGAACCTTATAGCCGCTGAAAACGAACTGTTCAGTCCTCGCTTTTCATGATCATCAAAAGGTGGCATAGATGGAGATGGAGAAATGTTCCTGTTGAAAAAGGTGGTCGGCCCTCTTTTCCTTCCTGTGACGATGATTCTGATAATCCTGATCGCAGGGTTATTCTTTCTCTTTCTAACCCGAAGGCAGAGGGCCGGAAAGATTCTTGTTCTGATCGGCACCGCATGGCTTTGCCTTCTGAGTTACAATGGGATTTCAGAAAGGATCCTCAGGCCACTGGAATGTAAGTACCCGCCGCTTCTCACCCTCGAGGGCATTCAGGATGTAAAGTGGATCGCGGTTCTCGGGGGTGGACATACCTCTGATCCCCAGCTTCCCCTGACCAGCCAGCTTTCCGGAGCCTCCCTCGTCCGTCTTGTGGAAGGGATTCGTCTTCACCGTGAACTTCCTCAAAGCAAACTCATCCTCTCGGGAGGGGCTGTTTTGGATCCGGTGTGCGATGCGGAGCTTTTATCTGAGGCTGCGCTGGCGATGGGAGTTAAAAAGGAGGATTTGATTCTCGAGGCAGCCTCACGAGATACAGGGGAACAGGCCCGATTGATTCGAGAGATCGTTGGCCGTGACCGGTTTATCCTTGTCACCTCTGCCTCCCATATGCTACGGTCAATCCTCTTTTTCGAAAGATTGGGGCTGAATCCCATTCCAGCTCCAACAGATCATCTGGTGAAAGAGGACCGGAGGATGACTCCGGGTGATTTTTACCCCTGGGCAGGTAGCCTGCAAAAGGCTGAGAGGGCTCTTTACGAATATCTGGGTTTGATCTGGGCGAAACTGTGGGGGTTAATATGAGGTTCGTTGCTCCATCCGCCTCCGCCGGGTACCACGGGTTTCGCCCCTCGGGGATGGCGCAGATGGGTTTCGTCGAGATGGAACCCGTGACCCCTTGGTGGATGTAGGATGGGTTCTTCCTGTGGGGTTGAATTTTGGTTGTGGAAGTACGAATGTTTTTTTGTGATGTTTTCTCGCTTTCTTAGGAAAGTGATCAACCTCCTTATCTACTGCCAAGAGGATTTAGCTCTATGGACTTTCTCGTAAAGATCTTTAAGGCTCTGGCAAACGAACACCGGGTTCAGCTTTTGAGATTGCTTCTCGGAGGTCAGGAGAAGGAGATCTCAGAGCTCGCCCGAACCCTCCGCCTGCCTTACAAGACAGTGGCAAGAAATCTCAAAATTTTGGAACAGACCAATCTGGTTAGCAGTCGGCGGTGGAAGGGCATGGTTTACTATTCCTTAAGGAATGATCCCGACCTTGAGTATAACAGGCTTCTCTATGGTATGATTAGCAAGCGGTTCAACCGACCAAGGTGAATCTCGTTTTCCTAAGAAAGTGAGAAAGGTACTGGCGACTGGAACCGCCGTCAGAACAGTGTGGTCGGGTATGGAGCCACAGAATTTTTGGCAGTGCTGAAGTCTTCGGGCAAGGTCTGGCTACAATATGTATAAAGAGATGTATAAGGAGAACGCCGTAAGCTACTGAATGAGAGGGCGGTTTTGGCCTTGACGAAAGACCGAGAAAGTCATATAGTAATTACTTAAGCGCCTGTAGCTCAGCTGGATAGAGCTACGGACTTCTAATCCGTGGGTCGGAGGTTCGAATCCTCTCAGGCGCGCCAGAAGAAAAAAGGCATTGCCCTTTTAGTTAAAATAACCAAAATTTCAATGACCGAAATTTCAAAAATAATTTGGTTATTTAGAATTAGCTAATTGGAATTTATTTGATGGTGAGTGTAGCTCAGTTGGATAGAGCACTGGGTTGTGGCCCCAGTGGGCGAGGGTTCGAGTCCCTTCACTCACCCCAAGGCGCCCGTAGCTCAGCTGGATAGAGCGTCGGACTTCGAATCCGCAGGCCGTCCGTTCGAGTCGGACCGGGCGCGCCACGGCCTGGAACAATGCAAATTGCAAAATTAGCAATGCAAATTTAGCAGTATTGGGGTTGGTTTCTTTGGATCTAAATTGCTAATTGATCATTGCTAATTGTTCATTTTGCAATGAATCTTTGATCATGAGCCGTTAGCTCAATCGGTAGAGCAACTGACTCTTAATCAGTAGGTTGCAGGTTCGATTCCTGCACGGCTCACCAATAGTTTACAAAAAGGTGTCGTGCGAAAGGTAAGGGTAAAGAGGCCCGTATCGTCATCCGGTCATGTTATTCATCTTAAGAATTTCACGTAACCGAAGGACCCTGAACTAAACGGGCTTCGCAACCGTAGCCCAGAGACCATTTTTGCTGTTTAGGGGCCGGGGTGGCGAAATTGGAATACGCGCGAGACTTAGGATCTCGTGGTCGAGAGACTGTGCGGGTTCGAGTCCCGCCCTCGGCACCAAGTGATAAAGCAGAAACACGAAATTCGAAGCACGAAATCCGAAACTTATTTCTGGCAGTTAGAGATTTGAGTGACGAAAGCATAGAATTTCAAGTTCTTGCTTTTGGGGAATTTGGATTTTGTGTTTGCTCCGTGTTTCGATATTCGAATTTTGGATTCCATTATCGGTAGAAGGGATATTTGATGAATGTAAACATTGAGGATATCAGTTCCATTAAGAAGAAGGTCAACGTACAGATCCCCGAGGATCAGGTGATCAAGGAGGTCGATTCGTTTTACAAGGAGCTGGGCAAAAAGGCGAAGATCAAGGGATTCCGGCCGGGAAAGGTCCCGAGGAATATCCTGGAGGGATATTTCAAGGATTATGTGAAGAGCGAGGTGATGAAAAAACTGATCCAGGACACTTACTCCACAGCTATCTCCGAGGCAAAGCTCCAGCCTGTCTCCCACCCTGAGATCGACCCCGGGGAACTGGTGAATGGGAGACCGTTTCAGTACTCCGTTACCATCGAGGTTAAACCCGAGATCAAATTGGAGGGCTATCTGGGATTGACTATTGAGGGGAAGAAGGAGGATGTGAAGGACGAGGAGGTGGAGGAGAGGTTGAGGGGCCTTCAAAACCTCCACGCCAATTTAAAAACGGTCTCAGAGGGGAGACCCATCCAGGCTGGAGATTTTGTGATCCTGGATTATCAGGCGACCATGGACGGCAAGCCTCTTGAGGAAGGAAAGGCAAGCGATTTTACGGTGGAGGTGGGGAGCCAACGGTTCATCCCAGCCTTTGAGGAGAAGTTGATCGGGCTAAGAGCAGAGGAAGAGAAAGAGATAGAGGTCTCCTTTCCTGAAGATTACGGGTATAAGAAATGGGCCGGGAAGACGATCTCATTCCATGTTAAAATAAAAGAGATCAAAGAGAAGATCCTTCCTCCCTTAGATGATGAATTTGCAAAGGACTTAGGAGATTATTCCTCGCTTGACGACCTGAAGACCAGACTGAGAGAGGATATCGAGAGGGAGAAGAAGGCGGCTTTCGAACAGCAGTTGAAAGACCGATTGATCGAACAACTGATTCAGAAGAACAGGTTCGACGTTCCTGAAAGTCTGGTGGAGGAACAGACCAAGGCCTTGGTTTCGGAGACGAAGCTGAGGTTAGCTGCTCAGGGGATCGAGATCGATAGCCTGGGCCTTTCCGAGGAGAAGCTCCAGGAGGATCATCGTCAGATAGCCATGAAGCAGGTTCGAACATCCCTGATCCTTGAAAAGATCGCAGACCAGGAGGGGATCACGGTCACGGACGAGGAGGTGGAGAACCGACTCAAGGAGGTTTCGGAAAGGACCCATCAGAAATTGGATGCGGTGAAGCGATATTATGAAAAGAATGGTTTAATACCGGAGTTAAAGGCAGGGCTCGTCAACCAGAAGACCCTGAACCTCCTCCTTGAGAAGGCCAATATCTCTGCCCCCCAGTAGAAGGAATTATCCGTAGAAGGGAGAAATGATGCCGTTAATACCCATTGTGATTGAGAAGGACGGAAGGGGCGAGCGGGCCTATGATATCTACTCTCGCCTGCTGAAGGAGAGGATCATCTTCGTGGGGACGGCCATTGATGATGATGTGGCCAATCTGGTGATCGCTCAGATGCTCTTCTTAGAATCGGAAGATCCGGACAAGGATATCCATCTCTATATCAATTCGCCCGGAGGGATCGTCACCTCCGGCCTGGCGATTTACGATACCATGCAATATATTCGGCCCCAGGTCTCCACCATTTGCATGGGACAGGCAGCCAGCATCGCTGCTCTCCTTCTTTCGGCAGGTGAAAAGGGAAAGCGATACGCCCTTCCCCATTCGAGGATCCTCATCCACCAGCCGATGGGAGGTTTTCAGGGGCAGGCCTCGGACGTTGACATTCAGGCGAGGGAGATCCTCCGGCTTCGGGAAGAACTGAACCAGATCCTGGTCAAGCACACGAATCAAACGCTGGAGAGGATCCAGGCCGATACCGATCGGGATTTCTATATGACCGGCCATCAGGCCAAGGAATATGGCATCGTCGACGAGGTAGTGGTCAAGCGCCCTGTCCGAACCCCAGGGTAGTCGGGAGGGAAAGAAAGGAGATGAGGATGAAGTCGAACGGCGGAAATTACGGGACTGTCCTCCACTGTTCTTTCTGCGGAAAGAGTCAGGATGAGGTGAGGAAACTGATCGCAGGCCCGACGGTCTATATCTGCGACGAATGCATTGAACTCTGCAATGAGATCATCGCCGAGGAGGCCGAAGAACGCTTTGTCCCGGGGAGGCTTACCGTCCCCAAACCCATGGAGATCAAGGCGAAGCTGGATGAGTATGTGATCGGCCAGGAATATGCGAAGAAGATCCTATCGGTAGCAGTCCATAATCATTATAAGCGGATCGAATCGAAGGTCATGTCAGGGGATGTGGAGCTTCAGAAATCGAATATCATCCTGATCGGACCCACAGGGTCAGGCAAGACGCTCCTCGCCCAGACCCTGGCCCGAATCCTCGATGTCCCTTTTACGATCGCGGATGCGACCTGTCTGACAGAGGCGGGGTACGTAGGAGAGGATGTGGAGAATATCATCCTGAGCCTTCTGCAGGCTGCGGATTATGATATCGAGCGAACCCAGAAAGGGATTGTCTACATCGACGAGATCGATAAGATATCGAGGAAATCGGACAGCCCCTCCATCACGCGGGATGTCTCGGGCGAAGGGGTTCAACAGGCCCTGCTCAAGATCATTGAGGGGACGGTTGCAAGCGTCCCTCCCAAAGGGGGTCGCAAGCATCCGCAGCAAGAGTTCATTCAGATCGACACCACCAATATCCTTTTCATCTGCGGAGGGGCTTTTGTGGGGCTGGAGAAGATCATTGAGCAACGCATCGGTGGAAAGACCATGGGGTTCGGGGCTGAGATCAAGACCCGGGAGGAGCGGGATATGGGAGAGCTGTTGAGAGAGGTCCAGCCCGAGGATCTCTTGAAGTTCGGATTGATTCCCGAGTTTATCGGCAGGCTCCCGGTCATCGCCACTCTGGACGAGCTCAGTGTCGAGGCCCTCATCGATATCTTGAAAAAGCCGAAGAACGCCCTGGTGAAGCAGTATCAGAGGCTCTTCGAATTTGAGAACGTCAAGCTTCGGTTTACCGAGGGGGCCTTGATGGCGATTGCGAAAGAGGCCATCAAAAGAAAGTCCGGAGCCCGGGGGCTACGGGCGATCATGGAAAACACGATGCTCGATGTGATGTATGAGATCCCTTCGCAATCCAACGTCCGTGAATGCATCATCAGCGAAGAGGTGGTTCTCAATCACGAAAGCCCGATCCTCCTCTATGAGAAAGAGGTCGAGGTAGCCTGAAGATCATAAATCCGAAGCACGAAATCCGAAATTCGAAACGATGCTCAACTTGACATCGAAGGTACGGTTACAGTAAATTACGCTTTACGAATCAGGGCGGGTAGCTCAGTTGGGAGAGCGTCGGCCTTACAAGCCGGAGGTCACAGGTTCAATCCCTGTTCCGCCTACCATAAAATAAGAAGCAGAGATTGGAAGCACGAAATCCCCGCCCCGTAAGAGGGGACGGGATTCGAAACGATTTCAAATTACCAAAATTCAAAACTGAGATAAGAAGAACCTTTCGCAAATTTGTTCATTCAGATTTAGGGTTTATTTCAGATTTCGAAATTAGGATTTAGGGTTTTTAAATAACGGCGGGGGCGTAGTTCAGCTGGTTAGAACGCCGGCCTGTCACGCCGGAGGTCGCGAGTTCGATCCTCGTCGCTCCCGCCAAAGCATAAAAAGGGGTTAGCTTGAAAGGCCAACCCCTTTTTCATTATGAATTCATTTGATGGGGTTGAATTGCCCTCAAAAATCGTATACATTGGAAGCGATGGAAAAGGTCGCCTTTCTCTTCTGTGTCCATAATCACCAGCCTGTTGGAAATTTCCCTCACGTCCTGGAAAAGGCCTATGAGAAGGCCTACCTTCCTTTTATCGAACTGCTCAAGAAGTACCCCTTCATGAAGATCACGATCCACTATTCCGGGGTTCTCTGGGATTTCTTCAAAGCAGAACACGCAGAATTTTTGGAAACGCTAAGGGATCTGGTCAGAGGAGGCCAGCTGGAGATGATGACTGGCGGCTATTACGAACCGATCCTGCCGGTGATCCCTGACGAGGATAAGGTCGGACAGATCAGGGCCCTGACGCAAGTGATCAGAAGGGAGATGGGGGTCACGCCGAAGGGGATGTGGCTGGCAGAGAGGGTCTGGGAGCCTCAGCTTCCAACTTATCTGGCCGAGGCGGGTGTGGAGTATGTCACGATCGATGATTACCATTTTAAGAAGGCTGGATTAAGGGAGAGGGACTTATATGGATATTATTTGACGGAAGATAAAGGGAATGTGCTAAAGGTCTTTCCTGGAAGTGAGACCCTGAGGTACATGATTCCGTTCCATCCTCCGGAGGAGACATTGGAATACCTTTCCAGGCTCAGGGATTCATCTCGGGCAGCCATCTTTGCTGACGATGGGGAAAAATTTGGCATCTGGCCGGGTACTTACCGCTCTGTTTATGAGGAGGGCTGGCTGGAGCGTCTCTTCCGGGCGATCGGAGACCATCTGGACTGGATCGAACCCATGTCCTTAGAGACCTATATAACCGATCATCGGCCTCTCGGTCGGATCTACCTTCCGTGCTCCTCGTATATGGAGATGGACGAGTGGAGCCTCCCCACAGAGGCGATGGTGGAATATGGAAAGGTGATCGGAAGATTGAAGGCGTCTCCTGAAGGGGAACCGATCAGAAGGTTTATCAAAGGTGGGTTCTGGAGAAACTTCTTTGCCAAGTACCCTGAATCGAACGATCTTCATAAAAGGGTGCTCCATCTGCGCGAGAAGGTCAGGAAAGTGGAGAGGAGACGTCGCTCAAAGACGAAGGATATTCTCACGTACCTCTACCGGGCCGAGTGCAATGATGCCTACTGGCATGGTGTCTTTGGAGGGCTCTACCTCCCCCATCTTCGGCATGCCCTTTATGAGAATCTGATCAGGGCAGAGACCATTTATGATCGAGCGAGACATAAGGGAAGAGAGTGGATCGAGCTGGAGAGGCTCGATCTGAACGGGGATGGGGATGAGGAGGTGATTCTCAAAAACCCTGAGGCCGTTCTGATGTTTAGCCGCCGCGGAGGTCATCTCCTGGAGATGGACCATCGGCCAAAGGCCTTCAATATCCTATCGACCCTTACCCGAAGAAGAGAGGGTTATCATCAAAAACTGCTTGAGGATCCTGGAAATCGGACGGAGGCTTCCAAAACCGAGGTGAAGACGATCCATGAAATCTTCGATTCAAAGGAGAGCCACCTGGATCAACACCTCCATTTTGATACCTACCGGAGGGCCTCTTTTCTCGACCATCTCCTTCCTGAGCCAGCCGATTTCGAATCGTTTCGGAGGTGCCGCTATCAGGAGGAAGGAGATTTTGTTGAGGAGCCCTATGAAGTCGAGCTTCTCAGGAAAGGAAGAGGCCGGGAAGTCCTTTTTTCAAGATCTGGAAAGTTACTAAAAGACGGTCAAGGATCTCCGATCAGGCTGGAAAAGCGGTTCACCCTTTCACCTGGCCGGAGTCTGCTCAAGGCCGCTTATCAAATTACCTACGAAGGTGCGGGGAGGCAGAGGGTGAACTTCGGGATTGAGTTTAATATCAATCTCCTGTCAGGAGACGCTCCAGACCGTTATTACGAGATCCCCGGACACTGGCTTGAGGATCGAAGGCTGGCGAGCAGGGGGGAGTTAAGAGATGTCTCAGAGGTCCGTCTGGTCGACGAGTGGAATGGCCTGGCCGTGGTCTTAAAGGTGGATAGAAGTTCTCATCTATGGCGGTTTCCCATAGAGACCATCTCGCTCTCAGAGAGCGGGTTTGAGAGGATTTTCCAGGGGTCGTGCCTCCTCTTTTATTGGCCCCTGGAATTGGAATTTAGAGGAGGATTTCAAGTCAGCATCGAGTTAGGAATCCTGCCATTATGACGATTGAAAAATGGTCTTTGGGTTACGGTTACGAAGCCCGTTTGGTTTAGGGTTAGAGGGTTACGTCAGACGATTAAACCTTGCAACGTAACCGAATGACGAGACGGGCATCCTTACCTTAGCCCTTGAACTAATGATGAGGGAGGAGAAGATGGAGAAGAAAGAGAAGCCCTTGGAGAAGATGACAGCCAAAGAGTTGAGAGAGATGGCCCTGGGATTGCCCGGAGTCCATGGTGTCCATGCAATGAAGAAGGAGGAACTGATTGCTGCCATCCGGGCGGCCAAAGGCATCACTGAGCCGGAGCCGAAGAGAGAGAAACCCATTGTGGCCAAGAAGGAGAAGGTGGTCCTGACCGCTTCGCAGTTAAAGCAGAAGGTCAGAGAGCTGAGGGCGAAGAGGGAGGAGCTGGTTCAGCAGAGAAACTGGAGGATGGCCGAGATCCTGAGAAGACGGATCAGCCGGTTAAAGAAGATGACAAGAAGAGCTGCCTGAGTCTTAAATTGCAGATCGCAAATTTCAGATTGCAAATTGAAGATTGGAAAAAAATTTGAGATCTGAAATCTTAAATTTGAAATTTGGGTTATGCCAAAAGTTTCTGTGATCATCCCCACCTATAATCGCCTTCCCCTGCTTAAAGAGGCTGTGGGTTCGGTCTTGAGCCAGGATTTTGAGAATTTTGAGCTGATCGTCGTGGATGATGGCTCCACCGATGGGACGGCCGAGGAGATCAAACGGTACGGAGGCAGGGTGAAACTCATCCAGCTTCCTGAGAACAGGGGAGTGAGCGCTGCGAGGAATAGAGGGATCCTTCATGCGAGGGGGAAGTATGTCGCCTTCCTCGATTCGGACGATCTCTGGGTGAAAGGGAAATTGAGCATTCAGGTGACCTTTCTGGACAATAACCCGCAGTATCCCCTTTGCTACACCGACGAGATCTGGATCCGAAAAGGAAGACGGGTCAACCCGAGGACCAAGCATGCCAAATATTCGGGATGGATATTTGAGAAATGTCTGCCTCTCTGTACGATCAGCCCCTCCTCTGCGATGATGAGAAAGACGCTCTTTTCCAAAGTCGGCCTCTTCGATGAGGCCCTTCCGGTCTGTGAGGATTATGACTTCTGGCTGAGGGTTTCCAGCCGATTTCCGATCTTCTTCATCAACCGGAAATTGATCGTCAAGCGAGGAGGACACCCTGACCAACTCTCCGGCAGGTCCTGGGGAAATGATCGCTACCGGGTGATCGCCCTGGAAAAGCTCCTTTCGGAGCCTCACCTCAAGGAGGAGGAGAGGGGGATGGTCCTCGAGGAGATGAAGAGGAAGTGTCAGATCCTCTCCAGGGGTTTTCTCAAGAGGGGAAAAGAGATGGAGGGGAGATATTATCAAGAGATCATGAGGAGGCATGGAATAGAAATATGAGACGCTAAGCGCTTAGCGCTATGCGCAGAGCGTAAAACAATGGGATGGTTCTGATGAGACCTATTCAAAAGATACCTCTTGAGCAGATTGATCTTTCGGATGAGACCTTCTCCGTCAACTTTATGCCTGATCTCAAAAGGCTTCGATCTTCGATCGAAGAGGTGGGATTGATCCAGCCTGTTCTTCTGAGAGAGAGGCCAAACGGCTATCAGATCGTTTGCGGTTTCAGAAGGGTCTCGATTTTTCGTGATCTGGGGAGGCCTGAGATCGAGGCAGGGATACTGAAGGAGAAAGAGAGGGATGATCTCAACCTGTTTTCCATCTCGCTCCATGAGAATCTGACCAGCCGTGGTTTTAACACGGTGGAGAAGGCGATCGCTCTGGCGAAATTGGTTCAGCAGTTTCAAGTCGATCCGGTCGTTGTGACCAGGACCTTTCTGCCGCTCTTCTCTTTGGAACCCCACGGGAAGATATTGGGAACCTACTTATCCCTTGCAGAGATGGAGGATGAGGTAAAAAGGTACGTCCTGAAAGAGGAGGTTTCCCGGTTTAATATACGCATCCTGTCCAGTTTCGGTTCCGAAGGTCGAAAGGCCCTGCTTCCGCTTCTTGCTTCTCTTAAATTAGGCGAGAACCGTTTGAGAGAGATGCTCACCCTTTTGGAGGAGATTTCGCTCAGAGACCGGATCGAGGTGAAGGATATTCTTCATCGGCCTGAAATGGAGACCCTTCTCGCAGAGAAGGAGCTCACCCCATCTCAGAGGGCGGAGCGCGTGAAGAAGTTTCTTCTCAGTCTTCGCTATCCAAGGATGCGGGAGATAGAAGAGAATTTTGAGAACAGGAGAAAGCGCCTGGATCTGCCCTCTGCGGTTTCGATTCGTCATGTCCCTTTCTTCGAGGGGAAAGGGTTGAGGGTTGAATTTCAATTCGAGAAGATGGAGGAGTACCGGTCGATCCTTTCGTCCCTGTCGGTCCTGCCGGAGAGGAAGGAGTTTCAGGAGATGCTTCAGAATCCTTAAATTCGAAGCACGAAATCGGAAATTCGGAACAAATTCAAATGACCTAAATACAAATACCCAAATAAAGTTTTGAAAATTCGAATTTAGGATTTGTTTCGGATTTTGATATTCGGATTTCGGGTTTTTGCTCAGGGAAGGATGTTCCCCTTTCAGATTGAAAAGATCTATCTTGATGTTAAGGCTGAAGACGACCCGGTCACCCAGGCGGTTCTGAAGGGGCTTCCTGAAGTCCCGGTTGAAAGGATTCAGGATAAGAGACCCTTGATCAAAGATTATTCTTCCTTTCAGGACCCCATTGGAGCTGGTAAGAAGAACCTTCTTCTGACCCGTTTTTACGGACGGCGTTTGAAACCCTGCCCAGGGACCTCTCACCATATCTGCTGTGGATACCATGTGATCAATGCGATGACCAATTGTCCGATGGATTGCTCCTACTGCGTGCTCCAGGGATATCTCAACAATCCCTTTCTCACTCTGTATTCCAACTGGGACGACCTCCTTCAGGAAATAGAGGCCTTTCTCTCGAGCCATCCCCAGCCATTTCGTAGGCTGGGAACCGGGGAGCTTTCGGATAGCTTAGCCCTGGAGCCATTCTTCCCCGTGTCTCAGATGCTCGTCCCTTTCTTCGCTGAGAAGAAAAACGGGATTTTGGAGTTGAAGACCAAGTCTGCCGAGGTTTCTCATCTTCTCCGTTTGAACCATCGAGGAAGGACGGTCATCTCCTGGTCGGTCAACCCTCCCAAAATGATCGAGGAAGAAGAGAGAGGAACCGCTCCTTTGCGAGAGAGGGTTGATTCCGCAAGAAGGTGTCAGGAGGCGGGTTACCTCGTTGGGTTTCATTTCGATCCGATGATCTTTTATGACGGCTGGGAGGGAGATTATCAGGAGACGATCCGTTCGGTTTTTAAGCGGATCGATCCGAAAAGGATCGCCTGGATCAGCCTGGGAGGGTTTCGATACCCGCCTCAACTGAAAGGGGTGGTTAAGGAACGTTTTCCAGGGACCAGGATATTTTTGGGAGAACTGTTTCCGGGGAGGGATGGCAAATTTCGTTACTTAAGAGAGATTCGTGTGGAGATGTATCAGAAGATGGTCGGATGGCTTCGAGAGGTGGACCCGAGCCTTTTTATTTATCTGTGTATGGAAAGCAAAGAGGTCTGGGAGAAGGTCTTTGGCTGGTCACCGAAAAACAGCCAACATTTGAATCGGTTGTTTGAGAATAGACTGAAGGAATTTTTGGAGCGATGAAAAAGAGAAGATCGACGAGATTGAAGGGCTATGATTACTCCCAGAGCGGGTATTATTTTGTAACCATTTGTACCAAGAGTAGAGAAGAGTGGTTTGGGAAGATAGAAAATGGAGAAATGGTTTTGAATACCTATGGAGAGGTAGCCAGGAATTGTTGGTCTGATTTGCCGAAGCACTATTTGAATTGTTCACTGGATTCATTTGTTATCGTGCCAAATCACGTTCATGGAATAATCGTGATTCGTAGCGAAAAAACTGTAGGGAACGGTTTGAAACCGTTCCCTACACATGACCTGTCGGAAATTATACGAGGATTTAAAACATTTTCGTCGAGAAGAATAAACGCTGAAATGACGGGGAATAAAAAATTCCATTGGCAAAAATCCTTCTACGATCATGTGATACGAAATGATAGATCGCTCGACAATCTTAGAGAATACATTGTAAATAATCCCTTGAAATGGGAATTAGATATTGAAAACAGAAAAGGTTGTTGTGCGCACAAGAATTGCGTGGATTATTACGGGGAGATAATTGGAAAGAACGTAGGGAACGCATGGTTGCGTTCCCTACAGGGTTGAACACGGGAGGGTTCAGCGATGAAACTGAAAGGCAAGGTGGCTCTGATCACTGGGTCGACGAGGGGGATTGGTAAAGAATTTGCTCTTGGGTTTGCCAGGGAGGGTGCGGATGTGATCATCAACGGTCGAAATATCGAGCAGGCAAAGACCGTGGCCAATGAAATAGAGGGGCTCGGGGTGCGCTCACTGGCAATCGGAGCGGATGTCTCTTCCTTGCAAGACGTCAACAGGATGGTCGATGAGGCGGTCGGCGTATTTGGAAGGGTTGATATTTTAGTGAACAATGCCGGGGTGAATCCCTTCATCTTGGAGGCGGAGAGGATCAAAGAGGAAGGCTGGGATCAGGTGATGAATGTCAATTTAAAAGGGGTCTTTCTCTGCTGTCAGGCCGTGGGCAAAGAGATGATGAAGCAGGGCGGCGGAAAGATCATCAATATCTCCTCCACGGCTGGAATCCTTGGAGAGCAGGGTTTCTTACCCTACTGTGTCAGCAAGGCTGGGGTGATGACGTTGACTCGAATCCTGGCTTATGAATGGAGCAGGTACAACATCCTGGTCAATGCCATCGCCCCCGGGTTCATCGCTGCTGGTATGAACACGCCCATCCTCAACAAAGAGATCCTTCTTTCTGGATTGACCCAGCAGGTCCCCCTGAAAAGGCTTGGAAATCCAGAGGAGATTGTGAGGGTCGCCCTGTTTTTAGCCTCCGACGATTCCAGCTATATCAACGGGACGACGATCATTGCCGACGGCGGGATGATGGGCTACCACCCGACCGGGTTGATCGATCTGATTGCTGAGATGAGGAAGAAAAAAGGGAGTTGACATCTGTTTGGTTTAAGAATATAAAGCAGTTAGCTGCAAACCCCGTCCCCGCATTAAGACGCGGGGCACTGGGCTCTTCTTCGGACATGAAACACTCATCCCCGTGATAAATCACGGGGCTTTCTGCGTGACGGGGTAAAGCGGAACAAGACTGTAGAAAGGAGGGATCGGGCAAAAATCTCAAACCTGTTGAATTCAAATAACTCTGGAGGTGAGAGACATGAGAAAAGGAATTGTCAGGAAAGTTCTTATCCTATCTGTGTCGTTTCTGGCTTTATTGCTTCTCCTACAGCCGGTTCATGTGAATGCCCAGCGCACGATCAAGGTTGGCATACTCGATACCTACAGCGGACCGCCTGCGGTTTATGGAAATGACGCGCTGAATGGCTTCAAACTCGCATTAAACGAGATCAATAAGAAGGGGGTATTGGGAGCCAAGATTGAATTTACCACGAGGGACGACAAATTCAAGGTGGATATCGGCCTCAGTATGGCGAAAGAGCTGGTCATGATGGAGAAGGTAGACCTCCTCGTAGGGACGATCAATAGCGCTGTCTCCTTGGCCGTATCGGATTATGTGAAGGGAGAGAAGATACCTT
This sequence comes from Syntrophaceae bacterium, assembly GCA_013388635.1. GTDB lineage: Bacteria > Desulfobacterota > BSN033 > BSN033 > UBA1163 > JACAEX01. Next base: position 48,884 of record JACAEX010000084.1, on the reverse strand, counting down.
TTATCGTCTGGATATCGAAGAGCGAAAAGATAACCGGAGAGAAGGGGCATCGTTATGTTTTTTGCACCAGCGAGAATACCTATATGGCTGGCAAGGCAGGGGGCGTGGCCTTAAGCAAGAAGCCCTATGTGAAATACTGGATCGCAGGTGATGATTACGAGTATGGGCATGCCATCGCGGATGCGGCCTGGCGGAATTTGAAGGCGCTCAAGCCGAAGGTTGAACTGATCGGGCAGTCATGGTGGAAGGTAGGGGAGCCCGACCTGATCCCCTATATCACGGCGATCACGTCTGCGAAACCGGATGCTGTTATTTTTGCCACAGGCGGTGCGAGCATGACCAATGCCCTCAAAGCGATCAAGTCGACCGGCATGTCGGAAAGGATCCCGATCTGGATTCACACCGCCACCGATCATGCCGTTCTCAAACCGTTAGGCAAGGAGGCCCCTGAGGGGGTGATGGGGACGATGGACTATCATTTTTATCATCCCGATACCCCGGCCAATCGGGCCTTCGTCAAGGCTTTCCAGGATGCTTACGGGAATCCGCCTGGATTTCCGGCTTTCCATGCTTATGTCACGGCCCATCTCATTGCGAAGTCCTTCATCAAGGCAGGTGCCATCGATAGAGAGAAGTTTATCAAAGCAATGGAAGGGATGAAAGTCGACAGCCCTGTGGGCGAAGTGGAGATGCGAGCTTGCGACCATCAGGCCGTCCTTCCCATGTTCTTAGGTGTGACCAAAAAAGTGCCCCAGTATGATTTCATTATTTCGACGGATATCGTCACGGTGCCTGGCAAAGAGATCATGCCCACTTGCGAGGAGATCAAGAAGGTTCGAGGAAAATCGTAATCTTTGGGATGGAGCAGGGGCTTCGATCGGAGCCCCTGCTCCTTGATCCCAGGCGTCGGGAAAGGAGGTAGGAAGAATGGAAAGAGTGATTCACAGGAGAAATTTCTTATTGTTTCCGGTCATTTTAGGCTTGATGTTTTTGGTCCACCCCGTTTTAGATGTCAAGGCCCAGGGCCCTATTAAGGTGGGCATTATCGATACCTATTCCGGACCTCCCACAACCTATACCTATGATGTTCGAGATGCTTTTAAATTGGCCATCGACGAAGTGAATGCGAAAGGGGGTGTCCTGAAGAGGAAAATAGAATTTACGACAAGGGATGATAAGTTCAAGGTGGATATCTGTTTAAGCATGGCCAAGGAACTGATCATGATGGAAAAAGTTGACATCTTGATGGGGACGATTAACAGCGCGGCGACGCTGGCGGTTTCAGAGTATTGTAAGACGGAGAAGATACCCTTTATCGTCACCTTTTCAAAAAGCGAAAAAATCACTGGAGAGAAGGGACACCGCTACATCTTCTCCATTACGGAGAATACCGCGATGATTGGCAAAGCCGCAGCCGCTGGGTTAGCTAAAAAACCCTACGTCAAATACTGGATTGCTGGCGATGATTATGAGTATGGCCATGCCCTTGCAGACGGGGTCTGGGGAAATCTCAAAAAGCTGAAACCCGGAGTCGAGCTCATCGGGCAGTCGTGGTGGAAGGTTGGGGAGCCTGAGTTGACCCCCTACCTGACTGCCATCACGGCGGCTAAACCCGATGCCGTGATCTTTGCAACAGGAGGGGCCAGCATGGTCAATGCCATGAAGGCAGCCAAGGCGACCGGATTTGCAGAAAAGGTTCCGATGTTCATCCATACGGCCACTGAACATAGCACCCTGGCACCTCTGGGTCTGGATGCCCCTGAAAAAGTGATCGGGACATCGAATTACCATTTTTACTACCCGGACACCCCGAAGAACAGGGCTTTTGTAAAGGCCTTCAAAGATGCTTACGGAAGAGAACCCAAAGTCGGCGCCCTCTATGGCTACCTTGCTGCCCAGTTCATCGTCAAGGCATTGGAAAAGGCAGGCAAGATGGACAGAGAGAAGTTTATCGATGCCTTAAGCGGGCTGAAAGTAGATAGTCCAGTCGGTGAGATCGAGATGCGGGCCTTTGATCATCAGGCGATGTTGCCGATGTTTATGGGCGTGACCAAGAAGGTACGGGAATATCCATTCCTCATTGCGAGTGATATTGTGACCATTCCGGCCAAGGATGTGATGCCGAGCATTGAGGAGATTAAGAAGGCACGAGGCCAGTAGGGGCCCCTTACTTTTGAACTAAGTTTATTCCGGGATCCTCCCCTTCCAAATCCAGGGAGGATCCCGGTCGTGTCAAGAGTCCTTTGTCCGAATCGGAAAGGTGAGCCGGCGGGAGTGAAGAGATGACTTTCGGTGGAGCAGAACTGATCTGCCAGCTACTGGTAGGAATTAGCAGATCGATGATCTTGTTCATCGTCTGCGCTGGATTGAGTTTTGTTCTGGGAGTGCTCAGGGTCCCGAACATTGCCCATGGTTCGCTTTATATGATCGGGGCTTTCGCCACCTTCAGCATCACCAAGATGTTTGCCGGATCGACCGGTTTCTGGATCGCATTGATCCTGGCCCCTCTATTAGTAGCATTGGTCAGCCTCATTGCGGAGAGGGCTCTGTTTCAGCATCTCTATCAGAGAGAGCACCTGATGCTGCTTCTGTTCACCTTTGCGATTTCCCTGATCCTTGGAGATCTGGTGAAAATTGTTTGGGGCGCAGAATATAAGTCGGTTTCAGCACCGGCTTTGCTCAAAGGTTCGATCTCTTTGTTGGGCGCATCCTTCCCACGCTATAACCTATTTCTCATCCTCATCGGGCCCTTGGTCGCCATCGCCCTCTGGCTCTTTACCATTAAGACCAAGATAGGTAAGATCTCCCGTGCGGCTGCTGTGGATCGGGAGATGGTGGGCGTGCTGGGGATCAATGTCAGTTGGGTTTTTGCCATTGCTTTCGTCATCGGCTGTTATCTTGCTGGGGTGGGAGGAGCTTTGGTTGCCCCCACGGTGAGTATTACGTTGGGGATGGATCATACGCTCATCATCGAGGCTTTTCTTATTGTCATTATTGGAGGCTTGGGTAACATGTGGGGGGCCTTGGTAGGGTCTCTCATTTTCGGAATAACTCACTCGTTTGGTGTATTATTCTGGCCTCAATTTGCTATTGTTTTTCCTTATATTGCAGTCGTGATTGTATTGCTTCTTCGACCAAAAGGGTTGCTTAAATCCGTCTGGTAAAAAGGAGAATTGGATTTGTTTGAGAGGATGATTCGTTCAAACTGGTTTGTGCCCATAACGGTTATTCTTATCATCTTATTCTTGCTACCGATAGCTGCTCCAAGATTCTATGTTTACATCCTTGCCCTGATTTATGTGACCGCTCTATTGGCTATGAGTCTCAACATGGTGGTTGGCCATGGTGGGATGTTTCAGTTTCATCACGCTGTTTTTTACGGTGTAGGGGCCTATACGGTCGCCTTGATGTTGACCAAAACCAAACTCCCTTTGTGGGTCGGTTTTATTGCCGGTCCCCTTGTGGCAGCGATCACAGGTCTCATCATCGGCTGGTTCTGTGTCAGGCTGACCCGGCTGTATTTCGGGATGTTACAGATCTCTTTGGGGTCACTCATCTGGGCGATTGTTTTTCGTTGGTATAGCTTTACCGGCGGAGACGATGGCATCCACGGCGTTTCCATGCCTTCCTTTCTTTCGTCTTTGAATCATTCCTATTACTTTATTCTGGTCGTCTTCTTGATCTGCCTCGTTCTGATGTACATGATTTTTAGATCTCCCTTTGGAAGCACGCTTCAAGCCATTCGAGACAATGCGCAGCGGTGTGAGGCTGTTGGGATCAACGTCCGACTTTATCAACTCGGTGGAATTGTTGTTGCCACATTCTTCGCAGGAGTGGCAGGGGTGCTTTTTGTGGTACTGGAACGATCGGTTTTCGCTGAAATGCTTTTCTGGGTCTTGTCACTCGAGATATTCATTATGTGTCTCTTGGGAGGATGGTTTACATTTGCCGGTCCGATCCTGGGAGCAGCTATGATCGTAGCTTTAAGAACCTTTGTTGGAAAATATACGGAGTATTGGACCCTGATCCTTGGGGTGATCCTGATCCTTGTGATCTTTTTTCTGCCCGAGGGCGTGATGGGCTTCTTCCAAGATTTATTGAAGCCTGCATCGAAGGAGTTATCGGAAAGGGGTAGATGACCGATGCTTCAGGTGGAAGGGGTCATGAAGTCGTTTGATGGCTTTATGGCTGTCAACGGAGCCAACCTCACCGTGGGGAAGGGGGAGATTGTGGCTGTGATCGGCCCTAACGGCGCCGGAAAGACCACCTTGTTCAATCTCATCACGGGCACGTTGAGACGGGACAGAGGAAGAATCGTTTTTAAGGGGGAGGATATCAGCGAATTGCCGCCTTACGAAATCTGTAAAAGAGGGATTTCCCGATCCTACCAGATTGTGAATATCTTTCCCCGGCTTACCGTCTTTGGGAACGTCCAGGTTGCCGTGCTATCCCATCAGAGGAAGAGTTCCAATCTTTTCCGTCCTGCTCAGAATATCGCGGTCGAGGAGACGAGAAGGATTCTGGAAAGCGTCGGTTTATTAAATAAAGAAAAGAGCATCGCGGGTTCGCTCTCTCACGGTGACCAGAAGATACTGGAGATTGCGATCGCCCTGGGAAACGAGCCAGAGCTGCTGATTCTGGATGAGCCGACTGCGGGGATGTCTCCAGAAGAGACCTCGGCTACGATGGAGCTGGTCAGACGCCTGGCGAAGACTCGGGGATTAACCATACTGTTCTGCGAGCACGATATGGATATCGTGTTTTCTGTCGCACAAAGCATTATGGTGATGCGCTATGGGCAGACGATCATTCAGGCAAGCCCGGAGGAAGTGAGGAATAACAAAGAGGTCCAGGAGGCATACCTCGGAGGCGAATGATGCTTGAGGTGGAGGGAATCCACACCTTCTATGGTTTGAGCCATATCCTGTTCGGCGTCTCTTTGAAGGTGGACGCAGGAGAAGTGGTCTGTCTTCTGGGTCGAAACGGTGCAGGGAAGACGACCACAATGAAGAGCATCATCGGCATCACCCCTCCAAAGCAGGGAAGCATCAAATTTAAGGGAGAAGAAATAATAGGGACAGCGCCCTATTTACTTACACGAAAGGGCATTGGCTACATCCCTGATGATCGAAGGATCTTTGCAGACCTTACGGTTGGTGAGAACTTGGAGATCGCCGAGAGAAAATCAAAGGAAGGGGAAGGCTGGACCAGGGAGAGGGTTTATGAGCTTTTCCCTCCGCTGAGAAACATCGAGTCCCGCAAAGGGGGTTACCTGAGCGGCGGTGAGCAGAAGATGTTGGCCATCGCCCGGGCATTGATGGGGAATCCCGAGCTTCTTCTCCTCGACGAACCTTTTGAGGGGTTAGCCCCTGTGCTGGTCCGGGCCTTAGAAGATCAGATAAGGAAACTAAGAGAAGCCGGCCTGACCGTCCTGATTGCCGAACAGAATGTGAGATCGACACTGAGGCTGAGCGACCGCGGCTATATCATCGATAACGGACAGATTCGGTATCATGGAAGCATAGAGCAATTGAGAGAAAATGAGGAAGTGAGGAAGAAATATCTGCTGGTTTAGTTCGCAATATATTCCGGGAATTTTTTCATCCTTCTATAAGCTGGACTGATCAGGACCTTCCATTAACGAGAACTACCTGCCAGAGATACCTTGGCCTGTAAATTGGAACGGAGACTGGAGAAGAATAGGCAATGAGTGAGATAGGAAAGTGGTCAATGACCAATGGGTGATGACCAATGATCCATGTTTGATCAATAGGAGGATGGAAGGGGGAGAGATGAGAGACGATGATGTGGTGGTGGTCAGTGCGGTTCGAACACCTTTTGGGAAGTTTGGGGGTACCCTCAAAGATATTCCCTCCATCGAACTGGGTGCAATGGTGATCCGAGAAGTCCTTGGCCGGGTGAAGGTCAGTGGCGAGGAGGTGGAGGAGACCTATTACGGATCGGCGGTCCCTGGGGAGGTGGGTCTGGAGACCGATGTCCCGGCCAGGCAAGCCACCCTGAAGGCTGGGATGCCTCCGAATGCGATCTCCCTCACAATTGACCGTGCTTGCTGCTCATCTCTATCTGCAGTGAGATTAGGATGCAGGGCAATTCAGGCCGGAGAGATTGAGGTTGCTCTGGGCGTGGGTGCTGAGAATATGAGCCGCACGCCCCTTATTCTTCCTCCTCATGTCCGCTGGGGGACGAGACTGGGAAATATTGAGTTGTGGGATGGTCTCTATGGGCTGGGTTATAAAGGGTTCAACCCTGTTTCTGTAGATGCCGGGGAGGTGGCCCTTGAGTATGGGATCACACGGCAGGATCAGGACGAGTGGGCTTATCAGAGCCAGATGAGGTATCAGAAGGCTTTTTCTGAGGGGAAGTTTAAGGTGGGAGAAGAGCTGATGCGGGTTGAAATTCCTCAGAAGAAGGGCCCTCCCATCATCTTAGAGAGGGATGAATTTCCAAAACCTGATACCACCCTTGAAAAGCTCTCGAGACTTCCCACGGTCTATGGAAGCCCGACCGTGACTGCGGGAAATGCCCCGGGACTTGATACCGGTGCCTCAGCGATTCTGATCATGAGTCGAAAGAGGGCAAAGGAGAAGGGTCTCAAGCCTCTGGCAAAGATCCTCTCCATGGTGGCCACAGCCGCTGCTCCGAGATTGATCGCAGCGATTCCAGGCTTCACCATCCAGAGGGCCATGGAGAAGGCACAGATCAGTCTTGATCAAGTAGACCTCATCGAGATCAACGAAGCATTTGCCGCCATGCCACTGGTCAGCACAAAGATATTGGCTGAGGGCGATTCCAAGAAGATGGCGTCTCTCTTAGAAAAGACCAATGTCAATGGAGGAGCCATTGCGATCGGCCATCCTGTGGGCGCAAGCGGGGCGAGGATTCTAATGACCCTGATTTATGAATTGAGGAGAAGGGGCGGAGGAATAGGGGTGGCCTCGATTTGCGGGGGCTTAGCCCAGGGAGAGGGCGTAGTGGTCCAGGTGAGAGACGAATGATATTGACAAAATCGGTCTGATTGGTAAATATAGTGATGTTTTTCACAAAATCTGTCCAGATCACAGGGTGATGGATCGAGTCTCGATACGTGTTAAAGAGGAAGGCCCTATTACATCCATCCATATGACGAGCCGATTGTTTGGAATTCCTCTTTTTAGGGTTTATGCCTTTTTCGTCGATGGCCTGCTCGTTGACACTGGATTCGTTCATGGACGGGATGGATTCTTGAAAGTCTTAGATGTGCTTCGTCCCTCGGCCGTGGTCAACACGCATCACCATGAGGATCATACCGGGAATAACTTCTGGGTGACGAAGAAGTACGGCCTGATCCCTCTGGCCCATCCCAAGACCTCTTCCTATCTGAAAGCGCCGTCTCAGTGGATGCGGCTTTATCGCCGGGTGGTTTGGGGGACGCCCGAACCTTCGGAGACCGCTCCAGTCGATTCAGAGATCCGAACGTCAAGATTCCGTTTCCTTCCGATCCCCACACCCGGGCATTCGGATGACCATCTCTGCCTCTACGAACCGGACGAAAGATGGCTCTTCTCCGGGGATCTCTTTATCGGAGAGGAGTTGAGGTATTTGAGGGAGGATGAAGATATCTATGGCGTCCTCGACTCGTTGAAGAGAGTCGCGGCGCTTCCACTGAAAGCGATGTTCTGTTCCTTCAGCGGCCCGATCAATAGGCCCAACCAGGCCCTTGATCAAAAGATTGACTATCTGGAGAATCTCAAAGATGAGATAGAAAGAGGGTTAGAACAAGGTTTGTCCCCTCAGGAGATCCGGCGAAGATTATTGGGTGGTGGAGACCGATTTCGTCTCGTCACCGCAGGACAGATCTCCAAACAGAACCTGATCAACGCATTTCTTAGAAAGCATGGTTGATGGGCGGTTGAGGTTACGGCTACGAGGCCCGTTTCGTAAGTTCTGATGAGGAGCATCCGAGATGAGGTGATGAGGAGAAAAATCTTTTTCTCCCTGTCTCCTCAACCCCTCATTTCCTTATCGATTTTTGGACGATATGGGCATCGTAACCTTTGCCTTTGGACGAGACCTATTTCTAAGTAAACAGAAGGAGTTGAACAATGAAACAGAAGATCAAAAAAGCAGCGGTATTAGGGGCAGGCGTGATGGGAAGTGCGATTGCTGCCCATCTGGCGAATGTGGGGATTCCCTGTTTTCTCCTCGATATCGTCCCCTCGGAGATGACAGAGGCTGAGAAGAAGAAGGGGTTGACATTGGAAAGTCCGGAGGTGAGAAATCGTTTCGCCATCTCGGGGAAGAACAGGATTCAAGAATCGAAGCCGGCCTCCCTCTATTTGAAAGAGGACGCAGAGCTGATCACCGTTGGAAACTTTGAGGATCATCTCTCCTGGGTCGCGGAGGCAGATTGGGTTATTGAGGCGATCATCGAGGACCTGAACACGAAGAGAGACCTCTTCAAGAGATTGGTCCCCTTCTTGAAAGAGGGGACCGTGATCAGCTCCAATACCTCTGGCATCTCGATCCAGAAGATGTGCGAAGGCCTTCCGAGAGACTTCACGGAGAGGTTCCTGGGGACCCACTTCTTCAATCCCCCGAGGTATATGAAGCTCTTGGAGATCATCCCGATCCCGTCGACCTCAAAGAGCGTCGTGGAGAGGATCGCCCAGGTGGGAGAGAGGATTCTCGGAAAAGGGGTGGTCTTTGCCAAGGACACCCCCAGTTTCATTGCCAATCGGATCGGGTCCTTTTCCATCACGGCGGTGATTAAGACGATGGTCGAGGAGGGATATCGGATCGAAGAGGTGGATCAGATTACAGGCCCTGCAATGGGACGGCCGAAGAGCGCCACCTTCCGCACGCTTGACCTCGTCGGATTGGATGTGTCCGCCCATGTCCGGAAGAACCTCCTTGAGAGCCTGCCGGAGAAGGAGAGAGGGTATTTTCAGGCTCCGCTTTTTCTCGAGAAGATGGTCAACAACCAGTGGCTCGGTCGAAAGACGAAGCAGGGCTTTTATAAGAAGGTGAAAGGAGAGGGGAAGGAGGAGACCCTGGTTTTGGATTACGAGAAGCTCGATTATCGACCCCAGGAGAGGGTCAACCTTCCTTCCGTGGAGATGGCCAAGAATATCGACGATGTCAGAGAGCGGATCAGGACCTTTGTCTCAAGCCCTGATCGAGGAGGGCAGTTCGCCTGGAAGATCCTGAAAAAGACCCTTCTCTATTCAGCAGAGAAGATCCCTGAGATTTCGGATGACATCGTCAATGTCGATCGGGCGATGAGGTGGGGATATAGCTGGGAGCTCGGACCCTTTGAGGTATGGGATGCCATCGGCCTGAAGTCCTCTGTCAAGAGGATGGAGAAGGAGGGAGAGTCCATTCCGCCCCTTGTGGAGGAGCTCCTCAAGAAAGGGTACTCCTCTTTTTATGAGAAGAGGGATGGCCGTCTCTCCTATTTTGACCTAAGGAGAGGCCAGTACCAGGAGATCGAGGAGAAGCCGGAGATTATCCTTTTGCCGAGCCTGAAGGAGAGGCAGAAGACCGTGCTTTCAAATCCCGGGGCCAGTCTCATAGACCTCGGCGATGGGGTGGCCTGTCTCGAATTCCATTCCAAGATGAATACGATCGGAGCGGATACCATCCAGATGATGAGGGACGCCCTGAGAGAGGTTGAGGAGAAGTTTGATGGGCTGGTCATCGGGAACCAGGCGGAGAACTTTTCGGCAGGGGCCAACCTGATGCTCATCCTCTTCGAGATCCAGGACGAGAACTGGGATGATATTGAACTGTCGGTCAGGGCCTTCCAGGATACGTTGATGGCTATCAAATATTTTGAGAAGCCGGTGGTGGCTGCCCCATTTGGCCTGACCCTGGCAGGTGGGTGTGAGATCTGTCTCTCCTGCGCCTCCATGAGGGCGGCAGCAGAGACCTATATGGGGCTGGTTGAAGTGGGGGTGGGTTTGATCCCTGCGGGAGGTGGCACCAAGGAGATGGTCCTTCGCTGTACCGAGGGGATTCCTGCCGGAGTGGACGCAGACCTCCTGCCGTTTGTTCGACAGGCCTTTGAGACCGTGGCCATGGCAAAGGTGGCAACGAGTGCAAAGGAAGCCCAGAAGATGGGATTTATGAGGCCGACGGACAGGATCACCATCAACCGAGACTACCTCCTCCACGATGCGAAGAGGACCGTGCTCGATCTTGTCAGGGAAGGCTATCGTCCGCCCCGGCCCAAAAAGAGGATTAAGGTGATGGGAGAGAAGGGGTACGCCCTTCTTCGGATGGGGCTCTTCTATATGAGAGAGGGCGGGTATATCAGCCAGTACGATGAACATGTGGCAAAGAAGTTGGCCTATGTCATGACAGGAGGAAACCTTCCGGACGGGACCGAGGTGACTGAGCAGTATATCCTGGATCTTGAGAGAGAGGCCTTTCTGAGCCTCTGCGGGGAACCAAAGACCCAGGAGAGGATCCAGTATACGCTGAAGACGGGAAAACCCCTTAGAAACTGATCAATGCAAAATGATCAATTAGCAGTGCAGAATTAACAATGGTTTCAAAAAAATCTTTTATTGCTAATTTTTCAATGTTAATTTTGCAATTTGCAATGATCTTTTAGGAAACGGAGGTTTTTATGAGAGAAGCAGTGGTGGTTTCGGCAGTAAGGACAGCGATTGGGAAGGCCCCGCGTGGAATCCTGAAGGATACGCGGCCTGACGAGATTGGAGCCATGGTGATCAAGGAGGCTGCCGCAAGGGTTCCGGGTCTGAGGTTGGAGGAGGTGGACGACATCGTCTTAGGGTGTGCCTTTCCTGAATCGGATCAAGGATTGAATCTTGCAAGGGTGGTGGCCATGAGGGCAGGATTCCCCTACACGGTTCCAGGACAGACCGTGAACCGGTTCTGCTCCTCCGGGCTCCAGGCGATTGCAACGGCTGCCTATGAGATCATGGTCGGATCTGTCGATGTGATGATCGCGGGAGGCGTGGAGTTTATGAGTCAGGTTCCGATCATGGGTCTCACACCCTCCCCCAATCCCTATCTGGTTGAACATAACCCGCAGGCCTATACCTCCATGGGGCTGACCGCAGAAAATGTGGCTGAGCGATTTGGAATCTCCCGGGAGGATCAGGATCGGTTCGCCCTCTCCAGCCACCAGAAGGCGGCCAGGGCCATTAAAGAGGGAAGGTTCAAGGAGGAGATCCTTCCTGTTCCTGCAAAGGTGAGAGAGACAAAGGAGGATGGCACGGTCATCGTAAAGGAGGTCATCTTCGATACGGATGAAGGGGTACGATTTGATGCCTCTTTGGAAGCGATGGCCTCTCTAAAGCCTGTGTTCAAGGCCAAAGGAACGGTGACCGCGGGCAATTCATCCCAGACCAGTGACGGGGCTGCTGCCCTGGTTCTGATGTCCAGGGAGAAGGCTGAGCAATTGAAGGTCAAGCCGATGGCGATCTTTCGGAGTTTTGCAGTGGCCGGAGTCCCACCGGAGATCATGGGGGTTGGCCCTGCTTATGCAGTTCCCAAGGTTTTAAAGAAGGCAGGTCTTGCCCTAAATCAGATCGGACTAATTGAATTGAACGAGGCCTTTGCCTCCCAGTCCCTCTATGTGATCCGTGAATTGGGATTGAATTTAGATATTGTGAATGTGAACGGAGGAGCCATTGCCATGGGCCATCCCCTGGGATGCACCGGTGCCAAGTTGACCACAACCCTGCTTTATGAGATGAAGCGGAGGAACGTCCGTTATGGACTGGTGACCATGTGCATCGGCGGAGGGATGGGAGCTGCCGGCATCTTTGAAAGAACAGAATGAGATCATTGGAAGATGTAAGAAATGGCAACTTGGATTTTTTTTAGATACTAAATCCGAGGCACGAAATCCAAAACAAGCACGAATTGTCAAAGCACAAATGACCGAAACGAAGGAAGGCAGTTTTGAATTGGGATTTCGAATTTTTGTTTAGAAGAGGAGGCTGCGATGGAAGAGTTTGTAAAGGGCGGGGCGTTTCTGATCGAACCGATCTCTCCTCAGGAGGTTTTCACGCCTGAAGAATTTTCAGAGGACCAGCGGCTGATGGCAAAGGCAGTGACCGAATTTGTCGTGGGCGAGATTGAGCCTGTGGTCGAGGATATTGAAGAAAAGAAGGAAGGGCTTCTTTCGAGCCTGCTCAGGAAGGCAGGAGAGCTCGGCTTCCTCTCCGCAGATATCCCGGAGGTTTATGGAGGTCAGGGTCTGGATAAGGTCAGTTCCATCCTGTTGATGGAGAAGATGGCCCAGGCAGGAGGTTCCTTCACCGCCACCTATGGGGTTCAGACTGGAATCGGTTCTCTCCCGATCATCTTTTTCGGGAACAAAGATCAGAAGAGCCGATACCTTCCCAAGATCGCCACAGGAGAGATGATCGCTGCCTATGCCCTGACCGAGCCGGAGGCAGGGTCGGATGCCCTCAATGCGAAGACGACGGCCACGCTCAGTCCGGATGGGAAGTATTACATTCTGAACGGCCAGAAGCAGTTCATCACCAATGCCGGCATTGCTGATCTCTTTGTGACCTACGCCAAGGTTGACGGAGACAAGTTCACCTCGTTCATCGTCGAGCGGAAATTCGAGGGCGTCTCGGTCGATGAGGAAGAGAATAAGATGGGCGTGAAGGGTTCCTCGACCCGAAGCGTCATCTTCACCGATGCCAAGGTCCCGGTGGAGAATGTCTTGGGAGAGGTCGGCAAGGGGCATGTGGTCGCCTTCAACACCCTCAACGTCGGTCGGTTCAAATTGGGTGGAGGATGTTTGGGAGGGGCGAAGAGCGCCCTGCAGGCTGCGGTGACTTATGCAAAGCAGAGGGTTCAGTTCGGCAAGCCGATCGCTGAATACGGCCTGATCAAACATAAGATTGCGGAGATGGCGATCCGGACTTTTGTGGCGGAGAGCATGGTCTACCGGACCGCAGGGCTGACAGAACGCATTCTCCAGCAGATCGATCCCCATGCAGAGGACTCGGGGATTCTGATGGCAAAGGGAATTGAGGAGTATGCGATCGAGGATTCCATCAATAAGATTTACGCCTCCGAGGCCTTGGACTATGTCGTGGATGAGGCCGTTCAGATCCACGGGGGATATGGATATATTCATGATTATGCGGTCGAGCGGGGATACCGCGACTCCCGGATCAACCGGATCTGGGAGGGGACGAATGAGATCAATCGGCTCCTGATCATGGATATGTTGACAAAGCGGGCGATGAAGAACCGCCTTCCCCTACTTGGTGCAGCGCAGAAGGTGGCCAATGAGCTCCTCACCCTCCGGCCCAAAGCAGAGGCAGATGATGGCAGGCTCACCATGCAGAAGGAGATGGTTGAGATGTCAAAAAAGATTGGCCTCCTGGTGGCAGGAGCAGCGGTTCAAAAATATATGATGAAGTTAGCGGAGGAGCAGGAGATCTTAGGTGCGATCAGCAACATGGTGATCGAGGTCTTCGCCATGGAGAGCGCGCTGCTTCGGGCGATGAAATCGATGGAAAAATCGGGAGAAGAAAGATCCCGTCTTCAGAAGGCCATGGTCATGGTCTATGTCAACGATGCCTTTGACCGCTTGGAGGGTTTTGCCAAGCAGGCCCTCGCTGCCATCGCCGAGGGCGACACGCTCAGAACCCAGTTGTCGGCTGTGAAGAAGCTCGCCCGCTTCACGCCGGTCAATACGATCGGCCTGAGGCGAGAGATCGCAGATTCCGTGATCAAGATGGGAAGGTATCCGTTTTAAGAATAATCAGTGACCAAGCACCGATAACCAGACAGGGAGAGAGATGGGGTCACCCATGGCTCTTCCCTTCTCCATTGCCTAAAGGCCCTCCAGACGAAAAATAATCCTTGAAAAATTCGCCATTTGATGGTTAAATATTAACCATGATACGGCGATATTTACAAGGCCCGATCCTTGAATCTCTCAAGTACTTCCCCGTAGTCCTTTTGACAGGTGCCAGGCAGGTGGGTAAATCAACCTTAGCCCAAACGCTGATTAAAACCTCATGGGATGCGGCCTACTTTACGCTCGATGACCGCATCATTCTCGATGCAGCCCTCCGAGATCCGGATGGTTTTGTCAATGGACTTCCGACCCCGGTGGTCATCGACGAAGTTCAGAAGGCGCCTGATTTATTGAGGGCCATGAAACGAGGCATTGATCAAAATCGAAGGCCGGGGCAATATCTTCTGACAGGGTCAGCCAATCTCATGACTCTTTCAACCGTCTCGGAGAGTTTGGCAGGGCGAATCGCTCTTCACACCCTTCATCCCTTCTGCTGGCCGGAATTTCTCGAGAAACCAAAGCCCATGATGATAAAAGACCTTTTTGGCGGCATCGATTCAAAAAAATTGCTAAAAAAATATCCAGGAACATCGCTGAAAGACTATAAAGCCCCTCTTATTGAGAGGGTGTTAAAGGGAGGATACCCACCTCCTGCGCTCATGGAGTCTGATGAAACCAAGGAGCAGTGGTTTTCGTCTTACCGTCAAACGTATCTGGAAAGAGATCTGCTGAATATTAAATCGATTGAAAACCTCCCGGATTTTAATCGCCTTCTCAGCCTTGCCGCTTTAAGAACAGGAAGGCTTCTTAACCTCTCCGACCTCTCCAGAGAAACAGGCCTGCCCTTTACAACCCTGCGTCGGTATATGAATCTGCTTGAGGTAACCTACCAAATCTCTCTCATACGGCCTTATTTCACTCATCTGGGAAAGCGATTGGTGAAGACCCCCAAGCTTTATTTTAATGATACAGGAATGGCAGCATATCTGATGGGAATAAATGAATGGAAGACTTTGGAGAAGCAGGGTCATGCAGGCCCTATGGTTGAAACATGGGTGGCTTGTGAGTTGCTGAAGATCATGCCGGTATTGGATCACCGATTCAGACTTTATTTTTGGCGAACTCAGACAGGCCAGGAAGTAGATTTTCTGATCGAGAAGGCAGGGCAAGTGGTAGCCATTGAAGTGAAGTGGGGACGTCAGATCGATGAATCAGTCATAAGAAATTTAAACCGCTTAGCTGAAGACTTAAAGGAAAAGCTTCTCTTTTCAATTATTCTTTACTCCGGAAGTGAAAGCGTTCCCTTAGGGCCTAAAACGATTGCCATGCCTTTCCCTATTTTCTTTGGAGTTTGAAAAAAGACCTCTTTCAAAATCAATCACCTTCGCTTATCAAAGAGATGGGAAATGGGATCACCCATGGCTTACCCTTTCTCTGCTATCTTGGACAGCAATGACCTAATAGGGTAAGCTTCAAGGAAGTCATGCAGATCCGCTATAGGCCCAGGTAGGTCTTCCGGAGGACCTCGTCTTGAAGCAATTGCTCGCCGGTTCCCTCGGCGATGATCTTTCCGGAGGAGAGGACGTAGTTGCGGGAGGTCATTTTGAAGACCGTGCTCACATCCTGTTCAACGAGCAGGACAGTGATCCCTAACTTGCTGATCTCTTCGATCTTCTGAAAGACCTCTGACCGCAAAATAGGGGCCAGGCCGGTCGAGGGTTCATCAATGCACAAGAGTTTGGGTCTCGACATCAGCGCCCGGCCAATGGCGAGCATCTGCTGCTCGCCGCCGGAGAGCGTCCCGGAGATCTGGTTTGATCGGTCTTTCAGAACTGGAAATAGTTCATATACCTTCTTTAGATTATCCTGAATTTCGTCCCTGTCCTTCAACAGGTAGGAGCCGGCCATGAGGTTGTCGAGCACCGTCATCTCTCGGAACGGCCTGCGCCTCTCCGGACAAAGGATCAGACCCCGTTTCACGATTTCATGGGCAGGGATCTGATCGATCCGTTCTCCATTAAAGGTGACCGTACCCTCCAGAACAATATCCCCATGGGTTGACCTCCGAGTAATCTCTTTCTCCCAGGCTACCAGGCCGGTGATCGCTCTGAGCAGCGTCGATTTGCCGGCTCCGTTCGGACCCACGAGGCTGACCAGCTCGCCTGTCTCCACCCCCATGCTCAAATGGTTGAGGAGCATGGCCTTGTCATACCATACCGATAGATTGGCGACTTCGAGCAACACGTCTTAGATCTCTCCTCGGCCGAGGTAGGCCTCAATCACACGAGGGTTATTCACGATCTCATCGGGCGTTCCATCAGCGATGATCGTGCCGAAATTCAGAACGACAATCCGATCCACGATCTTCATCAGCCATTGAAGTTTGTGCTCGACGATGATCATGGCCGGTCCTTCGCTGTGCAGTCGACCAAAGCGGCCCCCCTTGTGCAAGCGCTTGATCGATTTTGCCATGAGATCGGTTTCTGCAGGGCTCAGCCCTCCGAAGGGCTCGTCGAGCAGGAGCAGTTCCGGCTCCGTGGCCACGGCCCGGGCGACTTCGAGTCTCTTCAGGTCGCCCTGTGAAAGGGTGGAGGCCCTTTCCCGTGCCATATCCGAGATACCTGCGAACTCCAGGGCATCCATCGCCTTCGCCTCCAGACGTTTGACCCATTCCCCCCTCTTCATCGCGCGAGGGGAAAGACAGGAGACCATCACGTTGGCGATGATAGGGAGGCGTCGGAAAGGTCTCATGTTCTGAAAGGTACAGGCGATGCCCATGTTGACGATGTCCCAGGTCTTTCGGCCTATGATCTCGTTTCCCATGAAACGGATGCTCCCAGCATCGGGCTTCAGTATGCCGGTTATCAGGCGCAGGAGCGTGGTCTTGCCAGCGCCGTTCGGACCGATCAGACCCAGGATCTGATCCCTTTCCATGGAAAAGCTGACGTTGTTGACGGCCCGAAGACCGCCGAAGTTTTTGGTCAACCCTTTGATTTCAAGGAAGGACGGGGTCATCTCATCTCTCTTCCCCTTCTTCTCTCAGCTCCCTTCTCGAAACCTTTCCCACGTCCGTCTTCGGGAGCTCACCCCTGAATTCAATGATCTTGGGGACTTTGTAATGGGCGAGATTCTCTTTGCAAAAGTTGATGATCTCCTCTTCTGAAACCTTACCCCGGGCTTCGCTTTCGAGGACCACATAGGCCTTGATCATCTGACCGACCTTTGGATCGGGCACACCCACGACGCCCGCTGCCTTGATCTGAGGATGTTTGTAGAGAACCTCTTCAACATGTCTGGCGAAGACCGAATACCCTTTGTACTTGATCAGGTCTCGTTTCCGGTCAAAGAAGTGGAAATAACCTTCCTCATCCATGCTCACCAGATCTCCCGTTCTGAGCCACTTCTCTCCGTCAATGTCGATCAATGCCTCCCGAGTCTCCTCCTCCCTTTTCCAGTAACCCTGCATGATGTTTGGCCCGTTAAGAATTAATTCCCCAATCTCACCAGGGGGCAAGAATTTTGTGCCCTCATGTTCGATAATGGCAGCCTTCACACCTGGCAGGGGAACTCCAAAAGAGCCCCTCTTAGGCCTGTGAATCGGGCTGCCATGGCTGACCGCCGTGGTCTCGGTCATCCCATAGCCCTCGAAGATCTTGGCCCCGGTTCTCCTCTCCCATGCCTCCACCGTTGATTCATGAAGGGTATCCGCACCGCAGGCGATCAACTTGAGCCGTTTCCAATTGACCCGGTCTGTCTTTTCATATTCTTTGAGGTATTCAAACATGGTGGGGACACCGTAGAATGCGGATGCCTGGTATCTTTCCATGGCTGAGAGGATATCATCGATGTCAGGGGTGGTGAAGAGGACCATGGTGAAACCCTGGCTGAGGCTCGAAAGCATCACGACGACCTGACCGTAGATGTGAAAGAAGGGCAAAAAGGCCATGACCACTTCGTTGCCCTCTTCGAAGAAGGGCCAGAATGTCCTCACCTGCGCCTGCAAAGCCACCATATTGGCATGGGTGAGGATGGCCGCCTTGGGAAGCCCGGTGGTGCCTCCTGTATAGGGAAGCGCGGCGATGTCTTTCATCGGGTCGATCGCTACCTGGGGAGGCCGGGGAGGGTACTTCTTGATCAGCTCCTGAAATTGTAAGAGGCCAGCCTGTTTCCTCTCATCAGGGGTAGGAATTCTCATCTCGGAATAGACCTTTCCCAGGGCCCCCTTGCCCAAAAGCTTTTTGAACATGGGTAAGTAATCAGCGATGCTGGTGAGAATCACATGCTTCATGGCCAGGCCGGTCTTCTCCACGTTATCGTAAAGGATATCCTGACAGACCACAATCGTCGCATCGCTGTCCTGAAGCTGATGCTTTATTTCATGGCTGGTGTAGACCGGGCTGATCGGGGTGACTTTCGCGCCGACTTTCAAGGCTGCGAAATAAGCAATCACATACTGTGGGCAATTCAGAAGATAGAGGGCAACGGTATCGCCCTTCTTCACTCCTAAATCGGCCAGAGCTCCAGCGAAGCGGTGGATCAGCTCCTTTAGATTGGCATAGCTGATCTTCTTCCCGTAGAAGATCAATGCGGTCTTGCCGGCGTATTTCTCTGCCACCTGGTCAAAAAGGTCAGGCACAGAGATCAGAGGTATGTCCACGGTGTCAACGACACCCTCGGGATAGTGCTTCAACCAGGGTTTTGCAGCGTAGGCTTCCTTTGCGTTCATTTCCTCACCCTCACCAGATTAGTCCAGCGGTGCCGTGCACACGCGGCATGTATGCCTCATGGCCACATTTCTGATTTTGCACCGGGGACACTCCTTCTCTATCTTGTCCCGCAACCAACGAAAAAGCCCGTCTGGCATATAGAGAAGGATCAAGAGGACAACACCCGCGAACATCAGGGTTCGGTAGTCCTGCCAAAAGCGAAGAAACTCTAACAGGGGAAAAAGGACGAAGACCGCGCCCACCGGGCCATAGATGGTCACGATCCCACCGAAGATGGCCCAGATGACCACCTGAAAGGATAAGGAGACTTCCAGGGTCGAGGGGCCCGCGATCCTCATAAAATGGGCATAGAGCCCTCCGGATACACCGGCGAAGAAACCGCTGAGGCAAAAGGCCAGGAGCTTATAGCGCGTCGTGTTGATACCGGAGGCCCTGACCGCTAGTTCGTCCTCCCGGATCGCATGGAAAATAATGCCGGTGTTGGAGTCCGTTATCTTCCACATGATGGTACAGAGGCCGAGCATCAACACGACGGCAATGTAGTAATCCGCAACGCGGGACCGGGCTAAACGAGCGATCCCCGAGATGCCCAGTTCTCCACCCGTGAGGTCTGGAAACGCAAAGACCAGTCCCATCAGGATGATGGGGAAGGCAAGGGTGGTCAGCGCCAGATACGTCCCTCTGAGCCTGAGGCAGGGTATCCCTATGACAAGGCCTGCTACCACTGCGGCCAGCGCACCAAGGGGGATGGTGCCCCATGGAGGAAGGTTCGCGTGACGATTGAGTAGGGCTGCGGCATAGGCCCCCACTCCAAAGAAGAGGGCATGTCCAAAATTCATCTGGCCGGTGAAGCCTGAGAGAAGATCCCAGCTCGCAGCCAGTATGGCAAAGATACTGGTGAGAGTGAAGATGCGCAGAAGGTAAGGATCTTTCGTAAACAGAGGCAAGAGAAGGAGAAAGAGAAAAAAGAAGACGACGACGACACGGGATGGGAGAACAAGCACCTCGTTTTTGAGCACGGTGAAGAGTTTTCTGAAGTAAAACAGGATAAGGCCCATTCTATCTCTCTTCCTCGAAGGACACACCAAAGAGGCCTTCCGGCCGTATAAGCAATACCAGGATCATGACGGAGAGGGCCACAGAGCCCTTAAGGAAGGCGCCCATGGGGGCAAGAAAGACCACCAGTGCTTCTGCAAAGCCCAGGATGTATGCCCCCAGGAAGCTACCCTTGAGACTGCCCAGGCCGCCCAGGACAACGACTGCCATCATCATGATCAGCGGGTGCAGCCACATGTGCGGTTCAAGTGTGGTGAGGGGCACGACGATGGCACCTGTTAAAGCGGCTAACCCAACGGAGATGCCCATGGTCATCATGGCCACTTGAGCCTCGTTGATTCCCATCAGGTTGGCCACCTCCCTGTCTTGAGCAGTGGATCGTATGGCCAAGCCTAATTTGGTCCTCATCAGAAGGATCCAGAGCCCTGCCATGATCAGCAGGGCCACACAGAAGGTCAGCAGCTGTTGATAGAAGACCTTTACACCCAAGATCACAAAATAGCCCTTGACCAGTGAGGGGACGCTTAGATAGGTTCCCGTAAATTTGAGAACCATTATTTCCTGGAAGGCCATAGCCAGGGCGATGGTCGCTATCAGCACAGCCCCCTCATGCTCACGGATGGGGTTGATGAAGATCTTGTAGGAGATCAGGCCCAATAGAGTGACCAGAACGACAGCTCCGACCATGCCCCACACGGGGTGAAGACTCATCTTGTGGGTGGCGAAATAGATACAATAGGCTGCCACCATATAGAAGGCGGTGTGCGCAATGTTTACGATGCGGGCCACCCCAAAGATCAGGGAGAAGCCGATAGCGAGAAGAGCGAAGATACTCCCGCTGATCAGACCGCTCACGATGATGTTGACAATCAGATCCATAGGAGCTCAAACTACTTCTTATATTTCTCGATCATCCATGGTGGTATCTTTACGGGGACAACTCCCTTGTACGTGATCTCAGGGGCTTCTGGGGTCGCCTTCCATTTGTTGGGCCAGACACCCTTTAGCTCGCCGTCTTGCCATTGAACCCCTATGGCGGTCAGATACCCTGGCCCCCATGTCAGATCGTGGGTGTGTCGTCCTTGGGCATCCTTCATATATTTTACTGTGCCTGAAGCACTCTTGTACACACGCTCCTCCAGGATGGATACCAACTTGTCAGGATCGAGGGTCCCGGCCATCTCGATCGTCGGTGCAAGCGTGTAGACGATGGCGGAGTAAGTGTCCGCTGTGTAGGTCGGTGTTTCCCCGAATCTTTTCACATAGGTGTCCACAAAGGCCTTTGTGTTTTCGTTCGATTCGACCCCGCGGGCATAGGTGTTCATGGTGAAAACATAATTGCCCATGCCCTGGGTGGCCTGCCAGAAACCATCCTTCTGGGCCTCCACATTGATGCCCACCTGCATCGCCGGGATCTTGAGCTCGCCTGCCTGTCTGGCAAACGTAATCCCGACCGAGGCGGAGAAGATCGTGAAAATCACATGGGCCCCTGTGCGCTGAATGGCAGAGAGTTCGGCGGCCACATCGGTGGCTTTATCTGATGGCCGCCAGACACCTACCACCTCCATCCCCATCTTGGGGATGACCGCCTCGGCTGCCGGGATCATCGGATCTGCCCACATCGCTTTTTCCGCAACGATGGCGACCTTGACTTTGGGGATGTTCAGAAATTGTCTCAGTATAGCTCCGACCGTGCCCAGATGGATGAAGCTCGTTCGGACAAGAAACGTGGAATTGAAAGGGGAACCGCGGAACCAATATTTGTAGGTGTTGTAGTTCTTGGCCACACGGTTGCAGAGCTCGTCATGGGCCGCGCCAACACCGATAAAGATCTTCTTGTGCTCCATGGCGATATCCTGCATGGCCAACACCGCCTCGGTGCGGAAGCCCCCAAGAATGAAGTCTGCCTTATCCCTTGTGATAAGCCGCTCCATGGCATTGGTCGCATCCGTGATGTTGATGAATTCGTTCGAATCCGCCTTGATAAGCTGGATTTTCATCTTTTTGTTGGCAACCTGAATTCCGCCTTTGGCGTTGATCTCCTCAGCGCCCATGATCGCCCCATTCCAGTGGCCCTGGCCCTGGACAAACTGCATCGGGCCGATCACGCCGATCTTGATCTCCTGTCCGATAGCGGACGACGCTGCAAATAAGAAAACGATTGCGACTAACAAAATCCCTTTACACAACTTTTCCATCTTCAGTCCCTCCTTTCTTGAGATCTTTCAAAATCTGGTCAATGGGTTAAGGTTACGGCTCAAAAAATTAAGAGACGATCAACGTAGCCTCTTATCAGCGATACGGGCATCGTTACCGTAACCATTGGATGAAACCTGTTTTAACCTGCATAAAACGTCCTTCCGGATTCAGCCATCTCTTTGATCAAAGAGGCAGGCTTGAACCGCACCCCATGCTCCTTCTCCAGCTTCAGGAGATGCTCATAAACGTTCCTGACCCCCCAGGCATCTGCATAACGGAGAATGCCCCCTCGATAAGGAGGAAATCCCAATCCGTAGATCACGGCCAGGTCCATGTCCTGAGGCCTGTCACAGATCCCTTCCTCAATCATGTAGCCAGCCTCATTGATCGCGCGGGCGAGCATGCGGTCAATGATCTCCTTTTTGGAAAGCTTTTTGGGTTGGACATGGTTCTCCTTTAAATATTTTTTGATCACCTCCTGAACCTTGGGATTTGGGACCGGTTTCTCAGTGCTGTAATCGTACCAGCCTGCTCCGGTCTTACGACCATAGCATCCTGTCCGGTAAACCAGCTCGTAGATGGGCGACACCTTCCAGCGCTCTCCGAAGGACCTCTCAAAATTCTTTCCCACATGGTAACCGATGTCGATGCCTGTGAGGTCACTCAAGGTTGCTGGCCCCATCGGCATTCCAAAATCGAGGACTGCCTCTTCAATAAGGGCAGGCTCTGTTCCCTCTCCAACCATGTAAGTGGACTCACCCATCAGGGCCCCGAGCTGCCTTGACACATAGAAACCAGGTCCATCGTTCACCACAATGGGCACCTTGCGAATCGCCCTCGCAAAGGCCACGCTCGTCGCCAGGGTCACATCCGATGTTCTCTTTCCGCAGATGATCTCCAGAAGCTGCATCCGCTCCGCAGGATTGAAGAAGTGGAGGCCGATCATCCTTCCTGGTTCTTTCAGGACAGAGGCCATTTCTGTGATCGGGAGGGCGGAGGTATTCGTCGCAAAGATGACCTCCGGACGGCAGATCTCCTGAAGCTGCTTCCAGATCCCCTGTTTGATCCCCATGTCTTCCAGCACGGCCTCGATGACGAGATCCACCTGCTTCAGGTCACTCAGGGAGATGGTGGTGGTCAGATGTTCCCTGATCATTCGATCCAGTTGTTCCTGGGTCATTTTTCCCTTCTTGATCGGGTAGTCGAACGTCCTCCGAATAGCCGTCAGGCCTTTCTGGATGGCCTCATCATTAATATCCCAGAGGATCATATCGAATCCATTATTGAGGAGCAGGTTGCTGATGCCCGATCCCATCACCCCTCCTCCGAGCATGGCCACCGTACGAATTTTCTGAGGCTCCACTCCTTTGATCCTGGGGAGCTTGCCTGCGGCCCTGGTGTTGAGGAAGATCCCGATCAGGTTTTTGGCCACATCCGAAAGGGCGCAGTCGCAGAAGAGCTCAGCCTCGATCCTGAGGTCGGCCTCAAAATCTTCGGAGAGACCTCGCTCCATGGCCTCGATCGCCTTGAAAGGCGCAATGTAGCCTCTGCCCCTCTTTGCTGCCTCATCCTTGGCATAGGAGATGATCATCTTTTTCATAAAGATGTTCGGGAGGCGATCTTTTCTGAGCCGCGTCATCCGATCCCGGTGATTCAGTTCACCGGAGATGAAGCGCTGAGCCACCTGTCTGGCCTTCTCCAAGAGCCTCTCCAAAGGCACCACCTCATCGATACATCCCTTCTCCTTTCCCTCCTCTGCTGATATCGGCTGGCCTGTGGCAATCATCTGGAGGGCATCGGGAAGTCCCACCAGCCGGGGAAGCCTCTGTGTGCCTCCTGCTCCGGGGATCAGGCCGACCTGAACCTCTGGCTGGCCCACCTGTATCCCTGTTGCTGCGATGCGGTAGTGGGAGGCCATGGCGATCTCCATTCCACCTCCCAGGCAGGTCCCATTCATCGCCACAATCACGGGTTTTGGTCCCTCTTCAAGGGAGTTGAGGAAGCGGTTGTTTTCCATGACACGCTGGAAAAGTAAATCTCTTTCAGTAATCTTCTGGATCTCGGTGATGTCTGCGCCTCCAGTAAAATTCTTGCCGGTTGCCGTGAGGATCACCGCCTTGACCGCATCGTCTCCAAAAGCGGCCATCAGGGCATCTCGAATCTCCTCCACAAAGGCCCTGGAGAGCTGGTTTACAGGCGGATTGTTTAAGGTCAAAATGGCCACTCCTTGCTCAAGCTCGACCTTTACGGTCCGATAGTCTGATTTCATAGATTTTCGCTCCGAACGATCAGATTTGGTTTGAGTTTTGAATCGTTCCCAGATCCCCACCCAGGAATCTTTCGACAGGGCGCCTTTAAAGAACTTATAAATTTGTCGCCGAAAAAGGTCAATTGAAAAATCGGTTCTGAAACCTACGGTTCCCTCTCGATGATCGTGGCCACGCCCTGTCCTCCTCCCACACAGGCATTGGCCAGACCATAACGTCCACCCTTGACTTTCAAGATTCGAGCCAGGGTTCCGACCAGACGGATGCCGGTGGCTCCAAGGGGATGGCCGATCGCGGTCCCACCTCCCATCACATTAACCCGGTCAGGATTGATGCCCAGCTCCTTGATGCAGTTGAGCGCAACGATACAGAAGGCCTCGTTGATCTCCCAGTAATCGATGTCCTTGACCTGCAGACCCGCCTTCTCTAAGGCCATCCGGCTGGCAGGGACAGGTCCCACGCCCATGATGGTAGGATCCACTCCTGCGAATCCAATGGAGCGGATGGTCGCCATGGGTTGGATCCCTTTCTTCTTAGCCGTCTCTTTGGACATCAGGACCATCGAGGTCGCGGCCGCATTCAGAGGGGAGGAATTTCCAGCCGTGATCACCCCATCGGGTTTGAAGGCCGGCTTGAGATCCTTCATTCCCTCCACTGTCACATCATCCCGGACGGCCTGATCCCTGTCCACGATTAAGGTCTTTCCATCCGCCTGCTCGGCTTCGATCGGAAGGATCTCATCTTTGAAGAACCCCTCCTTTTGAGCCTTGGAGGCCAATTGATGGGCTCGCGCTCCCCAGCGATCCATATCCTCCTTGGTAAATCCGGTCTGGCTGAAGAGTTTCTCTGCGGTCAGCCCCATATTCGTACTGGTCACCATGTCCCAGTGTTTGTAAGCGGGATCTGTGAAGAGACGCGGATTCGGAGAGACCACGCCCCTTTCCCGAAGCGCTCCTCCCATGGGAACCCGGGTCATATGTTCCATCCCTCCGACCATGACGATGTCCGCATAGCCCATGGTAATCTCCATGAATCCGATATGAATGGCAGCCATGGCAGACCCGCACTGCTGATCGACAAATTTTGCCGGTATCTTCTCTGGCAGGTTGGCTAAAAAGATGGGGAGACGGCCTCCGTAGGTCCATTGCTCGCTTACGCCGTAGGCCGATCCCACAATGAAATCGTTGATCTCCTCAGCCTTGATCCCTGTCCTCCTGATCAGTTCGGGAAGGAGCCTGGCCAGAAGTTCATCGGATCTCAGCTTGCAAAACCAGTCCCGGTCAGGATCATTGGGCCTGGATCTGGATTGGGCAGTTCTCAAATACCCTGCGATCACCACTTCTCTCATCCTTCTCTCCTCCTCTGCTATCGTGCTTTCATTTCGGCATTGTTCGATTCGGTTTCCGATCCTGAATGCCAGCCAGACGCTTCACCATCTTCTTTCTCGACTCGATGTCATACTGTGTTGTGATCGCAATTGACTCCATGATCGGAGAGCCTCCTCCGTGATACGAACCCATCAGATGAATTCCTCCGCTGGAAGAGCAGAGAATATCGCCAATGTAACGCCATAACTGGGCAGCATCTTCAGGATGAATATCCGGATTTCGGGTGATATATTTGTAAAGAAGGTCTTTGGTCTCCGGGTTGACGAAATCTCCCTCATAAGGAAAGGTTGCCGGAATCCCACCTGCAATGTCGCATAAGATCTCGGCTTCACGATAGACCGCTTCGCCGGTTAAACAACGTCCCACATTGGCATAGATCGAATGGGGAATATAACTTCCCGGACCAAAGGGGATAAATCCCATCCCTGGAACATAGAGTTCGGGTTTTCCAAGTTCAGAAGCTGTAAACCCTGCGGCATAGCCCAGTTCGGTGACAAGGATGATCTCGGCAAGTTTATCTCGGACATGGGAGGCTTTTGCGATGCCATTATATTCTGCTGCTAAGGCGACTGTTCCGAGCATCAAATCCCCCAGGGCAGGCTTACAACCGGAGTAACTATGGCGGTGGAAGAGGGCAAAGAGAAGGGCACACGCCCCGCCAAGAATCGTTTCGCCACAAAGGAAAACCCTCTCCCAGGGGACGAAGCAATCGTCAAAGATGACATAAGAATCGGTATACCCAGGAGCAAAACCCCTCCTAAAAAATTTTCGCTCTCTTAGATTATGCACACTGACAATCTGTTTCACGCCTTCCCAGTCTGCTGGAACAGCGAATGCAACAGCCCAGTCCTTCTCCTCCGGCAGAAGGGCGCGCGTCGGTACGACCAGGATCTCGTCTGCTACGGAGGCTTCTGAGATATGGACCTTGGAACCCCGGACCACGATCCCATCGCTCTTTCTCTCCACCACACGGACATAGAGATCCGGGTCCTTCTGTTCGCTGGGCCGCTTCATCCTGTCGCCTTTGACGTCGGTCTGGGCACAGCAACCCACCAGATCCTCCCTCTGGAACCTCTCCAGCCATTTGATGAAATTCTGATGGTATTGAGTGGCTCCATTGTTCTGCCTGTCGGCCTCATAGGAGACGTTATAGATCGCATTGGCTGCGTCAATCCCCATGCACCGCTGGATACAACCTCCGGCCATCTGACAGAGGGCCCTTGTCATATCCTGCTTCTTGTGAAGATCCTCTTTGCTCTGGTGGATATGACAGAACCGGTTGATCTTCTGACCGGTCAGATGAGATTTGGCCGTGCAGAGGTCTTCATATTTTGGGTCGGCGGCATAATCGAAGGTCAGGCCCATGGTATGGATCGTCGGCATCTGGATCTCATCGTCCCGGGCGATCTTCTGACCGTTGAGATAGAGGTTTCGACGCATCCTCCTCAAGCCTTCCAAATACTGCTCCTTAGTCCTCATTCGTCTTCCTCTCCTGTCTTTCCATCTGACATCAGGATTCCATTCCTCCTAAAAGGGATACCTTCCAGCCCTGATCACAGCATCTGCGATCTCACGTCTCAGGGCGACCGTGTTCACCGGCGTGAAACGGGCAAGCTTCTTCAGGGCAGAGAGCTGCGTCCGGAGCGTATCGCCCTCGGCGATCGCGGCCAGGGCCTGCTTGGCAAATCCTTCCATCCGGTCAAAGGCGTCGTTGACATAAGATTTTACCATCGCCTTTTGGAGCTCGGCTCTCTCATCTCCTCCTTCCATCGTCTTCAGGGCTCTGAGCAGAGCGCTCTCCATTGCAAAGACCTCGATCACCATATTGCTGATGAGACCGAGGATCTCCTGCTCATCGGCCAGCTTCATCATATATTTTTGAACTGCTGCTCCCGAGACCAGAAGGGCGATCTTTTTTGACATCTCGACCATCTCCTGCTGGAGGGTGAGCTTTCCGTCATCCATCTCCACTTTAGGCCGAAGGGTGAGGAGCTCGTTCGCCACCTTCTGGCTGGCTGAGAAGAGGGGGAGTCGGTTCTTCATCGCGCGCTTTGTCAACATGTCCATGATCAGGAGCCGGTTGATCTCATTCGTTCCCTCCCAGATCCGGTTGATCCGCTCGTCCCGGTAGCCCCGCTCCACCGGATATTCATGGATATAGCCGTAGCCTCCGTGGATCTGGACAGCCTCATCCGCGACATAACCCACCATCTCCGAGCAGTAGATTTTATTGATCGAATCCTCAATATTATACTCCTCAATTCCGTTGGCCATCTGGATCCCGACATCTTGGGCATGGCGGTCAATGCGTCTGAGGATCCGCTCGGTCAAACCCCCTGTCCGGTAGACCATGCTCTCCATGACAAAGGCTCGGATCGCCATCTCTGCAATCTTATGTTTGATCAGCCCGAACTCACAGATCGGTTTTCCAAACTGGACCCTCTTCTTTGCATAGGTGACCGCCTCCTGGAGGGCCCTTTTAGCTCCTCCCAGGCAGCCTGCGCCCAGACTGAAACGGCCCATATTGAGGACGTTCAGAGCCACGACATGGCCCTTTCCGATCTCTCCTAAGACATTTCCCACCGGAACCTTGACGTCGCTGAAGATGACCCCCCGCGTGGAGGATCCCTTTACCCCCATCTTATTCTCTTCCTCATCGAGAGAGACGCCTTCGAAATTCCTCTCGACAATAAAAGAGGTGAACTTCTCACCGTCCACCTTGGCATAGGTGGTGAAGAGGTCTGCGATCCCGGCATTGGTGATGAACTGCTTCTGGCCGTTGAGGACATAATATTTTCCGTCTGGGGTGAGGATGGCTGTCGTCTTCGAATTGAGGGCATCGGACCCTGCCTCGGGCTCGGTCAGGGCGTAGGCGCCGATCATCTCGCCCGTGGCGAGTTTCGGGAGATAACGTCTCTTCTGATCCGGATTGCCAAAGAAGACAATGGGAAGCGATCCGATACCGGTGTGAGCCCCGAAGGAGGCCATGAAGGAGCCCCCTCCCTGGGACATCTTCTCCCAGATCAGAAGGGAGCTGACCTTGTCGAGGTCCTGGCCTCCGTACTCCTCCGGGATGTCGGCGGAGAGGAAGCCGAGCTCCCCTGCCTTCCTGAGGAGGCTCCGGAGGAGTCCCTCCTTCTTCTCTTCAATATCATCGCTGACCGGCTGAACCTCCCCCTCGATGAATTCGGTCACTGCCTTTGCGATCAACCGCTGCTCTTCATTGAAGTCCTCCGGGGTGAAGACCTCCCGCGGAGATATCGATTCGATCAGAAAACTTCCCCCTCTTATAAACTCTTCCATAATTTCCTCCCTCTTCTCCCTTCTCCCCAGAGACCATGAAGGGCAAATTGAAATATGAAATCGGCAAGTTCATTGACCGAGACCCCTTTTTTCGGATGAAACCAGATCCTGGTTCGGGTGATCATCGAGGCGATCATAAAGCCGGCCAGCTTCACATCCACCTCAGGGAAGTAGCCGGCCTCAATGCCTCGACGGATCACCTTCCGGATAATCCGGTCATAGGTGTCACGAAGGTCTATGATCCTTTTTCGTTTCTCAGCCGAGAGGTTGTCAAGGGCGACATCAAAAAGCAGTCGGGCAGACCTTCGATAGCTCAGCGTCACCTTGAGATGGCATTCGATGAGAAACTTCAGCTGTTCGATGGGACTGGTATGGTCATCGTCCTCGAGGTGTTGGATGGGATGAATGATCTGTTCCATCTCTTCTCGAAGCACCTCGAAGAGGATCTCTTCCTTGTCGGAGAAGAAATTATAGATATTGGCTGGCTTACAACCATAGGATAATCCAATATCCCGCATGCTTGTGGCCCGGTAGCCCTTTTCCCAGAAGAGCTTTCGGGCCTTCTCAAGCATCTTTGCCTTTTGAAACCCTGGCTTGACTCTGCCTTTGACCATCTTGATAAGCATTAATTAATGAACGGCCATTAATCTACTCCATTAACGGCGGACTTGTCAAGCAAGAAATTTTCTCCGACATCCCCGCCCGATTCTGGGAGGTTTCCGCGGAAGAGTGGGGCATTAAAAGGAAGGGAACAATTTTATTTGACACGTTTTGTCGCATGGGCTATTAATTTTAACGAGAATTCGTATCGATCCCAGTTTGAAGAAAGGGGTTTGGTGTGGAGAAGCGGATCGTCGCCATTGTCCGTTACGAGAAGCCTTTGGAATCGGTTCGAAAGGCAGTGGATCTCTCCCATGGTCTGGACCACCTGCCGAGCAGGGCCAAGGTCTTGATCAAACCGAACCTGGTCTTTTGGACACGCACCACCCCGTTTCCCAAATGGGGGGTGATCACCACCTCCAGGGTGGTCGAGGATATGGTGGTCCTTCTCAAAGAGCGGGGGATCGATGAGATCGTTATTGCGGAAGGGATGACGACCTATGATCCGGCGGACAGGGAGACCCCTGCGCATGCCTTTGAGAGCCTGGGCTACAATCTCCTGAAAAGGCGTTATGGCGTAAAGATAGGGAATGTCTTCGAGAGACCTTTCAAGCGGATCGACTTAGGCTCAGGTGTCGTTCTCAATTTCAGCACAGAACTATTCGAGAGCGATTTCCTGGTCAACCTTCCTGTTCTCAAGACTCATGCCCAGGCCGTGGTCAGCCTCGGAATAAAGAACTTAAAGGGCCTCCTCGACATCCCCTCCCGGAAACGATGTCACAACCCTCATCCGGAAAAGGATCTGAACTACATGATCGCCAGACTGGCAAACCGGATCCCTCCCTGTTTCACCCTCTTGGACGGGATTTTTACTTCCGAGCGGGGACCCTCGTTTGAAGGGAGGCTCAGGAGGAGCAATATTCTGATCGCGTCCTCGGATATCTTTTCTGCCGATAAGGTGGGAGCAAAGGTACTGGGATATGATCCTTCAGAGGTCCCCTATCTGGTTCATGCGGCTCAGGATTTTAATCGGCCTGTGGACCTATCCGATGTCTCGGTGGTGGGAGAGAGGATCGAGTCCGTGGCCTCTTTTCATGAACACGCCTTCCCCTATACGGAGGATGGGAGCCTTCCAAAACCGCTTGAGAAGCTTGGGGTCAGAGGACTCTCCTATCGCAGATACGATCATACGATCTGCACCTATTGCTCCGGTTTTACAACGGTGATGCTGATGGCGATTGCCAGTGCCTGGAAGGGAGAGCCCTGGGATGAGGTCGAGATCCTGACCGGCAAGATGATGAGGCCCACACCTGGAAAGAAGAAGACGATACTGGTAGGGAGGTGCATGTATCAAGCCAATAAGGAGAATCCGGATATCCAGGAGATGATCCCTGTAAAGGGATGCCCTCCGGATCCAAGAGAGGCCTTGAAAGCCCTCCAGCAGGCAGGCATTGAGGCCAGTCCAGCCTTCTTCGAGAACAGGGATATGGTCGCTGGATTTTTCATGAAACGATATGAAGGAAGACCCGAGTTCGAGGAGTCGTTTTTCAAGATAGCTTAGGCCTGAGTGAAGCGATCCTGATAATTCTTAGGGAGGACGGCCTGCCGCAGGCAGGGATCCTGAATCACTCAGGGTAGCTAAGAAGAGATTGTAGAGGAGAAGTTCGATGAGCCATGATACCCTTCTCGGTTATTTTCAGGAACATGTGAGAGAACATCCCGGGCGGGTGGCCCTGCGAGAGAAGACCTATGGGATCTGGCGTGACATCACCTGGGCTGAGTACGGCCAGAAGGTGAGGCAGGTGGCCATGGGACTGATCAGCCTGGGTCTCAAAAAAGGGGAGTGCGTATCTGTCATCAGCGAGAACCGGCCGGAGTGGGTCTATTCCGATTTCGGAGTGATGTCTGCCGGAGGGGTGACCGCGGGGATCTATACCACCAATGCACCCGAGCAATGCGGCTACATTGTCCAGAACTCCGGATCAAGATTCTACATCGCAGAGAATGAAGAGCAGTTCGATAAGACCCTCAAATTCAGGAAGGAGACTCCCCACCTGGAGAAGGTGATCGTCATCGAGATGGAGGGGTTGAAGCGTTATCGAGACCCGCTGTTGATCAGTTTTGATGACCTGTTAAGATTGGGGAAAGAGTACGATGAAAAAAACCCCGGTCTCTTCGAACAACGAATCAATGACGTCAAGCCCGATGACCTCGCCGTTCTGATTTACACCTCTGGCACAACCGGCCCTCCAAAAGGGGCGATGCTGACCCACCGCAATCTCCTCTTCATGAGCGAGGCCATGGTGGCGGCCAATCCCATCCGAGACGGAGACGAGACCCTCTCGTTTCTTCCTTTGTGCCACATCTTCGAACAGCTCTTTACCGTGATGATCAACATCCGGTACGGCACGGTTGTCAATTTCATCGAGAATACCGATACGATCATGGAGAATATGAAGGAGGTTTCTCCGACCGTTACCTACGGGGTCCCGCGGATTTGGGAAAAGTATGCCTCCGGGATTATGATACGAATGTCAGATGCCACGTGGTTTAAACGGACGGTCTTCAAGATCTGTATGGCCATCGGGATGAAGTATGCCAGCTTGACACTGAATTTCAAACCTGTCCCTCCCTACCTGAAATTGGCTTACCTGGCTGCTTACATGGCCGTTTTCCGGAAGCTCAAGGAGAGGTTGGGCTTTGATCGGGTCAGGGTTGCCTACTCCGGAGCTGCACCCATCTCACCGGATGTGCTGAAATTCTTTAATGCCATTGGACTTCCGCTCATCGAAGGATATGGCCAGACAGAAGGGACGGGCGTGACCACGGTCAGCCGCAAGGGAAGCCTTAAAATCGGCAAGGTCGGCCAGCCCCTGCCAGGCGTGGAGGTGAAGATCGCTCCAGACGGTGAGATACTCGTTCGGGGTCCAGGGGTGTTTAAAGGATACTTTAAGAACCCGGAGGCCACGGCAGAGACGCTCAAGGACGGCTGGCTTCATTCAGGAGATGTGGGCGAGCTCGATGAGGACGGTTTTCTGAAGATCACCGATCGAAAAAAGGATTTGATCATCACCGCGGGCGGTAAGAATATCGCTCCACAGAATATAGAGAATCAGCTCAAGTTTAGCCCTTATATCAATGATGCGGTGGTCATCGGAGACCGGAGGAGATACCTGGTGGCATTGATCGCGATCGATGAAGAGAACGTGATCAAGTATGCCCAGGATCATAAGATTCAATTCGGAACCTACGCAAGCCTCACCCAGGCGCCTGAGATCAAGCAGCTGATTCAGAGGGAGGTGGACAGGGTGAACAAGACCCTTGCCCAGGTGGAGCAGGTCAAGAAGTTTACCATCATCCCCAAAAAGCTTTATGAGGAGGATGGTGAAGTGACACCGACGATGAAAGTGAAGCGGAAGTTCATCAACGAGGCCTACAAGGATATTATTGAAGCCATGTATAAGAGCGGTTGAGGGTTTATTGCAGATAAATGCTATATAGGGTTGCAGGACGTGGGGGAACTCGAAATCCGAAAGAAATTCAGATTAAAAAGTAAAAAATGTTTCGGAAATTTGATCATTAGAATTTCGGATTTCTTAATCAAATTAGCGCCATCTCTTCTTCCGTTTCCACCTCTGATAGCCCTTCACCGACTCCTCGGATCGGATGCCCAAATAGAATTCCTTCACATCCTCGTCTTCCAAGAGGATCTTCGGGGTATTGGCTGCGACGATCCTTCCGTTCTCGAGTACAAAACCGTAATCCGATATCTTCAAGGCCATCTTGGCATTCTGCTCGACGAGCAGAATCGTCGTCCCTTCTCCATTGATCGTCTTGATGATTCTGAAGATCTCGTGGACGAGGATGGGGGAGAGCCCCAGTGAAGGTTCATCCAACATCAACAGCTTGGGCCTGGCCATTAAGGCCCTGCCGATGGCCAGCATCTGCTGTTCTCCGCCGCTCAATGTCCCCGCCCATTGGCTCTTTCTCTCTGCCAGAATGGGGAAATGGCTGATCACCCGGTTGTAATCCTCCTTCACCCCTTTCGGATCCTTGCGGGTGTATGCCCCCATCTTCAAATTCTCCTCCACGCTCAGTTCCGGAAAGACCTCCCTTCCTTCTGGAACATAGGAGATCCCCAGATGGACGATCTCCTCTGCATCCTTTCCATCGATCCTCTTTCCCATGAATTCAATGGTCCCCTTGTCGGGCTGATCCTCTAAAAGCCCCATGATCGTCTTCAGAATCGTGGTCTTTCCCGCGCCGTTGGCTCCGAGGATGCAAACGATCTGTCCCTCCTGAACCTCTAAGGAGACCCCCCGGATGGCCATGATCAATCCGTAAAGGGTTTCAATGTTTTTAACCTTTAGAATTCCGTCAGTTGCCATAATCAAGCCCGACCTCTATTGTCATTCGGTGATGGTTAGGAAGCCATAATGTACAATGAACCATGAACGATGAACCGTGAACGATGAACCATGAACAAAAAAGGCGATAGACAGGTCATCGTTCGTTGTTTAACGTTCATTGTCATAGATTCTAGGCAACTTTTTCCTCCTCGCCCAGGTACGCCTTCAGAACTTCAGGATGCTTCTGGATCTCTTCGGGCAATCCCTCTGCTATCCTCTCACCATAATTCAAGGCCAGGATTCTATCGGAGATGTCCATAATCAAGTTCATATCGTGTTCGACGAGAATGACCGTGATGCCGAGGTCATCCCGGATATCCTGGATCGAGAACATGAGATCCGCTTTCTCCTCCATGTTCATTCCAGCGGAGGGTTCGTCCAAGAGGATGAGCTCTGGCTCCAGGGCCAGGGCGCGGCCAAGTTCCACAAGTTTTCGAGTTCCGTAAGGAAGGTTGACCACAAACTGATTTCTCGCAGCCTGCAATTCGAGGAAGTCGATGATCTCTTCCACTTTCGCTCGATGGGCAATCTCCTCTCTGGCCGCCTTGGAACCCTTGTAAATGAAGGTGGCCCCTCTCCAGACCCCTGTTTTCATGTGCAGGTGGCGACCCAACATCAGGTTATCCATGGTCGTCATATGGGAGAAGAGCTCAATGTTCTGGAAGGTTCGTGCAATTCCCTTTTTGGCAACCTGGTAAGGTTTAAAATGGGTGATCTCTTCCCCTTTGTAAATAATCTTTCCGGAATCCGGAGGATAGATCCCAGTGATGCAGTTGAAGATGGTCGTCTTTCCAGCTCCGTTCGGCCCGATGATCGAATAGATGGAGCCCTTCTCCACTTCAAAGCTTACGTTGTTCAGGGCTCTGATCCCACCAAAGGAGATCGTCAGGTTTTCTATTTTGATGATAATACCCATTTCCCTTTCAGAGGAGGGGAGGCTTTAGCCTCCCCGATTGTAATCATGTTTTGCCTTACCCTACGCCCCCTGCGCTTGGCGATCATTTGTTATTTCGTGATCTGCATCCAGTCTGTCAGCCTCTGGATGTTCCCATCGGGTTTGACCTTTCCATAAAAGACGTGTTTGCCTCCCTGCCGATCCATCGGGTGGTTGGGTTTGGAATAGCTGATGGGAGGACCAATCCCCTGCCAGTTCTTTAAGGTCTCCATGGCGCTAATCCACGTCTCTGGCGTCAGATTCCTTCCCGCTCTTCTCACCCCTTCAAAAAATGGTTCTGCGAAGATGATCCCTGCGTAATAGAAGACTCCCCATCTCTCCTGAGGGGCTAACTTCTTGTGCCATTCTCTATACTTCACCATCAGAGGATGATTGGAATCGGGCAGTTCTCCAAAGAAGGAATTGATCATACCCGCCCATAGACCCTTGGTGATCTGCATCATCAGAGCCGAATCAGAGAGGGTATTGCTGGTTGCCCATTGAGGCTTAAACCCGATCTTGGCCGTTTCGGCCAAAATCAGCGCAGCGTGGGTGGGCATGGTCCACATGATCACTGCCTCTGCTCCAGAATTTTTGAGCTTGAGCGCATGGGTGCTCAGGTCACGGTCTGTGACCTCTGCCGAGACCTTAGCCACAAGACTGATCTTCTTCTTCAAGAGGTAGCGTTCCACTCCCATCACGCCTTGCTTCCCATAGTCGTCGTTCTGGTAGAACATGGCGATCTTTTTGTAGCCCAATTTTTCGTGGAGGTAGCCGGTCAGGTTAAAGGCCTCGTCGTCATAGAGGGGATAGATGGCGAAGAGGTATTTTTGAATCGGGGTGATCCATTCGTAAACCCCGGTGACAGGACCGCACCAGGGGACCTTGTTTTCCATCAAATAGTCTCGAGCGGTCATCCCGCATGCCACTCCCACGCCTCCTACCACTGCGAAGACACCGATCTGCTCAACAAACTCCTTGGCAATGGCCTTGGTTTTTGCCGGCTGATAAGAGTCGTCACGAAGGAAGTACTTGAATTTTCTTCCATGAATTCCCCCTTCCTCGTTAATGATCTTGACCAGCAGATCTGTCCCCCTGGCCACAGCCCCCCACGGAGCAGCAGGTCCTGTCTGGGGACCCCATTGCCCGATCAGGATTTCGGTGTCTGTCACACCACGGACCTTCTGAGCTGAACTTTGGGTGGACAGTAAGAAGGTACTTAAAATCGCCACGCACAGAAAAACTGAAACTCTTTTTATCATTTTTCATCTCCTCCTTTCCTTAGAATTCTGATCAATGACTCATAACTCACAGCTCTGAACTCATACCTTCTTCACATAGTGTTTTGCCAGGAGACCACTCGGCTTGATGCATAACACCAATACGATAATGGCAAAAGCCACGACCGATTTGAATGCCAAGGAGATATATCCACCAAAGAGATTCTCGATGATCCCTAATATGGCGCCTCCGACCGCTGTTCCGGGGAGGCTGGTCATCCCTCCCAAGACTCCGGAGGCAAAACCCTTTAAGAGGGGGTCCATCATCATGGGAGGGTCGAGTACACCAAGGGCTGCAATCAGCATCCCGGCTGCAGCCCCGACTATAGAACTGATCGCCCAGGTAAAGGATAGGATCCACTTGGTCCGGATCCCCATGACCCGAGCAGCCAACGGGTTCTGTTGCGTGGCCCTCATGGCGATTCCCAATTTGGTATAGCGGAAAAAGAGAAAGAGGATGAACATCAGGACAACGGAGATGACGATGGTCCAGAAGTTGATCTTGCTGATCAACAGGCCGCCGATATCGTAGGTCTCCACATTGGAGACCGGAAAGGGAAAAGACCTCTGATCCGGACCCCATTTCCAACCGGCAAAGCCCATCAGGATCATCTCAAAGCCGAGGGTGATGATGATTAAACCCAATACCGTTGGGTCCTTGGCCTGCCTCAAAAAGACGATTTCAAAGAAGATCCCTAAGAGGATGGCGAATAAAAACGTCAAGCTGGCCGCCCAGAGGAAAGGCACGTGATAGGCATCTAGGATGGTGAAGGCCACAAACGTGCTGACCATGGCCATCTCGCCCTGGGCAAAATTAAGCACCTCGGAGGTCTTATAGATGATGACCATGGCAAGGGCCAGAAGGGCGTAACACGCCCCCACTGCCAGACCGCTCACAATCAGTTGACCAAACATCGCTTATCTCCGATAAGAAATTCGAAATCTGAATATCGGGCGCAGCGTCCGTCAAGGACCAATCCGAAACACATCCAAAATTATAAGGGAACCTCTAATAATTCCCAGTCCGTCACTCCCGCCCTGTATTAAGTACGGGGCGGGAGTCCAGTTATTTCAAGACCTTCTGGATTCCTGCTTTCGCAGGAATGACATTTTTAGAGGCAGCCTTAATTACCAAAATTCTAAATTTGTTTTCTGTTTTGGAAATTAGTCTTTTGGACATTTGTGCTTGTTTCGAATTTCGTGCTTCGAATTTCGGATTTACTTTTAAAAAGGCCATGTCTTCCAGTACTTCTTCGTCCGAATCCAGAATCCAAAGATTCCTAAGGGTTCGAAAAGCACAATCAGAATCATGATCAGTCCATAAACAATGACCGCAATATTCGAGATTCCTCCGACCGACATATATTTTTGTGAAAAGTTGAGCAGGGCTGCTCCAATCACCGGGATATCCTGAATCGCCTGAAGTTTGATATCGAGGTAGGTCATCAGCGCTGCTCCGGCGATCGAACCCATGATCGACCCCAACCCTCCGACCACGACCATGGCCAGGAAGGTGATCGACATGATGAGATGGAAGCTCTCAGGGTTGATAAATCCCAGGATGAAGGCATAAAGGCCGCCTCCGATCCCGGTGTAAAAGGCGCTCACCGCAAAGGCCAGGGTTTTGTAATAGGTGAGGTTGACCCCCATGGCCTCGGCCGCGATATCGCTATCCCGGATGGCGATGAAGGCGCGTCCCACTCTGGTCTTGATCAGCTTCGTCGCACCGATCACCATCAGAACGGCGATGACCATGATCATGTAATAGTAATGGATATCTTTCATCGGAGCCCCGAAGAGATGGAGCTTCGGAGCTTGAAGCCCCATCCTTCCTCCGAAGAATTCCATATGTTTGATGATCGTGGTGATCGTCATCCCGAAACCGAGCGTGGCGATCGCGAGATAGGGTCCCTTCAGACGGAGTGCCGGGAGTCCTAAGATAAATCCAAAACCGGAGGAGACGAAGCCTGCGATGGGGAGCGCGATCCAAAGAGGGAAACTCCAATTCAATACGAATATGACGGTGGTGAAGGCTCCGATCGCAAAGAAACCCGCATGTCCCATGGAGATCTGACCGGTGTATCCGACAAGGATATTGAGACCAATGGCGACCAATGCATGAACAGTGATCAGATTCACGATATAGATGGACATGCCCAAGGGATGATACTTCTCGATCAGCCAGGGTAAGACGGCAAGGAAGATGAGGAAGAGGATGGAGCAGATGAGGATGGTGGTGCTTTTGAAGAGCTCGATATCCTCATAGTAGTCTCGCTTCATGTCCATAGACGAACGACCCTCTTACTGGCTCACTTTTAGGGGCAGGCTGCGGCGGCATGGGGGATTCATGGAAGCTCCGTGCAACCGAGTTTAGTATTATATTCTCAAGCTAACGGTTGTCAATCTTTTTTTCCGATATTTTTAGATTGACAAATTTCTTTAATTTTTCTAAGAAATGAGAAACCTGTTATCCGATCGGGCGGACCGGGGATTAAAATCGAGGCATAGGAATTTTTGAGGTTAAGAAGGTTATGCAGGAGAAGACGAAAGGAGGATGGAAGATGGTCAGGGTGAAAAGATTGAGGGGATTGGTTTTTGTAGTATCTGTTATCTTCTTGGTCTCCTCTTTCCTTGCGATGGAAGGAGCGGCTCAGGCAAAGGTTTTCAAGTGGAGATTTCAAACACACTGGCCGGCGGCAAGCGCCTCTTATGCACCCTTTAAGAAGTTCATCGAGGAGGATATCCGGGCGCTCACCGATGGCCAACTGGTGATCGAGGTTCATCCAGCAGGTACTTTTGTGCCGACCAAGGACCTTTTCGATGCCTGGGCAAAGAATATGATCCAGGGAGGGACGGGTAGCACCTACTGGATAAGCCATGTGCCATTGTCTGCGGTAGCAGGCCAGTGCCCGCTGGCATTCAGGGAGTTGTGGGAAGCTGAATACTTCCACTTCCGCATGGGCTTTGAGGATGCTTTGAGAAAAGAGCATCTCGGCAAGGGGATTGTCTACTGGACTGAGAAGATTTTTCCCACTGCGATGGTTTCCAAAAAGCCGGTCAGGACACTGGCTGAGCTGAAGGGACTAAAGGTGAGGTCTTCCGGGAAGATCGCGGATATGCTGAAGATGGCAGGAGCTTCCCCGGTCCTTGTCCCGGGTGAAGAGATTTATACTGCCCTTTCGACAGGCGTGATTGACGCGGCCCACTGGGGAGCTGCAGCCGGCGCTCTCACGATGAAGCTATGCGAGCCTGCCAAATACTATGTCCAGCCAAACCTCGCTTACTCCGCCACCGATCTCATTATGGTCAGCAAGAAGGCCTGGGACGAGCTGCCGGCAGACCTCCAGAAAATCGTTCACCTCGCCTTCCGAGAACGCTGCTGGCGGCGGAGCAATGAATATATCCAGGAAGAGGTAAGAGCACTTGAAACGATGAAGAAGAAATATGGAGTGCAGGTATCCTGGCTCGATAAGGAAGCCCAGAAGGTGATACAGCAGGCAGCGATAAAGATATGGGATGAGACAGCTGCTCTTTCCCCTACCAATGCTGAGTGGATAGGCAAGATGAAAGAATTCCTAAAAGAGTTGGGATATATCGACTAAAACCTTCCGTAAGGGTGGGCCGCCCCCACCCTTTTTAATTGAGCGGTTCAAAATGAAGATTGTGCTCAACGTGATAGACGGCATCAGCCACTGGACGGGCAAGGTTACCAGTTTCCTGATTTTGATCATCACAGGAGTCATTCTTTTTGAAATCTTTGCCCGGTTTATATTTGCCAGACCCACGATCTGGGCTTTTGAAATATCCCTGGCCCTTTATGGAATTTATGTTGCTTTGTTGGGCGCTTATGTTCTGGCTACAGGGGGGCATGTGAATGTGGATAT
Source organism: Syntrophaceae bacterium (assembly GCA_013388635.1). Taxonomy (GTDB): domain Bacteria; phylum Desulfobacterota; class BSN033; order BSN033; family UBA1163; genus JACAEX01. The sequence continues at coordinate 9,036 of JACAEX010000084.1, read as the reverse complement.
ACTTTATTCACGGTTATCACCCCGGACAAGAGCAGGGGTGAACCTGTTCAGCTGGCTGATTTTCTTTCTCTGGTGCGGCGCCCTGGTTTGGACGGCTTGGATAAGAGGTTGGGAATCCCTGATGGCGAGAGAGAGTGAATCGACTGCGTTTGGCTGCCCGATCTATCCTGTCAAATTGTCCCTGGCGGTCGGCGGCTCCCTCCTCTTGCTTCAGGGGTTGGCAGGATATATTCGGAATTTTTACACCTTGCTTACAGGGAGAGAAATTGATTGAGAGTACGCTGCTCGTTACCCTGATCCTGTTTGGCTGCCTTTTTCTCTATCTGGCATTAGGCCTTCCCCTCGCCTTTGTTCTGGGCGGAGTGGGAATGATCGGCTGTCTGATCCTCTGGGGGCCCTCCGGTTTTATGATCGCTTCTTCTCAAGGTTTTGCCGCAATGGGTAAGTTTACCCTCATCTCCATTCCTCTATTTATCCTAATGGCAATGCTCCTGGAGAGGTCCGGCGTGGCTGAGGACCTATATGCGATGATGCATAACTGGCTTGGGCCATTGGGTGGAGGGCTTGCCATCGGGACAGTGATCATCTGCACCATCTTCGCGGCTATGTCAGGGATCAGTGGTGCGGCGACCGTCTCGATGGGCATCATCGCCATGCCCCAGATGCTCAAACGCAATTATGAGAAGAAGATCGTGATGGGTTCGATCTCTGCTGGAGGAGCGCTTGGCATTCTGATCCCTCCCAGCGTGATTTTCATCCTTTACGGCACGTTGACCGGGGTCTCAATCGGCGGGCTATTTATGGGAGGCATACTGCCGGGTCTGGTCCTTTCCATATTATTTATCACCTACATTGCGATCAGATGCTGGAGAAATCCTAGACTCGGTCCACCCCTCCCTGTTGAGGAGAGGGCAAACTGGCAGGAGAAGGTTTCGTCCCTCAGGGCGGTAGGTCTTCCGATGATCATCATCGTTCTGGTTCTTGGCGGGATCTACTTCGGGGTATGTACCCCATCCGAGGCAGCCGCACTTGGCGTTTTGGGAGCGGTGATCTCAGCAGCCGTTTACCGCAAGCTCAACTGGGAGTTGATCAAAGAATCTGTCTTTCGGACAGCGAGACTGAGCGGAATGATCATCTGGATATTGATCGGGGCGTACTGTTTTACTGCGATCTACCAGGCATCCGGAGCCGGAGAACTCCTCACCCGTCTGATGATGCAGATCCCGGGTGGACGTTATGCGATCCTGGCGACCATGCAGCTGACCTTCTTTGTCCTCGGCTGCATCCTCGACCCTGCGGGCATCATCATGATCTGCACCCCTGCTTTTCTTCCGATCGTCCAGGCCCTGGGTTTCGACCCCCTTTGGTTCGGCGTCCTTTTCTGTGTCAACATGGAGATGGCATACCTCACACCACCCTTCGGCTTCAATCTCTTCTATATGAAAGCGATTGCTCCTGAGGGAACGACGATGAGTGAGATCTACCAATCGATCATGCCTTTTGTGGTGCTTCAGGCCATTGGCTTGATCATCGTCATCCTGATCCCTGATCTGGCCCTTTGGATCCCCGGTCGAATGATCAAATAATCGAATGCCTTAATCTTCGAGATGGATGGCCCGCTTGAGGATCTTGCCGGTGTGGCTTTTGGGTAGCTCCTTGACCAGACGGATTTTTCTTGGATATTTATAGGGGGCAACGCGTTCTTTGACAAACTGTTTGAGATCCTCCGGTGTCGTACAGGCTCCTTCGCGAAGGACCACGGCAGCTGCCACCTCCTCTCCCAGATCCGCATCTGGAACGCCCAGCACGGCTGCCTCCACCACATCCGGATGGGTGTAGAGGATCTCCTCGATCTCCCGCGGGTAAACATTATATCCCCCACGGATGATCATCTCCTTCTTTCGATCCACGATGTAGATATATCCATCCCCGTCCACGCGGGCCAGGTCGCCTGTATGTAACCATCCTCCTCGAAGGGTCTCGGCAGTGGCCTCGGGCTGATTCAGGTATCCTTTCATCACCCCGGGCCCCCGGATGATGAGCTCTCCGACTGCTCCCACGGAGACATCTTCATCCCGGTCGTTCACAATACGGGCTTCAAAACCTGGAATGGCAAGGCCAATCGATCCCGGCCGGGTCTGGCGACCGAAGGGATTTTCCACACAGACCGGCGAGCATTCGGTCAGTCCGTATCCTTCGTAAATGGTGGTATGGAAGCGATCCTGGAATCGGCGCAACACCTCCACCGGAAGGGAAGCGCCTCCTGAGACACAGAACCGGAGACCGGAACGCCTCGGCGGGCGAAGATCGGCTAACTCCACCAGACGGTTGAAAATGGTGGGGACTGCGATCAGGATCGAGCTCTCTTCCTCCTCGATGGCTGAAAAGAGCTCCTCTGCCTGGAATTGGGGCCAGAGCCGTATGGTTAAACCCAGATAGATGGAAGAGTTGAAAGCGCTTGTCTGGCCGTAGATGTGGAAAAGAGGGAGGACGCCAAAGACCACGTCATTGGGATCGGTCGAACGCATGTTGGCCACGGTCATGGCATTGCTCGCCATATTATAGTGGGTGAGCATAGCCCCTTTGGGACGGCCGGTTGTGCCACTGGTGTAGATGATCGTCCAGGTGTCATCGTCCTTGCTTGGATAAGGATCAAACGACCCTTCGTCAATGAAGAGTTCCTCAAGAGGCACAAATCCCTGACCAGGAGTCACCCCTTGGGCGATGCGCAGATCCATCTTTGGAAGGTTCTCCATCACCTGGCGAGGGTGATCGAGATACTCTCTATGGCCGATGAAGGCCCGTGCGCCAGAGTCCTTGAAGATGTGCTCAAGCTCTCCCTTTCGATAAAGGAAGTTCACGGGCAGGACCACAGCCCCGACCTTGGCCAGTGCATAGTAGACGATAGCCCATTCAATGGAGTTGGGCATCATCAATACGCAGACATCTCCAGACCGGAGTCCTGAACGAACCAGTCCATGGGAGAGACGATCCGATTGCCGGTTTAGCTCTTCGTAGGTGATCGTTCGTCCGAGGAAGCGGATGGCCGGATGCTTTGGCTTACGTGAAGCACTCTTAATGAGCAGATCGGAGATGTTCATCACCTGACCTCAGCCTTATCTTCTCATTGCTCAGCCCATGCCTGAACCTCAGCCCTATTATATCCATAAGGTTATCCATGTCAATCTCTTCGATAGGACGGGGATTGTTAGGGGTCTGATCCGTCCAGGTCCATCAAAGCCCGAGATCAGAGCTGAAGGCAATCCAAATACGAGAAATGCGGAGGACGGAGAAAGGGTTGACAATTTAATAATTTCTTATAAAATAGGGTTAATTTGAAAGGGCGCTTAGTTCAGGGGGAGAACGCCTGCTTCACACGCAGGAGGTCACTGGTTCAAATCCAGTAGCGCCCACCAATCTTACACCGCTATCTTCGGGATAGATCGATGTCAGGGCATTCGAAATGGAGCACGATTAAAAGGAAAAAAGGGGCGGCGGATGCCAAGCGGGGGAAGGTCTTCACCAAGATCATCAAGGAGATCATGGTCGCTGCCCGTTTGGGCGGTGGAGACATCAATGCCAACCCAAGACTCCGGACGGCCGTCAACGCAGCCAAGGCTGAAAACATGCCCAAGGAGAATATCGAGAGGGCGATCAAAAAGGGGACCGGGGAGCTGGAAGGCGTCAACTACGAGGAATTGATCTATGAGGGGTACGGTCCTGGCGGGGTGGCGATGATGTTGGAGGTGTTGACGGACAACAAGAACCGCACAGTTGCTGACGTCAGGCACATCTTCTCCAAACATAATGGAAGCCTGGGGGAATCGGGTTGTGTCTCGTGGATGTTTGAAAAGAAGGGGCTGATCCTCATCGATAAGAGCGGCGTTGATGAGGATCGTTTGATCGAGGTGGCACTGGACGCAGGGGCCCTCGATGTGAAAGATACGGGCAGAGAGTTTGAGGTGACGACCGACGTGGCTGCATTTGAAGATGTGAAGAAGGCGATCGAGGCCGCTGGCTTCAAATATTCCTATGCTGAGGTGACCATGGTTCCTCAAAGCACGGTCCGTCTGACAGGGAAAGAGGCGGAGCAGATGCTCAAATTGATGGAGGGGCTTGAGGATTCGGATGATGTCCAGAAGGTTTATGCCAATTTCGATATCGCTGATGAGGAGATGGAACGGCTCAGCGCCTAAACGATTGTGGTGTTAAGAGAATGAAAGCCACCTCATTGAGGAGGGGACTCCCACGGGTGGCTTTTTTATTTCTAATCTCACAGTAAATCGGGTGAAAGCTTAGGATGAAGGCGATCGGAATCGATCCGGGTCTGGCCATGACAGGTTTTGGGGTTGTGGAGACCCTTCCGAGGGGAGGAAAGGCGCGTGATTGGGGTGCCATTCGAACAGATGCCAACCAGCCTATCCCCATCCGTCTAAAGACGATCTACGATGAGTTGAAGAGGCTTTTCAAGAGATGGAATCCCGATCTTCTCGTCTTAGAAGAGGTCTTTGTTCTGAAACAGTTTCCAAAGGCAGCCATTCAGCTCGGGGAGGTGAGGGGGGTCATCTACCTGGCTGCTGAGGAGGAGAGGATTGCGGTGATGGAGATCAGGCCCACAGAGGTCAAGAGCGCCTTAACCGGAAGCGGTCGTGCGGAGAAGGAACAGATTCAGAGGGCGATCCGACGGATCCTGAATATCGAGGCCCCTCTCAGTTCAAGCCATGCCGGCGATGCCCTTGCCCTGGCTTTAACCGGCCTCTCTCGAAATGGGAATTTTAAATGGTAACTTCTGCTCTTCTTAAAGACGAAGTAGAAAAATGCGAAATGCGAAGCACGGGCGAAGCATCCCGGAGGGATCAATCCTAAACAAGCACGAATGTTGAGAGCTCTAATTTCCCAGACAAATGAACGTTTAGAATTTTGTCATCTTGGACTTGTTTCGAATTTCGGATTTTTAGGGTTGAGGAGATGATCCGATATATCGAAGGGAAGCTGTTAAAGAAGGAAGAGGATAGGGTGGTGGTTCTGTCTAATGGCGTGGGCTATGAAATTCTGCTCCCTGCCGTTGTGCGAAAGACCTTCAATTCAAAGAGGGCAGGGGAGGATGGCGAGATCATCAAACTCTACATCTACTACCATCAGACCGAGCGGCAACCCAAGCCTCTGCTGATCGGTTTCAACTTTGAGCCGGAAAAGGAGTTCTTTGAAAAGTTTATCACGGTGGAGGACATCGGCCCACCCACAGCGGTCAAAGCCCTTGTCCTGCCGATCCCTAAGATCGCCAGGGCGATTGAGGAGAGGGATTCAAAAACCCTTGAGAGCCTGAAGGGGATCGGGAAGAGGACAGCGGACAAGATCATCGCCACGCTTCACGGAAAGGTCGGTAAATTTGCCCTGATGAGGGAGGATCAAATCCCGGTCGAGGGGGAGGCGATCGATTTTAAGAAGCAGGTCATCGAAGTCCTGGTGAAAGATCTTGGCCACAAGGTGAGCGAGGCACAGAGATTGGTCAGTGAGGCGCTCCGGAGAAATCCAAATATCGCCACGCCGGAAGAGCTGTTTGAAGAAGTGTATCGAGGCCAGAAGGGAGCCATCCCTTGAAATCCCAAATTTCAAAAAATTCCAAGCCCCCATTCTCAACGGCTGAAACTATTTTCGTTTGGAATTTGGATTTTGAACATTGGCATTCATTTGGGATTTGATCCTTGTCATTGGGTGCTTGCCTACAGGGGAGGATATGAAAAGGTCTGAAGGGGAGAGAGAGCCAGAGGTTAAGGAGGGGACTCCTCAGGAAGCTGAGGACTTTCTCGATCTGAGGCCTCGAAAGCTCTCCGAATATATCGGCCAGAGACAGGTGGTGGAGACCTTGGAGATCGCGATCCAGGCGGCCAAGAAGCGAGGCGAGCCCTTGGATCACGTGCTCTTCCATTCGCCTCCAGGGCTTGGGAAGACGACCCTCGCCCATATCATTGCCACGGAGATGGGCGTTCGCATCGTCACCTCTTCCGGGCCTGCGATCGAGAAGGGTGGAGACCTGATCAGCATCCTGACCCATCTGGAACGGGGAGACGTCCTCTTTATTGATGAGGTTCACCGTCTGCCCAAGGTGGTGGAGGAGTTTCTCTATCCTGCGATGGAGGACTTCTGCATCGATTTCATCTTCGATAAGGGGGCGCATGCGAGGAGCCATCGGTACCGGCTGGAGCAGTTTACCCTTGTGGGTGCAACCACAAGGGCTGGGCTCCTCTCCGCTCCCCTTCGGGAGAGGTTCGGGATCTTGCGCAACCTCGATTTCTATTCTGTGGAAGAGCTCTGCCAGGTGGTCAAGCGATCCGCGGCCCTTCTCGGAGTCCCGATCGACGAGGAGGGGACAGAGGAGATTGCCAAGAGATCGAGGGGCACACCGAGGATTTCGAATCGCCTTCTCAAGAGGGTGAGGGATTTTGCCCAGATCCGGGGCCAGGGAAGGATCGACAAGACGATCGCGGATGAGGCGCTCCAACTGGAAGGGGTTGACGAGATGGGGTTGACCAGCCTCGACCGCAGATTCCTCGAAACCATTATCCGCTACTATAAAGGAGGGCCGGTGGGTCTGGAGGCGATTGCGGCGACCCTACAGGAGGAAACCGACACCCTGGTCGATATGGTCGAACCTTTTCTGCTTAAGATCGGCTTCGTCGCAAGGATGCAGAACGGGAGAAAGGCGACGGAGCTGGCCTATCAGCATTTCGGCATCCCCCATGCCGAATCCGGAAGACAGCTCACCCTTCCCACCCGCAAGAAACATTGATCTTTTCAGAAGGAAAGGCCTCGGTAACTCTCCCACCTGAATCGAACGATTCTCACAACTTCAATGTTCCAAGGAGAGCAGGGATGCTGAAGGGCTCGGATTCGGTTCCTGAAAGATTATAGCAGGTCTTTGTTGATCTCGATCTTGGCTTTGGCACGTAGTTGCTCAAGCCAGTACTGGAACGACTCTTCTTGCTTCTGGAGCAGGAGCCTTTTTTGGAGGTTCTTCTTGATCGACGGGAATTGGCCGAGATCCGCAGGCTCCAGGGCTGCCAATCTCACGACGAAATAGGTATCCTTGATTCGTAAGACCTCCTTGGGCAGAGGTGTTTTTTCTGTCAGTGAGGAGAGAAGTGCGATGGAATCGCCAACCAGCCCGATCTTTGGGACCAATCCACCTGTCCGGGTGAAGAAGCCCGTCTCCTGGAGGGGGAACCCCTTCTCCCTGGCCACCTCGTTCATGTTCCTGCCCGACCGAATCTGATTGAGGAGGTCTTCGGCAACCTGACGGGCCTTCTCCTCACATTTCATTCCTAACACCTTTTTTCTAACCTCCTCTCTCACCTCTTCCAGAGGCGGAATCCGCGACTCCTTCCGGTCGATCAATTTGAGGATGTAGAGGTTCGGTGGGATGTTGACCACAGGAGAGATCTCTCCGACTTTGAGCGAAAAGGCACTGGAGTAGAAGGCAGGATCCTTTCCTATCTCCGGGATATAATCCCCTTCTTTGAAGAGGGCTGTGGTCTTGATCGGAACTCCCTTCTCCCGTGCGTATCCCTCCAGGTCCCGGCTCCGGAAAAGGGAGTAGAAGGCGTCCTCTGCCTTGCGGGAGGCCTCGCTCTTCGCCTTCTCCTTCTTCAGGGTCTGAAGGATCTGGTCTCTCACCTCCTCCAGAGACCTCCCCTTCTCCTCGACCACCTCGTCCACCTTAAAGATATAGAAACCATTTCTTCCTATGGTCACCCCACTTACTTCGCCAGCCTTCATTGAGAAGAGGGCCCTCTCAACCGATTCCTCCAAAGTCCCTCTCTGAATCCATCCCATCTCTCCTCCTCTGGAGGCGGTCTTCGACTCAGAATACTGCTTTGCCAGTGAGACGAAATCTTTCGTCTTCTTGAGCTTCTCCAGGATCTCCTCTGCCTTCTTCCTCTTCTCTTCAACTCGATTCGGTGGGTCCTCTGGGCTGACGTGGATCAGGATCTCTCTTGCCCTTACCTTTTTGGGTATCCTGAATCGATCTTTATGAAGATCGTAGTATCGTTTGATCTCCTCGGATGAGACCTGGACCTTCCCTTCGAAATCGGATGGGCGGAAGAGGAGATATTGAATCTGAACAAATGTCGGGATCCGGAACTCCTCTGGATGTTTCTGAAAGTATTCCTTGATCTCCATCTCGTTTAGAGTCACCTGCGCCCCGAAGGACTCCGGCGCGATCTTCAGGAAATGGAGGTTGATCCGTTCGTTCTCAAAGAGGTAGGTCTCCAGCAACTCTTCTTCGGAAACCCTCCCGGCGTTCAACCTGATCAGATCCGTTACTTTTAAGAAAAGAAGTCCCTCCCGCTGAGTCCGCTCGAACTGCTCTGCGCTCATCCGATTGATGCGGAGAAACCTTTCGTACAGACGCCGGTCAAATTGGCCGTTCACCTGAAAGGAGGGAACGGATTCGATGGACTCTCTCAGTTCTTCGTTGGAGATATCGAACCCGAGACGGGCTGCCTCTTGGAGAATGAGAACCCGAGAAATCAGGTCATTCAGGACCTTTTCTTTCAGGCGAAGCTCCTCGGCCATCTTCTCGGAAAAGGATGGACCTAAGGCGTCCCGGTACTGTTTCATCACATTCTGGTAGCTCTCACCGAAGTCTCTCATTTCGATGACGACCCCGTTCACCCTGGCTGCGTACGTCTCTTTCTTCTCACGGATCAGGGAATAACCTCCCCATGAGATGAAGGTGACAGCTACGAGGAGCAGGATACCTTTAAGCATCCAGGACGTCGCATGTTCTCTGAGTATACGCAACATAAGGATCTCCTTCAGGGACACCGAATGGCTCAGATTAGCTATTATTAAACCATCGAAATCAAAAAGGCAAGGGTTGCCTCTTCCCCTCTTTTTCCTGGAGAAGAATTTGACTGTTAGCTAAAATTTAAAAGTGCACACTTTAAGTTTTAAAAGTGCACACCTTTGAGGTCGGTATTTTTAATGCGTTGCACATCGATCAGTTTTCCCTCGCACCAGAATCTGATTTCG
>JACAEX010000066.1 GCA_013388635.1 Syntrophaceae bacterium | reverse complement strand
TTTAGGACAAAGAGGCTTTAGCCATTTAAAACTGACCTCCCTATTGGCCCTACAATCCACTTTCTCCGCCCTGTCCACATCTGAGTATCCCCCCTGACACACAAATTGTACACTACCCCTGGCTCCAATCATTGACTTTTTGGATGGACTTCAATAGACTTTAGAGAGAAAAGGTGATGGACCCTTTGAAATCACGAAGCAAAGATCAGGACAGATGAGAAGGCGAAATGGCCAAACGCCGAAGGTTCCGCAGATTATTCATTCCGCTTCCGGTCACCGTAAGGCTATTAGGAATAGGCAAACCGTCAGCACCGATCCATGTGGAGATTCGAGATGTCTCCCGGAACGGTCTCTCAATTGAATTCCGGATAAGTCTGAAAAATGGCCATCTTCTCATTGAACAGGGAGAGGAGCCTATCAAACTGATTCCTTTCATCGTAATGAATGAAAAATTATTAGAGCTGGATATAGAGATGCCGCCAAGGAGTGAAAGGCTCAGAGCGAAAGGAGTGGTTCGATGGTACGACTTTGGCTCGAGAGAGGAATTCCATTATTTCAGGGCGGGTATCTTGATGAAGGAGATGGAGATTGAGGATAGAAAAAAGTGGGAGGACTTTATAAGACATGCAGAGTCCGTAGAAAAAGCGCTGAAGCGCGATTAACATACGGCTGAATTGACCGTGAGCAGTTATAGACGAATGGGAATGGGGGCACCCCTTGGCATTGGACAGGAGGAATAGGCCAGGTGGGTGCCCCCTTTTTTACAGTGCCCTATCCTTTGATCGTATGATTGGCGAGCTTTTCGAGCGCAAGGACCATGGCAGAATGGTCCAAATCACTGCTGCCCTGGGCTGCCACTGCATTGAAGAGCTCCTGGGCTGTGGCGGTGTTGGGCAGGCTCAATCCCAGGCTCCGGGCTGCTTGCAAAGCCAGGTTTAAATCCTTCTGGTGCAATCGGATACGAAATCCAGGATCAAATTTCCGATGGATCATCCTCTCCCCATGCAATTCCAAGATTCGGCTTTGAGCAAACCCTCCAAGCAATGCAGCCCGGACCTTCACTGGGTCAGCACCTGCCTTGGAGGCAAATAAGAGGGCTTCTGCCACTGCCTCAATGGTCAGGGCGACCACAATCTGGTTGGCCACCTTACAGGTCTGACCGTCGCCGTGGCCGCCAATATGGACGATGTTCTTGCCCATCCGCTCAAAGTAGGGTTTCACCTCGTTGAATACCTCAACAGGTCCTCCTACCATGATGGAGAGGGTGGCATTCTCAGCCCCAACCTGGCCACCGGAAACAGGCGCATCCAGCATCTTCACCCCCATTGCGGTCAGTTTTTTTGCAAACTCCTTTGTGGCGATCGGAGAGATCGAACTCATATCTACGACGATCGACCCGGACCTTAGCCCCTCTGCCAGTCCATCCGGGCCGAAGAGCACGGCTTCGACATCAGGTGTGTCAGGGACCATGATAAAGATGATGTTCGATTTTTGCCCCACCTCTTTGCAGGAACGACACGGCCTCGCACCCCTGGTCGATAGCTCCTTGACCGGTTCAGGTCGAACATCGTAAACATGGACCGTATGGCCGGCAGCGACCAGATGGCCAGCCATCGGCTTACCCATTATGCCTAAACCAATAAATCCAAGCTCTGCCATTATTTTTCCTCCTTCCCTCTGCTGATTTTGGTCCACCGGAGACCGCCCCCATTTTTCGGACTAACTTATTTTTATATCCTGTTTTATGGTCGAAATGCAACAGGCTGGTGAGTTAAAAAGAGCTGTTCTTTCGGCGGGTGTAGATGGTTTTGTAACGATCGCTGAAGGCGGGGTCTATGAAACAGCTGAAGCACTCTTCAGAGGAAGTATCCACGGGTTCGAGAAGAACCTCGAAACCCAATTCCTTGTATTGCTCGACCATTTCTGAGAGACGGGGTTCATCGATCGTGAACCGCTTCTCCCATCCTTCTTTCTTAAGTTCTTCTTCTCGACTCATTTCTTGAGGCCGTATTCTCCCTCACCCCAACCCTCTCCCTTCGAGGGAGAGGGAAAAGGAGGGACCTTCATTTTTGAGATCTTCTTCTCGACTCATAAATTAAACAATGAACAATGGACAATGAACGATAGACAGTGAATGATGAACAATGAACTACTGATCACTGTGTTTGTTCTGATCGGCCGTGCATAAGCTTCCAGCCTTCTGAGTGGGAGATGGCTCCGGGCTGGCAGACCTCGACGCAGGCCGGAGGCTTGCGCCCGTATCCCGGCTTGCAAGGAGCGCAAGCATAGCGAATCTTCTTCCGTTCCTCATGTTTTATGAAAGCCACGGATTCTTCTCGGGAGACATCAATCTCATCCGGTCCTATCTCAAGGATCTTGGCCGGGCAGACGTTCGCGCATTTCCCGCATCCATTACACCGGTCTGTATCGATCGTGATAAACCAGTCGCCCGACCCATCCTTAAAACCATAATTGGCAATCATTCTTTTTTTATCCTTCTTGAATCTCGTAGTTCGAGCTTTAAGGTTCGTAATTTCTTTACTCCGAACTCCGAATTCATCACTCATACTAAGGAGTCCATAATTGACAAGACATAACGCCATTCCCGCCCTGCATCTCGTGGTCGGGTCTAATTGACAAGTACGGGGTAAACTTCGGCGGGAATCCAAGCTCCGTCCCTGCGTAGGCAGGGAACCAGGAACGTGTAAAACTGGGTTCC
>JACAEX010000081.1 GCA_013388635.1 Syntrophaceae bacterium | reverse complement strand
TTTAGGACAAAGAGGCTTTAGCCATTTAAAACTGACCTCCCTATTGGCCCTACAATCCACTTTCTCCGCCCTGTCCACATCTGAGTATCCCCCCTGACACACAAATTGTACACTACCTAAACTGTTCTACGGATTGCTTTTTTTACAGAGATTTGGTAACCTTTCAATGTCCCCATCGGGGAGGGCAGAAACCCTTCGCCTTCAAGGTGGGGGCAGTTCAGTTCTAATCCATGGCCGAGAGAGATCTTTTCTTGAGAGGAGGATTCGATGCCTCCGCGGAAGAAGGGATTGAGAGAAAACCTGAGATCCGGGATTAGGGAGCTGCTTCTCCAGGAGCTCAGATTGCTTCGACTGGAACGAGCCGGGATGCCGCGGTTTATCATCGAGGCCGAGTCTTATGCGATCCAGGAGGCCAAGAGAGATATTGTCAGGTTGACGGAGGCGATGTCGGAACGTGAGAGAGAAGCCCTGCTCAAAAAGATGATCCGTCAGGTGCTCGATGAAGAGATCGACCAGGCGGTTCAGCTCCGAAGAAACAGGTGCCTCCGTTGCATCCATATGAGATATTATGACAGGGAAGGAATCGCGCGAATCGATCTCCCCTTCGAGGCGAGTCAGGCCCAGGCCATCGGATGTGATGTCCTCCGAAACGCCATGGAAGAACGATGCGAGCGATTTGTAGAGGCGACAAGGGCTGTTTCACTCGAAGATTATCTCGGCGGGATGACCCTCCTCTATGAACTGCGGGAGATGTTCGAAAGACTTGACGAGATCTGGGAAGACTACTTTATTGAATAAAAATCCGAAATCCGAATGTCGAAATTCGAAACGGTTCCAAAATATAAATTTCAAAATCCAAAACTGTATTTCCTGTTTCGGTCATTTCAATTTTGAACCTCCATGCTTGTTTCGAATTTCGCCTGCCTGCAGGCAGGGATTTCGTGCTTCGAGTTTCGCCTTTCAGGCGATGGCTTCAGCTACTAACTCCGTGATATCCATCACCTTGATCCGGCCCTTCTTCTCTTTTCGCAGTCTTGCTGCGGCCAGTTGCAGGTTTGACTTGCAGGCCGGACAGGCTGAGACCACGGTATCGGCACCCACCTCCAGGGCCTCTAACATCCGTTGATAGGCGATCTCTCCTGAAAGCTCGGTATTGAATGCCTTCATCCCCCCTCCGCCACCGCAGCATTTGGCCAGGAGCCGATTGTTCCTGAACTCCACCAGGGTTACCCCGGGAATCTTTTTAAGGAGGTTCCTGGGCGGCTCGAAGATGTTGAGGTGACGGCCCAGGTCGCAGGGATCGTGGTAAGCCACTTTCATCGCCTCTCCATCTTTAAATCGAAGTCTCTTGGCTTCGACCAGGCGATCGATATATTCGATCGCATGAATTGCCTCTGTGTCGAAGGCGACATACTTCGGGTAGAGATCCTTGAAGGTCTTGTAGCAACCCGCACACGTGGTCACGATCTGTCCGGGCTTCACTTTTGAGAAGGTCTCTATATTTTTCTCCGCCACCTCTTTGAACTCCTTTGTTCCCACCAGGTAGGAGATGTATCCGCAGCAGTTCTCGTCCTTTCCGAGGGCGGTATAGTTGACCCCTGCCTTGTCAAGGATCTTCATGATGCTCGGGATGATGGTGATGTCTTGATACGATGTCACACATCCTGCAAAGAGGAGGACTTCGACAGGCCCTTTCCTGGGTTGATAGGTTGACGGGTAGACGTCTGTCCGCTTCTCCCTCGGCTCACCGAATGGGTTTCCGGTGCTCTTCAGGTTGTCCATCAAAATCTTATGAATGTCGGGAAGAAAACCTGCCTCCACCAGCCGCCGCCGGCCCGCCTCCACAATGTCGGAGACGACCACACCTGCAGGACAGGTCGCCTTACAATTGAGGCAGGTGGTGCAGAGGTAGAACCTGTCCGCCACCTCCTTCGAGGGTTCGAGCACCCCTTTCATCATGTAATAGGCCTGGATCACCCTGCCCCGGGCATTTTCTGACTCTAGGCCGGTCCTTGCATAGACCGTACAACCAGCGCGGCAGAAGCCGCAGTTGATACAGGCGAGGATCTCATTATCGACTGCCTGGCCGAAGCTCCGGATCTTCTCCGGGGTCTCGATGAACTCTTTGTAGGTGAAGTAGTCATAGATATCTTTGGTCGTATCGTCGAGGCCCAATTTACCAGGGTTCAGGATATTGTTGGGATCGAGCGCTTTTTTGATGGCCCTCATTATGTCGAGACTCACACCGAGTTCATGGTGAATGTACGGCGCCTTGGCGATGCCGATCCCATGTTCAGCGGTCAGCGTTCCTTTATATTTCATGGTCAGATCGATGAAGTCCTGGGCGATCTTTCTGGCGATCTCCCACTCCTCCTTTTTGCGGCCATCGATAATCAGAACGGCATGGAGATTGCCATCGCCAATGTGGCCGAAGACCGGGATCGGGAAGTTATGCTTTTCACGGAGCTTTTGGAGGTCGCGGATCATCTCAGGGATCTTGGAGATCGAAACGCCGAAATCCTCCACCAGGGGGACCAATTTCGCTCCCCTCCTCACCTTGGAGAGAGAGGGGACGAGACCCTGGCGGCCTGCCCACATCTTGAGACGTTTTGCGGGATCATCGTCCCACTGGTTGCCAAGGCCATGACACTCCTTCGAGATCTTGTCGATCTTCCCGATGTTCTCTTTTACCGCCTGACGATTTCCGTCGATCTCAACGAAAAGGATGCAACCCACATTATCAGGGATGTTGAGCCCCATTGCCTTATTGACCACGTCGATGGAGAGCCGATCCAGAATCTCACAGGAGGAAAGGGGGATGCCAGCCGTAAGGATCCCTTCGGCTGCTTTTCCTGCATCCTCCACTGTGGCGAACCAGAGCTGGGCAAAGGCGATGTATTCCGGCATGGGCAGGATCTTGACTGTGATCTCAGTCATCACCCCCAGGGTCCCTTCTGCCCGACAGAAGAGGTGGGCCAGATCATAACCTGAGGAGGTCTTGGGAGCGGTTGAACCAGTTCTCATCACCCTTCCATCGGCCAGGACGACCTCCATTCCCATGACGTAGTCTTTGGTCGTGCCGTATTTGATCGCCCGGTTACCGCTCGCATTGGTTGAGACCATTCCACCAATCGAGGCAATCGTGGCACTGCCAGGATCAGGAGGAAAGAAATGGGTGGGAGCAAGGGCATTGTTCAACGTCTGGCAGATCACCCCGGGCTCCACCACTGCATAGCCGTCTTTTCGGTTGATCTCCTTGATCTGATTCATCCGGCTGACATCGAGGATGATGCCGCCTAAACATGGAAGAATGGCTCCTGTGGTGCTGGTTCCTGATCCCCGTGGGATGACCTTGATATTATGGTCATTGGCCAGTTTGAGAATTTTTGAGACCTCTTCGGTCGTCTTTGCAAAGACCACGGCATCGGGGACGCATTCGTGCACGGACATGTCCCGGGAATGGCAGAGTCGTTCGATCTGATCCGTCTTCACATTCTTCTTCCCTACGATCTGGATGAGCTCATCGATATAGTCCATTACTCTTCCTCCATCTCAAGCGAGAGACCTTTCGTCGTTTTAATGTTTCGGTTTCCTGAGGATCTGCCAAAGATTCAAGAATTCTAATCAATAATAGACTTGCCGGTCAAGTATTCTTTTTCTCGGAGATTCGTTTGCAGCATTTTGCTTGAGGCCGGAGGGTTGTGACCTCATGGGCATTCCGATAAAAGAGTGTTAGCTAAAATTTAAAAGTGCACACTTTAAGTTTTAAAAGTGCACACCTTTGAGGTCGGTATTTTTAATGCGTTGCACATCGATCAGTTTTCCCTCGCACCAGAATCTGATTTCGG
>JACAEX010000093.1 GCA_013388635.1 Syntrophaceae bacterium | reverse complement strand
TTTAGGACAAAGAGGCTTTAGCCATTTAAAACTGACCTCCCTATTGGCCCTACAATCCACTTTCTCCGCCCTGTCCACATCTGAGTATCCCCCCTGACACACAAATTGTACACTACCTGCCTCTTAGTACGCCTTGACACCGATGCCGATTTAATTCAAAAATGATCTTATATGGCAGAGATGGGCAAAAAAGATCGATCTCCTCTTCATTCGTGGTTTGAATCCGAACCATGGAAGAAGTGGAAACGCATTGGATTGACCGGACTGGTCGGCTCTTCCAAAGCCTACCTCCTGTCTCATTGGAAGGAAAGGCTAAGAGGGCCCGTGCTGATCATTGTCCCTCACCTCCGGGATGGCGAATCCCTCCTGGAGGACCTTCGTTTTTTTGGAAAGGAGGTGAACGATACCTGTCACCTCTTTCCCGAATGGGAGACCCTCCCTTATGATCAAATTCCTCCTCATCCAGAGATCATGAGGGAGAGGGTGAGGTCTCTCTTTTCTCTCCTCCGGGGTGAGGAGGTCGTGATCGTCTCGTCGATCAGGGCTTTGATGCAGAAGGTCCTCTCCCCCTCTGAGTTAAGAGATTTCTCTTTCTCTCTCTCTGTTGGAGAGGAGGTGAACCGTGAACGCTTCATCCATTCTCTCCAGGAGGCGGGCTATGGCTCGGCGAGAATCGTGGAGGAGAGGGGAGATTTTTGCGTCCGGGGAGCGATCATCGATATCTATACTCCTCTCTATGAAGAACCTTTGCGCCTTGAATTTGATGGCGATCGATTGGCGTCCATTCGACGATTTGAGCCAGAGACCCAGCGCTCCATCCCCCAGTCCACGATGGAGAATGTCATCCTCCTTCCTGCAAGGGATATTCCAGGGGATAGCCTCTCTCACCCGCCATCCTCCCTCTTTGACTATCTGAGCGAAGAGGGGGTTGTCTTCGTCGAGGAGGGAGATGAAGTGGAAAAGGAAGCAGAGACCTTCTCCCGCCTGATCCAGGAACATTATGAAAAGGTCTTGATGAAGAAAGGCTCTGCCCCTTCACCGGAGTCGGCCTATCTCAACGGCGAAGAGGTCTTCTCCTCACTGGGGAGATTTCAGACCATCTTTCTCCAAGAAGGGCCTGTTGCCCCTCCTCAATGTGAATGGGTCTATCCGATGGAGATGGAGACGAACGAAGATCTCCAAAGGGAGATAAAGCTCCTCCTCTCGATGGAAGGGAAAGTTGGAGAGACCTCTCCGTTCTCCATTTTCCTGAGGAATCTTCGCCATTGGCAGGAGAGAGGGATGAAGGTCTTCATCGTCTCCCATACGGTGAACCAGGCCGAGAGGTTAAGGGACCTCCTCTCCCACTACGAGGTGCCGTCCCACTTAGAGATGACCAAAAATTTCAGAGAGGTTTTGGATCATTCCGAGGGGCTGCCCATCCTCTTGGTCGGCCCGCTCTCCTCCGGTTTTCAGAATCCCCGGGAGCAATGGGTTCTTCTGACCGAGGAAGAGATCTTTGGCGAGCGAAGGCGACTCAGTGAAGGAAGGGCCCGGGCCCCGCAGATGAAGGGACCGCCTTTCTCCTCTTACCGTGAGCTCCGGGAGAACGACTTTGTCGTCCATGTCGATTACGGCGTGGGCCTCTATCGAGGACTGAGCCATCTGACCTTCGAAGGCGTTTCGAACGACTACCTTCACCTCGAATACCTAGATGGAGATAAACTCTTCGTCCCTGTTGATCGGCTCAACTTGATTCAACGCTATGTGGGAGGGGATGGGAGGCATCCCAAACTCGATAAATTAGGAAGTCAATCATGGCAAAGGGCGAAGAAGAAGGCGAAGGCCGCGCTCTCAGAGATGGTCAAAGAGCTCCTCGATCTCTATGCCGCAAGAGAGGTATTCAAAGGTTTTAGCTTCTCGCCGCCGGATCAACTCTACAAGGAGTTTGAAGCCGCCTTTGAGTATGAAGAGACGCCAGATCAGTTGAGAGCGATCCAAGAGGTGATGAAGGATATGGGTGATCCAAAACCCATGGATCGCCTCATCTGCGGAGATGTGGGGTATGGAAAGACAGAGGTAGCCATCCGGGCTGCCTACAGGGCCGTGATGGATGGAAAGCAGGTGGCCATCTTAGTACCGACCACGGTTCTGGCCCAGCAACACCACCAGACCTTCACTGTCCGATTCAAGGGCTATCCAGTCGTGATCGAGATGTTAAGCCGCTTCAAGGGCCCGAGGCAGCAGAGGGAGGTTATCAAAGGGTTAAAGAATGGAACCGTGGACATTGTGATCGGAACCCATCGACTCCTCCAGAAGGACGTCGTCTTCCGAGATTTAGGACTGGTGGTCATTGACGAGGAGCACCGCTTTGGCGTCTCGCATAAGGAGAGACTGAAACAGATGAGAAAGTTGGTGGATGTGATCACGCTTACGGCCACCCCGATCCCAAGAACCCTCCAGATGGCCATCTCCAACATCCGGGACCTCAGCCTGATCCAGACCCCTCCTGAAAACCGCCTCTCCATTCGGACCTTTGTCGTCCGGTACGATGATCAGGTGATCCGCGAGGCTGTCCTCAGGGAGTTGAGCCGAGGGGGGCAGGCCTTCTTCGTCCACCACCGAGTCCAGAACATCCACGCCATGGCCCATCACCTCCGTCAGCTTATTCCGGAGGCATCCCTTGCCATTGCCCACGGCCAGATGAGGGAGAGGGAGCTGGAGAGGGTGATGCTCCAGTTCGTCAGAAGAGAATATAATCTCCTTCTCTGCACCAGTATCATTGAATCCGGTCTGGACATCCCCACAGCCAACACCATCCTGATCAACCATGCAGAACAGTTCGGCCTGGCAGATCTCTATCAACTCCGGGGAAGGGTGGGTCGGGGAAGCCATCAGGCCTATGCCTATTTCCTCATTCCAGGAGAACTCACCCTCTCCAGAGAGGCGATGAGAAGGCTCCGGGCCATTCAAGAACTGAGCGAGCTGGGATCTGGGTTTAAACTGGCCTTGCATGACCTGGAAATTCGGGGGGCTGGAAATCTCCTGGGCCCATCCCAATCCGGCCATATCACAGCCCTGGGATTGGAACTTTACATGCAGTTGATGGAAAAGGCTGTCAGGGAATTGAAAGGTGAAGAGGTGATCGAAGAGGTCACCCCTGAGATTCATTTCCATCTTCCTGCCTTCATACCGGAATCCTATGTTGAGGAGCCATCGGAAAGACTGAACCTCTATCGAAGGCTCTCCCTCTGCCGATCTGACGAGGAGGTGGAGACGATTCGAGAGGAGATGAGGGACCGGTTTGGAAGAATTCCAGAAGAAGTGGACCACCTTCTCGAGGTGATCAAGGTAAAGATCCTTTTGACACGGCTTTCGATCAGGAAGCTGGAGGAGACGGTCTCTCAACTGGTCCTCACCTTCGATGAAAGAACACGGGTCCCTCCCCAAAGGGTGGTGAGGCTGGTTCAGGAAGGAAAGGGGAGATATCGATTCACCCCGGATTCCAGATTAATCATCGAGGGATGGCGCGATATGAGAAAGGACCCCTTTGGCGCAGCTAAAAAGCTGTTGCAAGCACTGGCCTGATATGGTAGATTTCGGAACGAATAGGCCTCTGGGTAAGGGGTTGGGAAGCGGGTTACGTTGCCATAACCCTTGAAGAAAAGACTCCTTTCTCCTATAGGGGGAGATCGAGATGATGATAAAAAGGCTTCTTTTCTTTGGAGCTCTGGCCCTCCTTCTTATCTGCTCCCTGGGCTGCGAGAGGTCGGCAGAAAAGAGCTTGGGCAGGGACGAGCTGGTCAGGATCAATGATGTCTCCATCTCCATTGAGGAGTTTCGTGAGATGTCAGAAAGGCAGCCCCTGGAAGGGAAGATGAGGCTGGTGAGTGAAAAAGGGCTGAGGGATTTCCTTGAGAATTATGTGATTACACGAGAGGTGCTCTATCAGGAGGCCAAGCGGAAAGGGCTTGACAGGAACAAGGACGTCATCGCCAAGGTGGAAGATTTCAGGAGGGCCATGCTCATCGACGCCCTTCTTGAACAGGCGCTGAAAGGAAAGGGCGAGGCCTCAGAGGCCGAGGTCCAGAAATACTATAAGGAAAACCAGGAGCTTTTTGCCGAACCCCGAGAGGTAAGGGTCCGCCACATCGTGGTCAACTCAGAGCCGGTTCTGAAGGAGGTATTGACGAGGCTTGCCAGGGGGGAAAGTTTTGAGAGATTGGCCTATACCTACAATGTGGACCGCTCCCGTGAGGACGGAGGAAACCTGGGCTATATCCGGAGGGGACAGCTCGCGCCCTCCTTTGCCCAGTTTGAAGAGGCGGCATTTTCACTGAGGAAGAAAGGACAGATCAGCGAAATCGTCAGGACACCCCTGGGATACCACCTGATCCAGCTGGAGGAGACCCGGGGCACGGCCTTGAGACCCTTTGATCAGGTCAAAGAGAGGATACGGATTTTTCTCCAGGCGAAGAAGAGGCAGGAGGCCTACCTCGAATATGTGAAGGAAACCAAATCGAGGGCCAAGATTATTGTGAATGAGAAGTTGTGGGCTGAAGAAGAGAAGAAGGAAGAGAGACCAAAAGAGAAGAGGAAGTGAAAGAATCACCGGGTTCCAGATTCCTTCTCCCGCTTGCCATCTGGCAGGGGAAGACAGGGTGGGGAAACGAAAGTAATGATCTGAAGAGACTCAACGATCCAAACGATCTGGACTGAATGATCGGATCTGACCAATGATGTTTTTCATGGGCATTAGAAAATACGGGGTGTTGCCTTCTCTCACTTTGGCGGTGATCCTCTTTTTGATATGGGGTTGTGACCAATGGGGAGGAGAGCTTCCTGAAAACTTGGTGGCTCGGGTCAACCAGGAACAGATCACCGTCGATGAATTCAACCGCGAATTTCAGGATCTGATCTCAGAGCCAGGCAAGGTCTCAAAGGAGACCGACCTTGGTGAGTTGAAACGTGCCTATCTCGATCAGATGATCGAGCGAAAGTTGCTCATTCAAGAGGCTCGCCGATTGGGGATCAAGGTCTCCCCGGAGGAGTTGAATCAGGCCATCCTGGAGATCAAGATGGATTATCCCGGGGAAGGGTTTGGAGAGAGGTTAGGCCTTAAAGGAATGAGTTTGGAAGAATGGAAAGTCCGCCTCGAAGAGAGGTTGCTGGCCGAAAAGATGATCCGAAGCGTCTCCCAATACCAAGGGAGGATTGATGAAGAAGAAGCTCGCCGATATTATGAAGCCAACCGCGCCTCGTTTCAGCTTAAACCAAAGGTGAGGGCTCGCCAGATCATTGTGGCCGATGGCCAGGAGGCGATCCAGATTCTGAAGAGGTTGAAGAGGGGAGAGAGCTTTGAGAAGCTGGCGGCTGCGAAGTCGCTCGGGCCCGAGAAAATCAAAGGCGGCGATCTGGGCTACTTCAGCGAAGGCGAGAGACCGGTTGAATTTGACCATCTCTTCTCAATGGAGGTGGGGACAGTCAGTGATGTGATCAAGAGCCCCTACGGCTATCACATCTTTAAATTGGAGGAAAAAATTGAACCCCGGGAGATCCCATTCGAAGAGGCTAAGTCAGGGATCATCCAAGAGCTCCGCCGGAAAAAGGCAGAGGAGGAATATCAGAGATGGCTCCAGGGGCTCAAGGCGAAAGCAAAAATAAAGATCAATAAGAGGTGGCTCAGCTCATGAACAGAGATCGGGGAGGGAAAAAAATTCTTCCCACAATTGGCCTCCTTTTCTTTCTGTCGTACGGATGGACCTCTCCAACCGAGGCGGTGGTCGATCGTATCGTCGCTGTCGTGAATCAGGAGATCATCACCCTCTCAGAGGTCCAGAAAATGGCGGCGCCTCTTGAAGAGGAGATTCAGGAGGGGGATCGCTTGGAAAGGCGGCAACGCCTGACCGAGATTCGCCGCAAAGTGTTGGAGAAGCTGATCGAAGAAAAACTCGTGGACCAGGAGGTGAAGAAGGCCGGGGTCAAGGTGAGCGCCAAGGAGATTGAGGGAGCCGTGGAGGAGGTCAAGCGCCGAAATGCTCTCACCCAGGAAGATTTTGAGAAGGCCCTGGCCAGCGAAGGCTTTACCTTGGAGGCCTATAAAAAAGAGATCGAGAAGAGACTTCAGCGCACGAAGTTGATCGGCTGGGCGGTAAAGGTTGAAGCCAAAGCCGGAGAAAAGGAGTTAAGGGATTTTTACCAAAAGAATATCGAACGCTATCGAACCAACGAGTCCTATCGACCCGCTCAGATCTTCTTCTCCGTTCCAAATGGGGCAGGCCCAGAGAAGATCAGGGAGATTCGGAAGAGGTGCGAGAAGGTCTTAGAAAGGATCAAAGCCGGAGAAGACTTTGCAGAGATGGCCCTCCTCTATTCAGAGGATATCTCTGCAAAGGATGGAGGCGACCTTGGTTATTTCAGGAAGGGCGAACTCTTGCCCGACGTTGAGAAGGAGGCGCTCCGCCTTCAGAAGGGAGGGGTGAGCGGGATCATCCGAACAAGTTTGGGGTTTCATATCATTAAACTGCTCGACCGGAAAGGAGGAAATCCCCTTCCATTTGAAGAGGTCAAAGAGAAAGTCCAGGCGGACCATTATGAAAAGGAGATGGAGAAGGCATTCCAACAATATCTCGCCACCCTGAAGGAGAGATCGGTAATCGAAATCAAATTGTGATATCAACTCACCTCACCATCTACCCATAGACGTTGAAGGCGGATTGATGACTCTTCCCATTATCGGAATTACCATGGGTGATCCCACGGGCATTGGTCCCGAAATTATTGCGAAGGCTCTTTCCACGAAGGAGGTGTTTCAATGCTGCCACCCCTTCGTCTTCGGTGACCGAGAGGTCCTTTCAAGGACGGTTGAGAGGCTCGGCCTTAAGATGACGATCGAGATCTCGGAAGAGCCTCCACAGGAAGGGTACGGTCCTCAAAGGGTCTTTCTTTCTCCTGTAACCCAGCTGGACGCGGACGCTCTCCAGTTTGGAAAGCCGGATAAGAGATGTGGCCGGGCAATGGTGAAATATGTTGAAGAGGCGGTCCGATGCGTGATGGAAGGGAAAGTGGATGCCATCACCACCTGCCCCATCAATAAGCAGGCGATGAACGCAGCCGGTTTTCCCTTCTCAGGCCATACGGAACTCTTGGCCCGTCTCGCTCAAGCCCCATCGGTGGCCATGATGTTCTTGGGATCGAGATGGAAGATCGTTCTGGTGACGACCCACCTTCCGCTCAAAGAGGTTTCAAGGTGGATCACGCAGGATCGTGTCCTCTCCACCATCCGGATGACCGAAGAGGGGCTGAAAAGATATTTCGGGATCACCCATCCCAGGATCGCTGTCCTCGGCCTCAATCCGCATTGCGGAGAGGAAGGACTTCTTGGAGATGAGGAAACGAGGGAGATTCTCCCTGCCATCAGAGCTGCGAAGTCTCAGGGAATCGAGGTGAAAGGTCCCTTCTCCGCTGACTCCTTTTTTAACCTTTCGAGCCCTTGCCCCTTTGATGCTGTGATTTCGATGTACCATGACCAGGGACTTATCCCGGTGAAAATGTCCGATTTTAAGGAGGCGGTCAATTTCACTCTGGGACTCCCTTTTATTCGGACGTCTGTGGGTCACGGGACAGCCTATGAGATTGCAGGAAAGGGGCTGGCTGACCCAACCAATCTAATCCAAGCCCTGTATACAGCCTCTAATCTTTCAAAATTAAAAAAGAATTCTTACCCACCGGGGAAAAAATATTGACAAAAGATTGAATTTGGGCTAATAAAAACCATTTGTGAAAAATATCCTTTGGACGTCAGAGAATATTCTCTTAATAGGGTTGACGAAGTCCGGGAGGAGAAGTGAATGAGAGAGGTCGTGGTTGTAAGTGGAGCGAGGACAGCGATTGGTTCCTTTGGAGGCTCGCTAAAAGATGTTCCGGCGGTTAAATTAGGGGCGCTCGTCATTCGGGAGGTGCTTAAGAAAGTCAGGCTCAAGCCTGTAACAGGAAAGGATGTCTTGGATCTGGCTCCGGAGTCGTTGAAATCGGCAGGGATGACAGAGCTGGAGAAGTCCAATTATCAATGGGACGACTCCCAAGAGGAGATTCAGGTCGACGAGGTGATCATGGGAAATGTCCTTCAGGCAGGGCAGGGGCAGAATCCAGCCCGGCAAGCCATGATCTATGCGGGTATTCCGAAGGAGACCAATGCTTTTACGGTCAATAAGGTCTGTGCCTCAGGCCTCAAAGCGATTGCTCTGGGGGCTCAATCGATTCTTCTCGGTGAGGCGGATGTGGTAGTGGCAGGCGGAATGGAGAATATGAGCCAGGCACCTTATGCCTTTCCCCAAGGTCGCTGGGGCGCAAGGATGTTCAATCAGGAGATGGTCGACCTGATGGTTTTCGACGGTCTTTATGAGATCTTTTACGGATATCATATGGGGATTACAGCTGAGAACATTGCTGAGAAGTATAAGATCTCGAGGAGAGAGCAGGATGAGCTGGGTCTGTTGAGCCATCAGAGGGCGAGACAAGCCATTAAGAATGGGATCTTCAGGGAGGAGATCGTTCCTGTGACCATTCCTCAAAAGAAAGGCGAGCCGGTTGGCTTCGACGTCGACGAGAGACCGATGGATACGTCGCTGGAGAAGATGGCAAAACTGCCCACGGCCTTCAAGCCAGAAGGAACGGTCACGGCGGGAAACGCATCTGGCATTAATGACGCCTCCGCAGCTCTCCTGTTGATGTCGAAAGAGAGGGCAAAGGCGTTGAGGCTCGAGCCTCTCGGAACGATTCGTTCTTATGCCTCCGCCGGCGTTGACCCGGCCTATATGGGCCTGGGCCCTATCCCTGCGGTGAGGAAGGTATTGAAAAAGGCCGGGGTCTCTCTTCGTGACATCGGACTGATCGAGCTGAATGAGGCCTTTGCCTCCCAGGCGATCGCCTGCATTCGGGAGCTCCAATTCGATCTGGAGAAGACCAATGTCAACGGAAGCGGGATCTCCCTGGGTCACCCCATTGGATGTACAGGTGCGAGGTTGATTGTTACCCTCCTCCACGAGATGAAACGAAGAAAGGTCAACTTGGGCCTGGCGACCCTCTGTATCGGTGGAGGTCAGGGCATGGCCATGGTCGTGGAAAGAAGTTAAATTCAAAGCACGAAATTCGAGATCCGAAACCAATTCGAATGACCCAAACCCAAAATCTTAAACCTTGTTATTTTAGAAATTTGAATTTCGATATTCGGATTTCGAGTTTATGAAAGGAAAAAGGAGCAAGAATGGAATACAAAAATATCCTGTTAACGTTTGAGGGTGAAATTGGAACCCTCACAATCAATCGACCGAAGGCGCTGAATGCCCTAAACAGCGAGACTCTCAAGGAGATTCAGGCAGGCGTCCAGGAGGTAAGAGCGAATCAGGCGATAAAGGTTCTCATTTTGACAGGAGCAGGAGAAAAAGCATTTGTCGCCGGAGCAGATATTTCGGAGATGAGGGGGATGACCCCCATGGAGGCTCTGGGCTTCTCAAAAATGGGCCATCAGACATTGAATATGATTCAGGATCTGGATCGGCCGGTTATCGCGGCTGTGAATGGCTTCGCCCTGGGTGGAGGAACGGAGATCGCCCTTGCCTGTGATTTTATATACGCTTCTGAAAATGCAAGGTTTGGTCAGCCAGAGGTCACACTCGGCATCTTCCCGGGGTTCGGAGGGACCCAACGACTCCCTCGTCTGATCGGGAAGGGGAAGGCAAAAGAGCTGATCTTCACAGGGAAGATGGTCACCGCTCAGGAGGCTCTTCAGATGGGGATTGTGAACAGGATCTTCCCCCAGGCCTCTCTGATGGAGGAGACCAAGAAGGTGGCTGCCCAGATCGCGGCAAACGGAGCCGTGGCGGTCAGACTGGCCAAGATGCTGATCGATTCGGGCTTCAACATGGATCTTGCTGATGCCTGTGCCTTCGAGTCCTATGCCTTCGGCATCGGTTTTGCGACCGAGGACCAGAAGGAGGGAATGGCGGCTTTTATCGAAAAGAGAAAACCCAATTTTAGAGGGAGATGAGAAGGAGGAGAAAGTGAAGATCGCTGTCTGCATCAAACAGGTTCCGGACACCACAGATGTGAAGATTGACCCAAAGACGAACACATTGATTCGGGAAGGGGTGACAAGCATCTGCAACCCCTTTGACGAGTATGCGATAGAAGAAGCCCTTCTCCTCAGGGAGAAGCACGGTGGAGAGGTTCACGTCATCACCATGGGGCCACCCCAGGCGATTGAGGTGTTGAAGAATGCCCTTGCCGTGGGCGCGGACAGGGTCTACCTGGTTTCGGACAAGGCCTTTGCAGGGTCAGACACCCTGGCCACGGCTTATGCCCTGTCCAAAACGATCCAGAAGATCGGAGAGGTGGATCTGGTGATCTGCGGAAAACAGGCGATCGACGGAGATACGGCTCAGGTCGGTCCAGGAGTCGCCACCCGTCTCGGGATCCCGCAGCTGACTTATGTTTCGAAGATCAGGGAGATCAACCTCGAGAAGAAGAAGATCATTGTGGAACGGCTTCTGGAGCACGGGAGAGAAGTGGTGGAGTCTTCACTTCCAGCTCTGTTGACAGTCGTCAAAGACATTAACGAACCGAGACTCCCTTCTCTTCTGGGGATCAAGAAGGCGGCCAAAGCGCAGATCCCAACCTTGACCGCCAAGGATATCGGAGCGGATGAGAATCGGATTGGATTAAAAGGATCACCGACGTGGGTAGTGAAAGTCTTCTCTCCGGAGGCCAGGGGAGGAAGCGGTGAGATGCTGAAAGGGGAATTGACCGAGATCGTACCTCTTCTGGTGAACAAGTTGATGGACACGAAGTTCATCAAGTAAAAAACGCTTAGCGCTTGGCGCTATGCGCATAGCGGGAAATGATATAGGAGGGAGAAACGGATGGCCAGATTGTTGATCGACAAGGATACCTGTACGGGTTGTGAGTCCTGTATTCCTGCGTGCCCCTTTGGGGCCCTTTCGATGAAAGAAGGGGTGGCCGTGGTCGATGAGAAGTGCACCTTCTGCGGAGCGTGTGTGGATGTCTGTCCGGTTCGTGCGATCACTCTCGAAAAGGAAGAGAAGGCCGCCACGATCGATCTCTCCGCTTACAAGGATGTCTGGATTTTTATAGAACACGAATTTGGCAAGGTCTCAAATGTCTCCTTCGAACTTCTGGGTGAAGGAAGGAAGCTGGCTGATGCCGTGGGAAGCAAACTCTGCGGCATGCTCTTGGGAGATAAAGAGTCTGTCGATCAATTTGCAAAGGAGGCCATCGCCTACGGAGCTGAAAAGGTCTACGTGATGGAAAGCCCTCTGCTCAAGCAGTATCGGACTGATTCTTATGCGAGGGCTGCCGTGGATCTCATCCGAAAATACAAACCTGAGATCGTTCTCTTCGGAGCCACGACTCAGGGTCGAGATTTTGCAGGAACCGTGGCGACCACTCTCGAAACGGGTTTGACGGCCGACTGCACCGGTCTGGATATCGATCCTGAAACGAAATACCTGAGGCAGACCCGGCCTGCCTTCGGGGGAAATATCATGGCCACGATCCTTGACTATCCCAACTACCGACCTCAGATGGCTACCGTACGGCCCAAGGTCTTCTCGATGCCACCAAGAGACGACTCCAGGAAAGGGGAGATCATTCGGGAGACTCTCCAGATGACTGAGGATCAGGTCAGGACAACGATCCTGGAATTCATCAAGGGCGCAGAGACCGTCAACCTGGTCGATGCAGAGATCATCGTCTCAGGAGGAAGAGGAGTGGGAGGTCCGGATGGCTTTAAGCCGATCCGTGAGCTCGCAGGAGTTTTAAACGCAGCGGTTGGGGCCTCTCGCGCAGCCGTTGACTCTGGCTGGATCCCATACGAACATCAGGTTGGGCAGACGGGTCGCACTGTCAGGCCCAAGATCTATATTGCCTGCGGAATCTCAGGCTCTATCCAGCATCAGGCCGGGATGAAGACTTCCGATATCATTGTGGCTATCAACAAAGACCCTGAGGCCCCCATCTTCAAAATCGCCACCTACGGGGTCGTAGGGGATCTGTTTACTGTTCTCCCCTTGCTGACGCAGGAGTTTAAAAAGAGGTTGGGACGGTAACCCCTCGTCTACAAGGCGGAAACCCAAATGTAAAAATCCAGATTCCCAACCCTAAGTAAATAAGACCCAATAACCAAATTCTAATCGCCGAAAGTTTTGGATATGGCCGGTTGAGATCTGTCATTTCTCTGCCATTCTGTTTTTTTATTGTTGATTTTTTTTATTCCTTTTCCGATAATGTAAAAAGAGAGTTCCCAAAGGGTTTATTATGATCGTCACATGCGCCTCCTGCCTGACCAAGTTTCAGCTGGATGATTCCAAGATCTCGGATAAAGGGGCAAAGGTTCGTTGCTCACGTTGTAAACATGTCTTCTATGTCGCCCCTCCTCCCGAGACAAAAGAAGAGGTCTTCGAGAAACTCGATTCCTTTGAGAAATATCATGAGGAGTTGCTAAAGCCCGGCCAGGGGGAGGCAGAAGTTCCTTCGCGGGTGAAAGAAGAAGCGAGACCGGCGCCTGCGGAAGAGGAGGAACGGTTCGTCTTTACCGAAGAGAGGTCTGCTGAAAAAATGGAAGAAGGAGCGCTCCCAGGACCGTCCATGGAAGAGAGGTCTGCAGTCGGTATCTCTAAACCGATGCGGATGGCCCGGAGTGAAAGGAGAGGGCCTTCTCTCTTCTTCGCTATCCTCGTTGCTCTCGTCCTCCTGGCCTTTGGCCTTTTCTACCTCTGGACGGAATCCGGATATGGCGGTAAGGTCTACTCTCCTTTGGAATATCCGATCCAAAAGGCGACGGAGCTCTGGGCGAAGATATGGGGGGCCGAGAGAGAGGGGCTCATCATCAAGGATCTGAACCGATACGATGAGCGCATCGGAGAGACCCCCCTACTTGTTATCGAGGGAAAACTGGACAATCAATCGCGGTTTACAAAAAAACTTGTCAAAGTGAAGGTGACGATTTACGGTGAAAAAAGGGCCAAATTGGCAGAGAAGGAGACGGTTTGTGGCCGCGTCATCAGCCAGGAGGAGTTGAGGAACTTACCGGAGACCTTTTTTAAAGGGGAGATGATGATTCGACCGAAAACGGAGAAGGAGATGGTCGTTCCCCCTAAAAAAGTGGCTCCCTTCATGGTCGTCTTCAAAAATCTGTCTGCCACACCAAAAGAATTCCTGGTCGAGATTGTTGAAGCACCCAACCTCTAAAATTATTTCAGATTTAAGATTTCAAATTTTAGATTGAAATCGAAGATCCTTCGATCCGAAGTGATCTGTCTCCTTTTCTTCAATCTGCGATCTGAAATTATTTGATTCCCTTGGTATAGATCTCGATGAGCGTGACACAGACGACGCTGATCAGCGGGCCAGCCACCAGTCCGATCAGGCCAAAGGCTTGGATCCCCCCCAGTGCCGCAAAGAGGAGGAGCAGTGGGTGGATGTGGGTTCTGGAACCCACAAAAAGAGGTCTCAGCAAATTGTCCACCATGCTGATGATAAAGACACCAATAGCCAACAGGACAGCCCCCTTTAAAAACTCGCCCTGAAGGAACAAAAGAATCGCGGCGGGAACCCAGATGAAAGCTGTGCCGCCGAAGGGGATGAAGGAGAGAAGAGCCATCGCAGTCCCCCAGAGGACTGGAGATGGAATCCCGAGAACCCAGAAAGATAACCCGCCAAGAAAACCCTGAATCAGAGCGATCAGGACCCCTCCGTAGATCGTCGCCATGATCATCTCTTGGAGACGATCAAAGATGAGATCCCTCTCCCTGGGCCTCACCGGAAGGGCTTCTTTCAATGTCTCAAAAAGACGATGGCCGTCTTTAAAGAGATAGTAGAGGGAGAGGAGAGCAAAGAGGAACCCGATGACGAAGCTGGAGAGTCCTTTCAGAATGGCGGAAGATTGGTTGAAAAAGAAGGTGCTCACCTGCTGGATATTTTTCAAGAGTATGGTTTGGACATCGATCTGGGAAAGATCTATGGGTGAAGCCAACTTATTAAAAATCCGATCGAGAATCGGGACTGCCCGAAGCTGATCAAAATAGGCCTGGAGACGGCCCGTTTTGATCATCTCCTCTACCGAGTGGTAGCCTGCCACCACCTCATTCGCTAAGGTTACGACGAAGAGAGTAAAGGGCAGAAGGAGGACGAGGGTTACCCCGAACGTCATGATCATTGCCGAGAGGCCCCTCTTTTGCTTCATGAAACGGTTCAGTTTTCGGTAAAACGGATAGCAGACGGTTGCAATGATGATGGCCCAAAAAATAGGTTCCAGGAATGGGGAGAGGATTCGATAAAAAAGATAGAGGAGGACCAAAGCAAAGAAAAGGATAAATGCGAGAAAGATATGTTCCCTTTTCATTCTCTCACCTAGGACTTCCAACGCTCTGCTCTATTCGGTTTGACGTCTCTCTTTATAGCCTTTCACCAGATAAATAAGGGGCAGACTTCCAAGGGTAATCGCCATCTTCACGAGATACTGGCCTTTGATCAGAACCCAGACGGGCATCACCCCGTAGAAAGCAAGGATGATGAAAACCATACTGTCGACCCCGGTGGAGACGCCATTGCTCACTAACACCCTGGCCCACTTTGGGCCTCGGACATGGACTTTCCAGAACGCAAAGATCTCCGCATCGATGAAAGCGCTGACGAGGTAGGCGGTCAGGCTTGCCATCACGATCCTCGGCGTGCTTCCCAGCACACCTGCAA
Organism: Syntrophaceae bacterium; assembly: GCA_013388635.1. Lineage (GTDB taxonomy): Bacteria > Desulfobacterota > BSN033 > BSN033 > UBA1163 > JACAEX01. Next base: position 4,144 of record JACAEX010000093.1, on the reverse strand, counting down.
AGGCCTCTTGGCCTGAATAGAAGGATGGGGAGGGAAGGATGACCGTTAGATGGGTATAGGCGGCAAGCAGGAGATTGGCGGCGAAAGCGGTCACAATCACCTTCCGGGCGCCCTGTTTACCCAGGGATTCGTTGATCAGGTCGATCAGGGTAAAGGTGAGCGTATAAATAAAGATCGCCGCCGGAACGACAATTCCACCCAGTTGAACCGGTTTGGAAGCGGTCACATTGGCAATCAGTTCGCAGGCGATATAGAGCCCCACGAGCATCGTGTTCATATCGTAAAAGCCTTCCTCTGATTTCCGAAAAAATCAGAAATCTTTGGTCAAAAAAGCGTTCAGCACTCTTAGGAGCTCTCTATCTCTTTAAATGAATGAGAAGGATGGGGGTCTCGGCTCGGGTCAAGACTTTGTGCGCCACACTCCCCAGAACCCACCGGGTCAATCCGGACCGGCCATGGGTACACATGACGATCAGGTCGACCCCGCTCTCCTTTGCAAAATCAATGATCTCCCCGGCCACCTGCTGGCCTGTCCTCACCACAGTCGTCACCTTGTGGCCCCTTCCCCTCAACTCCCCGGCAAGATCGGCAAGATACCTTTCAGCCGCTTCCTTCTGCTTCTCATCGATGATGAGAGGGGTGACCAGCTCCGGCGATCCATAAATGGGGATAAAGGGAACGACTTCGAAGAGAACGATCTCGGCATCGAAGGTCTTGGCCAACTTTTCAGCGTGTTCCAAAGCCTTCTTTGCCAATTCCGAACCATCCAGAGGGACTAAGATCTTTTTATACATCCTCCCCACCTCCCTCAAAAGACTGTTGTTGGAATGGTGGAAGAATGGAATAATGGGACATTGAGAAGATCCAATTAACACTTTTTAAACGCCATCATTCCATTATTCCAATATTCCGTTATCCCAATAATTCAATTTATATCAATTTTACCACAGCAAGGCAACAGAAAAGAGGTGATCATTGGGACCGGATTGTAGAAAATGAATATCGTAATTTTTGATAATCAGAAGCGCGAAAATTGAAAATTCCAATTTGACATCTCTGATTTGTCCAGGTAACCATTATTTTAATTACTATTCTGCATTGCCGGTAGGAGGCTTTAACGTGGGAAAAACCCGACTGCCCTTTTCTCATAGATGAAGGACCGGATCTGGTCTGAGAAGGCTTAGGTTGGGCCTCTGGCTGAATAGAAGGAGAGAGAGAAAAGGGCTTCCCTTAACGGATTGTCACCTCTTCTGCCCTGATTTCCTTCCCCCCTTTTCCCTCTCTCCTGGCCTTTTTCCAGAAAAATAAAGGGTACCGTCTCACGGTTAGGGAGACGACCTCTGGATCGTCGATCGGTTACGTTATTCGTAAGAATTTGACGCAACCGTCTGAGGTTAACCGAAACGGGCTTCGTAATCGCAGCCCAACTACCGGTAATATCCACGGAAAGGAGTGCAACCTATGACCACCATTAAGAACTTTTTCGCGACTCGCTGGGGAATCATTTCAGTAGGAGCTTTTATTGGGGTCTTTGCTCCGCTTTTACAGAGGTGGGGCAATCCGGCAAACATGGGCATCTGCGTAGCCTGCTTCGACAGGGACATTGCAGGAGCGCTAGGACTTCACCGGGCAGCGGTTGTCCAATATATGCGACCCGAGATCATCGGCTTTGTCCTGGGCTCACTGATCGCCGCCTATGTGTTTAAGGAATTCCGTGCACGGGCTGGCTCCGCACCCATCGTTCGATTTGTCCTTGGTGCCTTCGCCATGATCGGAGCTCTGGTCTTTTTGGGCTGCCCGTGGCGGGCCGCGCTTCGTCTTTCCGGTGGTGACGGAAACGCCATCTTTGGCCTGCTCGGACTGATCGGAGGGATATGGGTAGGCACGCTCTTTCTGAAAGGCGGCTACAACCTCGGGCGGTCTCAAAAAACTCATACCTCGGTTGGATGGTTGCTGCCATTAATCATGTTAGGGTTTCTTGTTCTAATGTTGATCTTTCCACAGGTTCAGGGACAGGAAAAAAGCGGAGTGTTATTTTATAGCGTCAAAGGTCCAGGTTCCATGCACGCACCTCTCATCGTATCGCTGGTGATCGGTCTCCTGATCGGATTCCTGGCACAGAGAAGTCGGTTTTGTACTATGGGGGCGATTCGGGATTTTGTCCTTTTCAGGCAAACCCATCTCCTTTTGGGGTTTATTACCCTGGTCGTAGTTGCTTTCATTATCAATCTAATCTTGGGACAGTTTAATCCAGGTTTTGCCAAACAGCCTGTGGCTCACACCATGAGCCTCTGGAATTTCGGTGGGATGGTTTTGGCAGGATTAGCTTTCTGCCTGGCCGGAGGATGTCCGGGGCGACAGCTCTTCCTCGCTGGAGAAGGCGATGGAGATGCCGCAGTATTCGTACTCGGAATGATTGTCGGAGCTGGTATTTCGCACAATTTCGGTCTTGCCAGTTCTCCAGACGGAGTTGGGCCCTATGGAATTCATGCTGTGATCATTGGGCTTCTCACCTGTCTGTTTATCGGGTTCACTATGAGAAAAGAAGTCGCCTAAAAAATAACTTCGTTATCACCCTCTCCCCTTATGGGAGAGGGTGGGGGTGAGGGGGAATATGCGTTGTCCACCTCCACTTCAATCCTCCCTTTCCGAGGGGAGGATTGTTCTTTGTACTTTTTATCGTTAGAGGGTGTCATAACCGTCATGAAAAATTAATTAGATAGGAGGGATGAAAATGAGCAATATCGTTGATGCACGAGGGCTTTCATGCCCACAACCCGTTCTTCTGACTCTTAATGAAATGAAGAAGATCAATAAGGGAGAAATTGTCATTCTGGTGGATACGGACACATCTAAGGAGAATGTTTCTCGTGCTGCCACCACTCAGGGATGGAATGTGAAGAGCGTTGAACCGGAAGGGATCGGATACCGTATAACCGTTTCGAAGGAATAGAGATGCGGGCTTTTGGGTTTCTCAAAAAGAAATCAGAGGAATTTGCAGAAAATCATAACGGGGATCGGGGATTCTTGGTATTTGAAAACACGAGCGAGGTGATCCAGGCAGAAAACCTCCTCAAAAAGAAGGGCTGGGAGATCCATGTGATGGGGCCACCGCCTGAGATACGGAGCGGTTGCGATCTGGTCATCGAATTTCCTTTAATAGAGGAGTTGAGGATCACAAAAACATTACAAGAGGCAGGAATTCCACCGCTCCAAGCAGTGCCTGTATCCAGTCCTTTATTGAAACCGGTCGATCTCTTTCAGATAAAAGATTTTGGTAAATACCTGATGGTGCAAGCAGCCAATATGAAACTGACGGTTGATAAGGAATCCCTGACCATCGTCAATATTTCCGGTGGGGGTTGTCCGGACGTTCCTTATCTGGCAGAGCAGTTGGTGGGAAAAGTCTTGAGTCAAGCTCCAAGTCCCCGTGAAATCGGCCACACTCTCTGTGGCTATGCCCTCCAATTGGCTTATGAGGAGATGAAACGAAGATGCTTGCCGTCATAGGAACTGTTCCTGATCCTGGATTTCCATTGGTTGCTGGAAAAGTGACATTGGAGGATGGGAATATTTGCATCCAGGGACGAAGGGCAGCTATCAGGCGAGGGACCCCCGCTTTGCTTGCAGCCGCCGTTAAAGTCGCTGAGGTCTTGGGTCGGGAGGAGCCCTTTGGATACCTGGTGGGAGATATTGGCCGTGGCGACGGGAGTAAGGCACTCTATCAGTACCTTGCCCAGGACCTCAAGCAAAGCGATTTTCACACGATTTGTTTCCATTACTTACAACCCCTTGTAGGATGGCACAGCAGGATTCAATCTGTCATCCAGAAAATGACTCCGAAGCCGATTCTCGTTGCAGATGCTGGCTTCATGTACGTGGCTAAGATGAGTGGACGATCCAGTGCCTACGACCTCTTTACGCCAGATATGGGAGAGCTTGCTTTTCTTGCCGATGAATTAGCCCCCCACCCTTTTTACACAAGAGGGTTTCTTTTGCACGAAGAAAATCGCGCACCTGATCTGATTGCGAGAGCCTATCAACATAAGAATGCCGCCCGATATCTTCTTGTCAAAGGTAGGAAGGATTACTTCGCGGACAGGGATGGAATTCAGGCCGTCATCGATCATCCTATGGAAGAGGC
>JACAEX010000048.1 GCA_013388635.1 Syntrophaceae bacterium | reverse complement strand
AAGGTCTTTGGATCCTCGGACAACGATGGCCTTCAAATTCTTTGACCCCATCACAGCGCCGATGCCAGTTCTTCCAGCGTTTCTCCCCCAGTCGGAATTGACACAGGCAAACCGGACCCGATTCTCACCCGCTACTCCTATGGTGATCATTTTGACATGGTCATCCCTGAGGTCCTCCTTAATCATCCCTTCGCTTTCCAGGCTCCCTTTGCCTTTCAGTTTCTCGCTGGGAGTGATCTTCACCTCTCCGTTATCGATCCAGAGATAGGAGAGGGTCTTGGCCTTTCCGGAGATGGCCAGTGCGTCAATGCCAGCCTGGCGGAGTTCCACACCGAAGGAGCCGCCCATGCTCGAATCGCCATAGATCCCGGTCTCTGGAGAGATAGAGACAAAAGATGTCTTTCCAGAGGCAGGAAGGAAGAGGCCAGCCAAGGGGCCTGGGGAGATGACCAGGAGATTTTCTGGACCGAGGGGATCAACATTTTCCCTCTGGAGATGATCCCAAAGAAGTTTGGCCCCGAACCCCCTTCCTCCGATATATTTGAGGGCAAAGGCCTCATCGAATTCGAGCGTCTTGGCCTCTCCTCGATCGAGATCAACCCAGAGGATATTCCAGAAATAGCCGGCCTTAATCTTCCCCTTTTCCCTTTTCGCTGTCGGCATATCTCAAAACCTTCCTTTCTCCCTTCTCCACATACTCCACTTCCTTCATGTGGACATATTTTAAGACACTGGCCATCCTCTGGGCCTGACCCAGGACATGTTCAGGCAAAAAGAGGAGAGCGCCCTTCGGGCACGCCTCAACACAACGAGGATTTCCGTTACAGAGATTGCACTTGAAGGGCGTCTCCACCTCCTCGTGGAGGAAGATGGCGCCGAAGGGACAAGAGATGACGCACTGCTGGCAGGAGATACATTTTTCTCCATCGATGTCGTAGATCCCATCCTTTGTCACAATCGCTCCGGTCGGACAGTTCTCCATGCATTTGGCCACCTTGCACTGTCGGCAAACAATGGGCATCCTGATGATCGGATGGGGGTAGACGACCATCACCCGAATGGCGCTCTTCTTTGGATTGTTTACTCCGAAGCGATGGATGGAGCATACCAGCTCGCACAGCTTGCATCCGGAGCATCGTTCAGGAACGACCGCCAATTTCCAAGACATGACTTCCTCCTGACAGAACGGCTGAGATTCGACTATCCTCTTTCAGGCTACACTGGCTGCGATGAATTAAACGAAATCCCAATCACCAGATCCCAAATTCTAAATAATCTCCAAATCACCAATATCGAGATAACCCAGGTGAATAGGGAGGTTTGGTCATTGAGAATTTGATCATTATTTGGTCATGGATGCTTGGAATTTGAATATGATCACTGCGTTCAACGTGTTTCTACTCCACTTAGCACCTTTTCAAACACTCCTATCGCCACCTCAATATCCTGACTGGACACATCCAGATGGGTGACCAAACGGATTTGGGTTTGGCTGATCGGGTGGATGAGAACCCCGCTCTTTCTCATTCTTGCTGCGATCTCGTGAGCGGTCATGCCGGTCTTTGAGATGTCGAAGATGACGATATTGGTCTCCACGTGCTCCGGGTTGATGGAGATCCCTTTCAACTCCTTCAGAGCCAGGGCCAGGCGTCTGGCATTCCGGTGGTCTTCCTGGAGACGTTCCATATGGTGATCGAGTGCATAAATTCCTGCTGCGGCAATGATCCCCGCCTGTCGCATCCCGCCTCCGAACATCTTTCTGAAACGGTGGACTCGATCGATGAATGCCTTGGATCCTGCGACCAGCGAACCGATGGGTGCGCCCAGTCCTTTTGAGAGGCAGACCGAGACAGAGTCCGCCCATTGAGCATATTCATCAGGTCGGATGCCCGTGGCGATCGAGGCGTTCCAAAGCCTGGCGCCGTCAAGATGGACGAGAAGTCCCTTTGATTTGGCCAATCGGTAAATCTCCATCAATTTTTCTATGGGATAGATAGAACCTCCACCGCGGTTATGGGTGTTTTCGAGACAGATCAGTCTTGTCACAGGGAAGTGGTGGTCATCGGATCGGATCGCCTCGTCGATCTGAGAGGCATCGAGAATGCCGCGCGTGCCCTTGAGACAATAGAACTGGACGCCGGAGAGGGCGGCGCCTGCGCCACCCTCAAAATTATACGGGTGCGAGGTTCCTTCAATGATCACCTCATCGCCAGGTTGGGTGTGCGACTTGATGGCCAGCTGGTTGGCCATGGTCCCAGATGGGACAAAGATCGCGCTCTCTTTTCCAAGAAGTCTGGCCACCTTTTCCTGGAGGGCATTGACAGTCGGGTCTTCACCAAAGACATCATCGCCCACCTCTGCCTCTGCCATTGCCTTTCTCATCATAGGAGTGGGCTTGGTCACTGTGTCGCTTCTCAGATCGATCAACCGTTCCGTCATCTTCCGTCCTTTCAGATCGAGTGATAAATACAATTTTAAACAGTAGGTGTCAAGGTCTGGTATAGTTCGGGGTAACGAGTTCGGAGTTTTTCTGGTGGAGTCTTCACTCCAAACCCTGAACACGGAACCGATTTTATTTCTATTGCATTTCATTGACTGATGCGGTAACTTAAGTTTTGAGGAGGTCGAGATTTCCTTCATGTCAAAAGGGGCGATCTTTCTGCTCGCCTGTGCTGTGTTCTTTCTTGCTTGCTCGACCGGAGCGAGACCTCCCTTCCTTCCTCCTCCAGCTCCATCCGAACCTGCCAGTCTCTCTGAGATCGCTGTCTTGAACGAAGAGGAGATCGTACCAACTGAAGAGGCCGTGATTATCCCGGTGGTGGAAGAGAGAAAGGATGAGGGGATTGCTGTGGAAAGGGAATCGAAGGAGCCGGTGACAAGGGATTCTCCTACAGAAGTTCAAAAGAGTGAAGTCACGGATATCCCGGCCTCAATTCCAGCCGCTGCTCCGTTAACTCCTGAGAAGGCTGTGCCCCGTCCTGATCTGACGGTTACCGATCTTTCCTTCGATCCTAAAAAGAGGTTGACGGTCACACTTGCCAATGTTGGAGATGGGCCACTTCCTTTGGAAAGTTGGATTCTGAAGATCTTTGTGGATGGCCAGATCAAAGGGAGTTACCCCCTCTCGGGCATCTCTGATCAATCTTTGCTCCAACCTAAAGAGAGCATCCGGTTCGTCACACCTCTAAGCTTCCGTGGCCGGCATGAGGTGGAGGCCCGTGTGGTGACAGGAGAGGAGATGAAGGAGCAGAATGAGGAGAATAATTATTTAAGGCGGATATTAGAGGGTGCTCCGGAGGGTCCGGATATCGTGGTCCAGGACCTCGATTTGACAGAGGACCTGGATCTCGCTATCATCCTTTCAAATGTGGGGGAAATCGAGCTGCCGAGCGGGGTCACCTTTCGAGTTCAGATTCTTGTCAATGGCATCAAGGTTTCAGAATTCGAACATTTTACCTCAGAGGTGTTGAAGGCCCACTCGGGGAATCGGTACACGATCGATCCGCCTTATCGAGTGAGGATTAGTGGGATTGCCAGGGTAAGGGTTTCAGTCTTACCGAAGGTGGCTTCGAGTGACGTCCGGCTTGAGAACAACAGCCTTCAAAGGACATTCATCATCTTCCCGTTTCAGGTGCCCCCCCAGGCGAGTGAGGAATTTTCTTTTTCCGTCTTCAGCCCTGGACATAAAAAAGAAGAAGGGGAAACGGAGAGGATAAAGGCAGAGGCAAGATGGCAGGGGACCGGAGTTTCGCTTCTGATCTCCTTCAGAGGGCCAGAAGATCGGAGGGCTTTTGTCGCCCTTTCAGAAGAGAGCCCGCTTAAGGTCGAAGTTCCGATCCATTCCGGAGAGATCGGTAAAGAGGGCCTGTGGACGGTCTCAGTGGTCAACCTCATCGAAAGAAGGATAGAGGGACACCTGATCGTTCAACACCCTTGAGGACGAGATTACTGATGAGGGGGTAGGAGTGGAAACGATTTATTGGCTGATGGGGTTGATCGTGGCGGTCGGCCTTGCCCTTTTCTTCTTCATTCAACAGAGGTGGAAGGAGGTCCTCGAAGAGGTTAGGCGGGATCGGTCCGGCCAGGCGATGTGGGCTTTGATGCAGCAGCAGATGGAACAGTTGAGAGGGCAGATGAGCGACGGTTTGAATAAGAACATTTCCCTCCTGACCGAACAGTTGAGGCTGATCAATGAGCAGGTGAATCAACAGCTTCAACTGGTGAACCAACAGCTTCAGAACTCAAGCGGGCAGATCGGGCAGCGGCTCGACAGTGCGGCGAAAGTGATCGGAGAGGTAAAAGAGAACATCGGAAGGCTCTCCAGGGCCAGTGAGCAGATCTATGAAGTCGGGAAGAATATTGCGACCCTGCAGGAGATCCTCCGGCCCCCCAAACTGAGGGGAGGGCTGGGCGAGCAATTTTTAGGTGAGCTATTGTCTCAGATCCTTCCTTCCGAGTTCTTCACCCTTCAGTATCAATTCTCCAGTGGGGAGAGGGTCGATGCCGCGGTGAGATTGGGGGAAAAGATCGTCCCGATCGATTCCAAGTTCCCCCTGGATAATTTCAGGCGGATCATCGAATCCAAAACAGACGAGGAGAAGAAGACATACCAGAAGGCCTTTTACAGGGATGTGCGAAAACATATTGATGATATTGCGAGTAAATATATTTTGCCGCAGGAGGGAACTTATGATTTCGCCCTCCTCTACATCCCCGCTGAAAACGTCTATTATGAGACGATTACAAAGGATGAGTCCTTCGGAGAAGAGAAAGGAGTTTTGAATTATGCACTGAGCAGAAGGGTCATCCCGGTCTCCCCGAACTCTTTCTATGCCTATCTCCAGGTGATCGTTCTGGGCTTGAAGGGTTTGAAAATCGAAGAGCATGCGAGGGAGATCCAGACCATGCTTGCGGTTTTGGGAAAGGATCTGAGGGAATTTCAGGAGGACTTTCGGCTGGTCGGAAAACATATTGCGGACGCCAGAAACCGCTTTGAAGAAGCGAGAGCCCATCTGGAGAAGTTTACCTTCAGGCTGGAGCAGATCGAAAGCCAACCCACCCTGGCCTTGCGCGAAAAATCGACGGGGAATGGATGAAGGCGAAGAGGATCCCCACCAGGGATGAGTGTTTCAGGTTGATGAGCCAGTGTGGCATGCTCAGCCATATTGTCGACCATAGTATCGAAGTCGCAAGGGTCGCGCTTTACCTCGCCGTGGAATTGAATAAGAAAGGTCAGAGGCTTGACCTCGAGCTAATAGAGGCGGCGTCCCTGTTGCATGACCTGACCAAGTCAGAGTGTCTGAAGACGAAGGCCGACCATGCGCGGACAGGCTCTGAGTTTCTAAGAAGGATGGGCTACGCTCGGGTGGGTGAGATCGTGGCCGAGCATATTTATCTATCGAGAGAAGACGATTCCTCCTGGGTGACAGAAGAGGAGATCGTCAATTATGCTGATAAGCGGGTTCAACATGATCACCTCGTCTCTCTGGAGGAGAGGTTCAGGGACCTTATGGAGCGATATGGAAAGAGCCAGAAGGCCTCTGAACAGATGGAGCAGCTCAAGAGGGCTACTCGGCGGATCGAGAATAAGATCTTCTCGATCCTGGGGATTGATCCGGACGATCTCCAGATCAAGATTTCATGCGATGGCAGAACTTCATTGCCAACCATATGGATTAAAAAATAAAAGACTTGACTTTTAAAATGTCGGTGGTTTATCATGGCAAGCAATTTTCCATCGAGTGATCAGGATCTGAATCGAATTGAGAACAAAGAAAGGGAGGTGATTTAAATGACCAAGGCGGAATTGATCGCCAGCATAGGGAAGGAGGCTAAGATATCGAAAGCGTCGGCTGAGAAGGCGCTGAACGCTTTCACCGGTTGTGTGACGAAGGCGTTGAAGAAAGGGGATAAGTTAACCTTAACAGGATTCGGGACTTTTTCTGTGTCGAAGAGGAAGGCAAGAACAGGAAGAAATCCTCAGACCGGGAAAGAGATTAAGATCCCGGCAACCCGGGTAGCAAAATTCAAAGCAGGCAATCTCTTGAGAAGTGCCATCAAGTGAGCTTTCATAAGCTAAGTTCCGCTTTTCCATTCTGACAATCAGGGGAGGAAGGAAATTCCTCCCCTTTTTTGTCAGGGAATGGCATCGAAGATTGCCCTCTCGAAAGATGGCCATATAAACAGGTTATGAACAGAGGAGGTTGAAAGACGGTCGAAGGAGCCACAAGATATAGGATTTTGAAAGGGTGAGACCACAATTTTTTAAGTTATTGAGATCATTAATTTTTTTAAGAAGCAAAGCCATGACAAATTTGATTTGCCAATGGAATTGCAGACGTAGCCAGCATTAATCATCTTTTTCCACAGGATTTGAACAAAAGAGAAAGACATCCTTCTGGGCCTTGATTTTACTGCATTCAGAGACGTCTCCAGCCTCCAGCCCTTGATTTTAAAAAGATTGCAGAACGGCCCTGCGGGAAAGTACAGCAGGATCAATGAAAGAAGATCCCCCAGACTGGAAAGGCCGAGATTTACTGGTATCGAAAGGGGTATAAGATTCTAATGCCCGCAGCAGAGGGCTTTGAAAGGGCGGGGGGAGAGTTGAAACGAGGTTCTTTTTTTTGTTATCGTTTAAAAATAACGGGAATTGAAAAGAGGATGGTTTCATGAAACGTGTGATTCTCGGAACAGCTGGCCACATCGACCATGGAAAGACCGCCCTGGTGAAGGCCCTTACCGGAGTCGATACGGACCGGTTGAAGGAAGAGAAGGAGCGGGGGATCACGATCGAATTGGGATTTGCTTTCTTAACCCTTCCAAGCGGCATACGGTTGGGCATTATCGATGTGCCCGGACACGAGAGATTTGTCAAACACATGGTGGCAGGCGCCTGGGGGATCGACCTTGTCGCTCTCGTGATCGCTGCGGATGAGGGCGTGATGCCCCAAACCAGGGAGCACCTGGACATCTGCAGGCTCCTGAAGGTCAAAAAGGGGTTGATCGTCTTGACAAAGATCGATCTCGTTGATCGTGAGCTTCTGGAGATCGTAAGGGAAGAGGCAGTCGAGATCACGCAAGATACGTTTTTAAAAGATGCGCCCATCCTGTCTGTTTCTTCCACCACAGGAGAGGGAATTCCGGACCTGATTTCGACCCTTGATTCTCTCTCAAAGGAGGTTGAGGAAAGGTCGTCCGACGGCCTGTTCCGGTTGCCGATCGATCGAGTCTTTACTATGAAAGGGTTTGGTACGGTCGTCACTGGGACGACGATTTCCGGGAAGATCTCGTCAGGAGAGACGGTGGAGGTGCTACCGTCAGGCATCGAAGGCAAGGTGCGAAACCTCCAGGTCTACAATCGCTCGGTCGAAGAAGCTATGGCCGGAGAAAGAACTGCGGTCAACCTCCAGGGGATCGAAACCTCTGCTGTCGAGCGGGGGGATGTTCTGGTTCGGCCGAAGACCCTCTCTCCCACTAAGGTGCTCGATGTCTATCTTGAGTACTTAGCCAGTGCGCCCCGGCCCTTAAGACATCGAACCCAACAGAGATTTCATATTGGTACAAATTCTACTACCGCATCGATCTTCCTTCTCGACCGCGAAGAGCTGGCACCGGGCGAAGGAGGGTTTGCTCAGTTGAGATTGGAACGGCCAGTGGTCGCTTTACCCCAGGATCATTTTGTGATCCGTGGCTCCGGAACTGTCCAGACGCTTGGCGGAGGGGTGGTGCTGGACACCCAGCCGGTCAAACACAGGCGACACTCTCCGTCGGTGATCGATGACCTGACCCTCCTCAGAGACGGAAGCCAGGAGCAGGTCCTCAGCCACCATATCCTCCGTTCGGGGGTAGCGGGTATTACACTCGGTGACCTGTTGAACCGGGTGGCCATGCCTCCGGATGAGATCCAGAGAACACTCAAAAAGATGATCGAGAGGCGCGATCTTCTTTTGGTCGATTCTGAGAGGTTGAAGGTGGTTGAAATGGGCCAATATGACCGGTTAAAGGGGATGGCCTTGATGCATTTGAAAGAATTCCATCAGAGATTTCCGATGAAGACCGGTTTGGCCAAGGAGGAGTTGAGGACAAAACTTCCGATCGATGTGGAGGTTAAGCTCTTTCAGATCCTGATCAGCGATTTGACTCAATCAAAAGAGGTGGTGATCGAGAAGGATAAATTGAGGCTAACCGAACATCAGGTCTTTTCCAGCGACGAGAAGGGATTGGTCAAGCGGATCGAGGAGGCGGTCCTCCAGGGAGGGCTCCAGCCACCTTCGCCCAAGGAATTGTCGGAACAATGGGCTGAAAAAGAGGAGGAGGTCCTGGCTGTCTTCGAGCATCTTTTGAACGAAGGGGTGCTGGTCAGGGTCCGAAGCGGGATGTACTTTCACCGGGTCCCCTTTGAAAATCTGAAGCAGGAGTTGACGAGCTATTTAAAGAGGCATCAGGAGATCAGCACCTCCCAATTCAAAGAGCTGACCGGTGCCTCGCGAAAGTATGTGATCCCATTGATCGAATATTTCGATCAGATCAAGCTGACCGTGCGGGTGGGCGAGAAGAGGCTGCTACGAACCTCCTCCTGATAAGTCACGTCAGCAGGATTGACAATAAAGCAGGGCAAAGATATATAGGTAAAAAACGGAAAGAAGGGTTTTGAGATGGCAAGGATGAAGAAAATCAGCAAGAAGAAGTTGAAGGAACCGGACGAATTCATCAGTTTCACGGAGAGGGCCTTTCTCTGGGTGACCAAGCATTCGAAGAAGATTGTTTTAGGAGGGATCATTGTCTTCGTGATCGCCCTATCCGTCTTCGTCTTCCAGAAGTGGGAGGCGAGCAAGGAAGAGGAGGCCCATCGAAAATTCAGCTCGGCCATGGAAATGCTCCGGATGGCCAGCTCTCCCTACCAGGAGGAGTCTACCTCGGTATATCAGAACCTTTCGGAGAGATTTGCCGAAATTATTAAAAAATTCCCACGGACCTCTTCTGGAAGACTCTCCCTTCTCTACAAGGGAAATGTTCAACTCCGAATAGGAGAATTTGAAGAGGCGGCAAAATCGTATGAGGCTTTTCTTCGCAAAGGGCCGAAGGAGAGGCTCTACCGCGCCTTCGCACTCGAGGGTCTGGCCTACTCCTATGAAGGAAAGAGGGAATATGAAAAGGCCCTTGAGAATTATCAGAAGATCGTTGAAGGGGGCGAGACCTTTCAACTGCCAAATGCTTATCTCGGCCTTGGCCGTTGTTATGAGAAGCTGAATAAGAAGAAAGAGGCGCTGGAAAATTACAGGGCCTTCTTAAAGCTGTCTCAGAAATCATCGATGACCAATGCGGTGTTAAGGAAGATCTCCATCCTGGAGAACATGACCGGCCAGTAACCCCAGAATATCGCCTTAACGTGATAGGGGGCAGAGAGTTCTGAGAGATAGGAAGATCTTGGAGCTGATCGGAGAAGAGGTAAACCTAAACAAGTTAAATTTTTCACTTGACAAAACTTTCAGTACTTTATATTCGTGATCAAAATTGGAAATCCTGGAGTTGTGTATGAAGAAGATAATGAGCGGAAATGAGGCCATTGCCCGGGGGGCATATGAGGCAGGGGTCAGGGTTGCAGCTGCTTATCCGGGCACGCCGAGCACTGAGATAATGGAGAACATTTCGAGGGAATATAAGGACATCTATGCTGAATGGTCTCCGAATGAGAAGGTGGCATTGGAAGTTGTAGCCGGGGCCTCGATGGCAGGAGCAAGAGCAATGGCGTCCATGAAACATGTGGGCCTCAATGTCGCTGCCGATCCGTTCATGACCCTCTCCTATGTCGGGGTAAATGGAGGCCTGGTCCTGATCACCTGCGATGATCCAGAGCTTTATAGCTCTCAGAACGAACAGGACAACCGCAACTACGCTAAATTTGCGAAGGTCCCGATGTTTGAACCGAGCGATAGCCAGGAGGCGAAGGATTTTACCAAATTGGCCTTTGAGGTGAGCGAGGAGTTTGACACCCCGGTCATGGTGAGAAGCGTGACCCGAATTTCTCATGCCAAAGGGATCGTTGAATTGGGAGAGCCCGTCGTCCCGCCGGTCTCTGTCGAGATCCGTAAGCAGACAGAGAAATTTACAATGCTCCCTTCCTTTGCCCGGATCAGGCATAGGGTGATGGAAGAGCGTCTTCTGAAGTTGAAGGATTTTGCAGAGCAATTTTCAGGGAACCAAATGGAGATCAATGACCCGACCGTTGGGATCATCACCGCGGGGATCTCCTACCAGTATGCGAAAGAGGTCTTTCCAGATTATTCATACCTCAAGTTAGGCATGGTGTGGCCTCTGCCCAAGCGCCTGATCGGAGAATTTTTTAGGAAGGTGAAGAAGGTCTACGTGATCGAAGAACTCGATCCTTTCCTTGAGGAGAATATCAGGGCGATGGGTTTCAGGCCAAAGGGTGGAAAGGACAGATTTCCAATTTGTGGGGAACTGAATCCACTGATCGTTGAAAAGGGGGTCCTGGGAAAGAGGTTCAAAGCGCCCCAGCCGGTCTTCACAGGGTCGGTTCCTCCGAGGCCGCCCAATCTCTGTCCTGGATGTCCTCACAGGGGAGTATTTGCTGTCCTGAAGAAATTGAAGGTCTATACCGCTGGCGACATCGGCTGTTATACACTGGGAGGCTACCCTCCTTTGAGCGTGATCCACTCCAATGTCTGCATGGGCTCGAGTATTGGAGCAGTCCACGGAATGGCAAAGGCTCTGGGAGAAAAAGGCCGGGGAAAGATCGTCGGAGTGATCGGAGACTCCACATTCCTTCATGCCGGAGTCCATCCCTTAATGAATGTGTGTTACAACAAGAGCTATGCCACGATCATCATCCTGGATAACCGAACCACTGGGATGACCGGTTCACAGGAGCATCCGGGCACGGGTTATACGATCCGCGGGGAGAAGACTCACAAGATCGATTTCATCGAACTGGGGCGGGCCCTGGGGATTGAGAATCCGAGGCGGGTAAACCCCTGGAATTTAGAGGAGACGGAAAAGGTGGTGAGGGAGGAGATCGAAAAGGAGGAGCCCTCCCTCATCGTGAGCGAAGGCCCATGCATGCTCCTCCGGAGGGCATTTAAAAAGCTGAATAAACCTCTACGGGTCGACGAGACCCTTTGTGTGGGGTGTAAAACCTGCGTCAACTTAGGTTGTCCGGCCATCTCTTATCAACCCGTAGAAGGGGAGATGGCCTTCACAGCGGAAGGGAAGAAAAGAAAAGGGATTGCCCGTATCGATCCGACCCTCTGCCCCGGATGTCATCTCTGTTATCAGGTCTGTAAGTTCGGGGCGATCCAGAGCGGGGAAGAGAGACCGATCTTCGGTTTTGAGACCGTGTAAACCAATATTTGAATTTGTGATCACAAAACCTGTTGCTTCTCGCTATACCAGGTTAGGAAAGGAAGAAAGGCGCATGGAGGATTTGACCACCAATATCTTGTTAGCAGGTGTTGGAGGACAGGGCGTCATCCTGGCCAGCGACATCATGTCCGAGGTTTTCATGGGAGCCGGGTATGACGTGAAGAAAAGCGAGGTTCATGGGATGGCGATGAGGGGAGGGATTGTCACCTCCCATTTCCGTTTCGGCAAGAAGGTCTATTCCCCCCTGATTAAGGAGGGAGAGGTTGACATCCTCTTCGCCTTCGAGCAGCTCGAAGGGCTTCGCTGGCTCAACCATTTGAGACCCCAGGGCAAGGTGATCATCAACGATCACAAGATCAATCCACCCATCGTCAATCTGGGAGAGATGGAGTATCCCAGAGACATTCCCGAGATCGTTCGATCGAGATTCAAGGATTTCTATTTGGTGAAAGGAACGGAGATCGCCCTTCAGATCGGAGATGTCCGGGCCGCAAATGTGGTGCTTCTCGGTGCGATATCGAAATTCTTTGAGGTGGCAGAGAGCCTCTGGTTGGAAACCATTCTCAAGCACCTCCCTCCAAAGGTCCACGAACTGAATCAGAAGGCCTTTGCTGCAGGAAGAGAACAGATCTCCAGAAGCTGAGAAGCCCTGTTTATAATCGCAAGAGATCGAGATCACCAAAGCGGGAGACTACTTCGCTAATTCCATAAATTCCTGATACCGCAACTATCAATTCCCCAATCCCCGCATTCGTAAAAATCAAGCCATTGGCCAGTAATTTTAGCTTGACTATTTAGTAGAGATTTAGTAGATTCTCCCCGAAAATAGGCCGTTTATTACATCCTCTAAACCTTTGATCATATAGGGGATGGGTATATGGACTGGAGACCGAAGTCGAACCCCATTTTAAAAATGGGGTTTTGTTTTTTAAAGGAAATCGATATTTGAATTGATTTGCGGTAGTACAACTCCTTAAATTGATTGAGCTAATTAAAAGACATGGAAGCTCCACTCAGTAATTTCAAATTCACAAAGTTTCAGTTTATCCTGAAGACATTGGATTGCATGAACTTGCCTGCTTATAAAGGCTCAACCTTTCGGGGTGCCTTTGGCCATGCCTTCAAAAAGGTCGTCTGTGTCAACAGAGAGAAAATTTGCGAGTCCTGCATCCTCAAAGGCAAATGCGCCTATTCCTATGTTTTTGAAACCCCACCTCCGTCGGATACCTCAAAGATGAGAAAATACCCATTTGCCCCGCATCCCTTTGTCATCACCCCTCCCTTAGAAGAAAAAAGGATCTACAGGGAAGGGGAAACGCTACTTTTTGAATTGACGCTGATCGGTAGATCGATCGATTACCTTCCTTACTTCATTTACACCTTTGATGAGCTTGGAAGGATGGGAATCGGAAAAGGCAAAGGGAGATACAGCTTAGAAAGTGTAGGCCAAAGGACAATGGTGAAAGGTGAAAGGCAAGAAACAGAAAAAGATCAAATGAGCACAGTGATTTATTCCGGAAAAGACAAAATCCTCAAGAATAATTTCAGAATCTTAAACATCGATGATCTTGCTTCCTTTAACCTTTCTCCTTTAACCCTTCACCTTAAATTTTTGACCCCAACTAGGTTAAAGTTTGATGGTAGGTTATCTCCGAAACTCGAATTTCACATCCTGATCCGGAATCTCATCAGGCGTATTTCTCTGCTTTCCTACTTCCATTGTGGAGAAGAGTTGCCTCTCGATTTTAGAGGATTGATTGAGAAGGCAAAGGGTGTAAAGCTTCAAAAAGAGGATCTTCACTGGTCTGACTGGGAGCGTTATTCTAACCGTCAGGACACTAAAATGAAAATGGGTGGTTTTATCGGTTCAGTTACATTTGAAGGAGTTGTTAAAGAGTTTATCCCTTTTTTACTTGTTGGCGAATATATCCACGTAGGCAAAGGCACCAGCTTCGGTCTCGGAAAATATGAGATTAAATTTTGAATTTTGAATCTTGAATTTTGAATTTCTTTTATTAAGGAGGTGGATATGCCTAAAACCTTCGAGGAATTGCCCGTCTGGCAGAAGGCAAGGGAGCTCGTCCAATATGTTTACGATCTTACGAAGAAAGAGCCATTCTGTAGAGATTTTAGCCTGGTGGATCAAATCAGGCGTGCTTCCACGTCTGCCATGTTTAACATTTCGGAGGGATTTGAGCGGGGTTCGAACAGCGAATTCATTCAGTTTCTTTATATCTCGAAAGGTTCTTCAGGGGAGGTGAGAACACAATTTTATGTTGCCCTCGACCAAAAGTACATCACAATAGGAGAGTTTAATAAGGGTTTATCATTGTGCAAAGACGTGTCCGGTCAGTTGAGCGGGCTGATTGATTATCTGAAAGGGTCACGACTGAAAGGCGAGAAGTTCAAAAAGGAGTACAGGAGTATGAGGGATCGGGTCGAGGAGATGACTCGTCAACTCAATATCCAACATTCAAAATTCAATAAAAATGGCTCCTAAATCTTGAAGTTTTTTATGTTGATTTTTGATTCTTGAGTTTTGAATTTTCAATCTCGAATCTTGAATTTCTTTTTAGATTTTAGTCTTGAATTTTGAATCTTGAATCTTGAATTTTGAATTTCTTTTATCGAGCAGTAGAGTTTCAGGATTGAGATGGAGGAGGGGTAAAACAATCGGAAATGTAAGAGATTTAGTGCCGTCGCGAAATTGTGGTTCTGTACCGAATTCTCAAACAAGTAATAATCTTATGGCGCTACTTAGTCGGGTCAGAAGTAATGGATGTGTATTGAATATCGTTCTGCACATGTGGAGTAATTCAAGCACAGGGAGCCAGATATGAGAACATACTACCTGCGCGCAGAAGCCGTGAACTTCGATGACGTCGTCTACGACACGGAGGACATTAGTACAATTCGTGGAGGAAGTTTTCTTATTGCTGACGCTTTCAAACAAGATTGGAACAGGTTAGGAATCGAAGAAATCGCGTGTGGTGCAAGCGTCGGTCTTTTTAAGTTCGAGGCAACAGGAGAAAAAGAGGCCGAAGAGATACGTACCGGTGTCCTGAGCGCTTTAGAGGCAAAAACCGGACACCTCGGCACATTTGTCGTGGATTGGCTTGAGAAGACAGAAGGAAGAACATTCACGGAAATGAACCAGACGCTGATTGCAAAGAATCGTTGGCGGCAGTTACAGCAGCTAACGGTAGTTCTTCCAGATATGAGGCAAACAAGAGGGCCATGCGAAATTGATGGGGTGAGGCCAGCCGTGCAGAAATGGACGGTAGGGGGAAGTGTAAAAAATGTGTCGGAAGCTGTTTATGAAAGGAAAAAAAAGGGGGTGAGTCTTAGACAAGGTCTCGCGGGCAGAGTACTTGAGGACGCTAAGATTAGTGTGGCTCACCCACTATTATTCACGAATGATCTTCAGGAACTTGCTCAAGACGTCAACGCCGGTGTACTGAATGGAAGGATCGGTCTGATCCACATAGACGGGAATCGTTTTGGGAGGATAAGAGACCAGAAGTGTATAGACCCGCAGAAATATTACGAGTATCACTCATATGTTCAAAACGTAGTGCGCTTAGGCGCATTGGCAAAAATCCTCGGTTACGCAGTTGGGCCTCATGGCGCTAATTTTCGGACAGATTCAGGTACAGTCCGGCTGGAGGTGCTACTCTGGGGCGGTGACGAGATCGACATTGTCGTTCCTGCATGGCAAGCATGGCGTACGCTCTCTCTTTACTACGAAGCCACAATAGGAGCTGAATTTCATGGAATACAGTTGACCCACTCAGCTGGTCTTGTCCTCTGCCATGCGAGTGCTCCCATCTTGCAGATTCGAAGGATTGCTCAAGACTTATGTGAAATTGCAAAAGGGCAAGTACCAGAGGAAATAGATAAGCTTGATACGAAGTCAAACAGATTTGCTTATCTTGCCATGGAATCATTTGATCAAGTTACCAGAGATGTAAACACCATTCTCAACAAATATCACAGGCCTGCCACGCCAGGGGAATTAATATTAGTAGCGACCGAAATGAAACAGTTCGAGAGCGATATGCTGACTCTTCGACAGAATTTTCCTCGGAGCAAAGTTTACAAGCTTGTTGCTGCAGTGCAGAAGGGTGACCACGAGAAACTGAACGTAGAGTTGGCTCGTGCATGGGAACTTGTTTCCTCGTCTGTAAGGCAAGAAACTCAAGCTGCCGTTGAAAGGTTATTATCAGGCAATCCCATAAGATGGTATGTTATCGCCGACCTTTGGGACTATCTTAAGGAGGCCGATCATGCGCAGGAACTATAAGCTGAAGGTCAGATTGGTTATCAGAGGGCCGTTTTTATACGGAGGAAGCGGAGACACGACGCGTGGCCTCAGTCGCACATTTCAACGTGATTCACTCGGACGGCCCGTGATTCTTGCAAGCCACATAAAAGGCAAACTGCTCGAGGCTATGAAAGAGCTGAGCAAAGCTAATCCGAATTATGCGCCGAATCTTGATCTGTTCTTTGGCAAAAGGAACGACGAAGGGTACTATTTTCCGGAACGCGGGATTTTACATTTCAATGATTTTCAGCTTGTAGATGGTTCTGTGGTTCCCACAGATAGTACCCTGACACGAGTGAGCATACATACCCTGACTAGGACGGCAAAGGAGGCTTTCCTTCAATGCCAGGAAAAGCTTATTCAGAATGAAGGCGATTCGGTCTGGGAAGGGATTATTGATTTCAACTCAGTGGAAGGTTTGGATCCCAACATGGTACATCAGCACATTTCAACCGGTTTTCGTTGGATTGCGGGATTCGGTGCGGATAAGGGCGTCGGATACGGTCGATTGAAATCGGCTGAAGTTTCATTGGAGGAGTATACGAGGAAGCCAAGGGCTATTCAGGAGGGGCTTGCTGACTTCAAATGTTTTCATTTATCTATAAAACTGGTTGACGATCTTCTCATCGGTGGAGTGCGTCGGAAGACCAATTTTATCGAGTCTGAACATATCATGAGTGGACGGGTACTTAAGGGTGCACTCGCCGCAAATTTAAACCGCTGCTGTGGTGTATACCCAGACAGTGATGCTATTTCGGTACATAATACGCAGGTTGCGCGGAGATTCCCGAATCTCACAGAATTCTTCAGCCAAATCAGATTCACGCATGCCTTTCCGGCACCAACCGAGGCGACGAAACGACCAGTAGCGATCCCACTGTCTATAGTAGGGACCTCCGAGAAGGACCAATTTGCTGATGTGGCATTGTTAAACGGTCCCATACTAGATAGTAAAAAGAGGGCTCCAGCCTTCGCCCCTGATTGGAAGGACGATTCATCAATACGAAGGGAGTTTGGATGGGCAAACCTTAGTGTAATAACTAAAACACGAACAGCCATTGAACCAAGTACCCATAGCGCGCTACAGGAATCCCTTTATACCTACCAGTACATATCGCCCTATCCTCCAGAGTATAATGGAGATGTTGAAGATGAGAAAAGGAAGAACGTGTGGTTAGCTAACATAATTCTTCCCGATATCTCCCCAGAGAAACAGCGGCCACTAGCGAAGGAATTGATGGAGGCCGTCATGAGCTGTTGGGAATATGTCGGGAAGGGCGATAGTCGCATTGTTGTTGATTTAGGTCCGAACCTTGTGTGGCAAAAGATTCCCACTCATGAAAGTGGATTTGTGGTGGATGGAAAAGTAGTCTTGGTACTCCAAACCGACGCGCCTTTAATTGACCCATCAGACTTGAGTGGTGTAAAGGATAAAGATAAGTTGCGCCAGCTTTACGAGCAATTCTGGAATAGGACATCGCGAGGATCATTGGAACTCACTCAGTTCTTTGCAGCCCAAAAGCTTGAAGGGGGTTATCTCCATTTCCGCTACACGCCTGGGACTGACTACTACCCTTATTTTCTGACCAAGGCTGGGAGTACTTTTGTGTTCCGATCTCGGAATGAGGAGGCAGCAAAGCAGGTGCTGCAGGCGTGGTATTTAAATGGTCTGCCCGTTCCTGAGTGGGTGTTGAAAAAGTTCAAACAAAAAGAAGATCAACTCTGGCAGGTATTTCCTTTTGTACCCACCAACGGGTACGGAGAAATTGTCGTGAACCTCGAATGGCACTGGAAAAGGTTACTCACCGGATATGGGCTCGTTTAAGCCCGATAAAGATAAACGGAGGTTAGAAGAATGGTAAAGCTAAAGGGTGATCCATTTGAAAACCGCTATCGTGTTGTTGGTGTGCTTGAGTCGTTGACACCTCTGCATATTGGCAGCGGTTTAGTTCGTGAGGAACCTCTAAGTACTAGTCAGGAGCATACGGATCCAACTGAGACAGTAAAAGTTTCAGAGATCTGCGTTGATTACTCCAATAAGCCAATTATTCCTGGTAGTACGATTCGGGGCAACATTCGCCACTACCTGTTACATGTCTTTCAGCCCATCAGTGCTACGATCGCGAAGGAATTCGAAGGGCCGGAAGACCTTAACCAGCAGCAACAAATTGATTATATGCTTAACCAAGCAAGCATGCTGGAACGCCTGTTAGGTACTCCATTTGCGGAAGGGAAGGTCGAATTTTGGGACGCCCCTTTAATCAACAGGACTATCCAAATGCCTCCCGGATACGAGAGCGCAGGTTGGAATCCTGACCGATGCACGTATATCGTAAAGTCTGTCGCGATTGATCCAGCAACTGGAACTGCCGCTGCACGCAAACTCTACACCTTTGAAGTGGCGCCTGCCGGGATGCAATATGAGTTGAATGTGGTAGGTCAGAATCTTGATGACGAGGAGCTCGGCCTGTTGTTCTTTGGTTTGGAAGCGATAAACTCTGAGATCTATCCACTCACATTGGGGGCAATGAGCGGACGCGGGTTCGGACGGATGAAGTTTTCGGCAAAAACAATCTACAAACTTGACAAGCAAGACCTGAACGAGTGGATTAAGCAATCGATAGAAAAGAGCCATGGGGGATACTACGCACTAAAAGAGGTTAAAGATTACCAGAAATTAATAAATCGCTTCAAAGATGCTTTTTCTGAACTGGTAGGAGGGGTGTTATGAACAGTTTCAAACCCTACAAGGAAGGAGTCCACAGCATCCTCTGCGTGCTGTGGAATTTGAAATTAGTAACTCCCCTTTACATTCGCCACAGCCATCAGTGCTTCTGGCAACAGAATGACCCCAGTCTGGGTAAAGGACGTGGGAAACAAGTTAAATTCAACTGGCTAACCGAGGAGGGCGATGATTGGAACCAGGTGGGTGATTTTAACTACAGTTTCCGTGTGACAGACGGTTCATTGGTGGCGGAATATTCCGTGCCAGCCAGTTCAATTCGTGGCTCCCTCCGCCAGTGGAGTATTAAGAATCTTGTGCAAGAGTCTATAAGAGACGCATTTGAACTGCCAAAGAAAGGTAAACTCACAGAGGAAGACCTTAAGGAAATCCTGCAACGAGCCCGGGCGGCACTGGATTCCGCAGAGAGTGGCTGGTCTCAAGTGCTTGATCTTTTTGGCTGTGCGTTCGATCTCGCAATCGACGAAGAGGCGGAATTGACTTGGTCAGGAAGGTTCAAGATGGAAGGAAGAATTGGGTTGACGGGAGGGTCTGTAGGCCTTGACGTGATCGGAAGTTTACTGACTGGAAGCGAAGAACAATCTGCTCCTGGAAACCTGGGGAGGCAGCTGACCATACGGAATCCTCTCGACCGAATATCGCAATCATCAAAAGAAGGTGGGCTCCACACATTTGTTGAGCTCTCTCCGGGGCAGACCATGACCGTCAAGTTCTATGTACTGAATCCAAAGTCTCAGGATATAGACTTAATAATAAAATGGGAACATGATATCTCAGACGGGTTTATCCGTTTCGGTGCACTTGGCAGCCAAGGTCGCGGGCGCTGCGATTTTGTGAACAGTAGTTACGCGCTTCATGTGGGGCCAAGTTCTCCATGGAGGACAAAACTGGAGTGGGCTGTAAAAGAAGAGCTTGCCAACCAAATCCTTGAGGAAACTCTATTCTCTGGGATTTGGAGTTCTTTCAGCATAGCGCCCAACAAGTTGTCCAAGATAGGAGAGATAGAAATTCGCACTCAGTAGAGGTGAAGCATGGAGCATAATCCTAATCCTTTCGATTTTGTCCCGTTTGCTGTTGAACCGGTTGCTTTGAAAACGGCTGCCGAATGGCATAGTACAGGTGATCCGATCTCAGGTTTCATAGAACTCCGTATCAAAGCCCTCACACCCTTGCATGTGGTTGGTGAACAACCTGCCCAAGGTAGCGCGTCCCAAGATCCTACGAAGGACGGAAAACTGAAGAAAGACTTTATCATTGAGAAAAGTCTTTTTCACAGGAGGGCAGGTCGACCGTGCATTCCGTCATCGAGTGTGAGGGGTATGCTTAGGTCGTTTCTCGAAGCGGCCACAAATAGCTGGGTGTCTCAGGCTACACCGTATTACGCAAAAAAATTCGGATATCGTCACATTGGGTTTCAAGCTAATGGGGCTGATGAGAAGATTCCCGAACTTCTTCTAAAAGGGGAGATTGACCCTAATTTGCCTCCGGCGATACCAAATGACAAATTACTACAACCAGGTCCTGATGGGGCTATCGGCCGAATAGACCTGTGTTCTTTTCTTTTTGGCTATGTATTAGCAGAGGGGAATGCACTCAAAGGACGTCTGAGTTTCGAAGATGCCTTTATAAGCCCATCGAATGTCATAATAAGCAATAGATATCAATTTCCAGATATTCGGGACGCCGCCTTTATGGGTGGGGCGAAACCCAGTGCTTCAAGTTGGTGGTACCAAAAGGCACACTCAATTCGATTGCGCAAAGTTGAGA
Organism: Syntrophaceae bacterium; assembly: GCA_013388635.1. Lineage (GTDB taxonomy): Bacteria > Desulfobacterota > BSN033 > BSN033 > UBA1163 > JACAEX01. The sequence continues at coordinate 70,782 of JACAEX010000048.1, read as the reverse complement.
CAAGAGTTGGGCCAAAAATGGTGCCAGAGTTTGTAGGCGCTGGATATCGAGGGAGGAAATTCTACTATCACCAAGATCCAGTCAAATGTGTTGCGTATTATCAATCAAACAAATGGCCGACCAGGAAAGGGCATCCTGTGTACTGCTTCCCGGTAGAAGTTCTTCCCCCAGGATCAATGTCGGAATCTTTCCGAATCTACTTTGAAGATGTCCCAAAACCGTTGATGCGTCTCTTCTTGCTGCTTCTTTTCCCTGGTACCAAAATCAAACACAAGATAGGTTATGGTAAACAGTATGGTTATGGTACGATGGAGTTTATATGGGGCAAAGGTACAGTGCGGAATGTGGCCGGTCAAGTATTTAGTGGAGAGAATGTTCTTGAAGAAGAGTCCAAAAAACTGTTCTCTGTGGCATGGGATAAGGAAAAACTGACCAATCTTGGATTCGCGAACTATCTCGACTGGCCTGGTCTCGAAAAACTTGCTAGAATTCTGACTTACGATGAACAAAGCAAATTAATTTTTACGTATCCGCCGTTCGGACCTGGTGGCTTTCAACCTACTGTTCAGCTTGAAGACCTCGCTTCGGAAGGGGACATTTACAATGCCTTGTCAAACGGCAAGGAAGTAAGAATTGGTGAGGCAGCAGCGAAAGATCTGGCTAGACTACTGTACAAGAAAGGCCGACGCTGCGCCTTGCATTTCGAGATATACCAGGAAACCGCAAAGGGGTACAGAGAAATCATGAAGCGGTGCTTATAGAAGGGGTTCATGTAGGGTATTACAGGTGGCGGGTTGTATGAATGTAGGTCCGACAGAGGTAAAGCACTTGTTGGTAATGTTAAGAGTTGAGTACTCCCGAGCCAAATTTCTCTTGTACGTCAGTATCGCAATTCAAATGTTCATATCGATAGGAGGCGTTTTGGGCACCTATCTGCTAACAGCTCATTGGACATCCCTATTCGCCCTGTTCTTGTTGGTTTTGGGGATAATCGCGTGGATCCTCACCGGAGCTTACAAGAAAAGCTATGGGCTTGCCGAGGAAGCACGTAGGGCATACGTGATGAATGAAGCACTCGGGTGGCCTATCCCCAAGAAAAAGCTAACCGAGTTTTTTCAACGGTTCAGCAAAAAATCCCTAACAAAGGCGCGGGGAACAACAGGAACTGAGAGGTGGTTTGCAAGCGAAGCCCCCCCTGGTCCAAAAAGGCTCCTCGAATGTTCACAGGAGTCATTCTTTTGGACGCATCGCCTCATGCAACATGCGGCAAGGTGGGCTTTGGGGATCACGATTGGAGGCCTCATCTGTGTGGCGCTTGTGCTTTATTCTGTCGCTTTTACGCCGTGGCTGAAAGGCAGCGACCTTCTCGCTCGTGTGATTATTGCCGTTGTCCTTTCACTTATTACCTCGGGATTCTACTCTTGGTGCCGTTTGTTCCGCGAGCGTTCGGCACAGGTCCGAGACTTGGATAACGAGTTGGAATATTTGAAAACCACCCAGTACACACTGGAGGATGTGTTACGAATCGTGCACGAGTACGACTGTCTCATCATGGACACACCTCCTGTACCTGACTTCATTTATAGTCTGCATCGAGATGAGTTGAATAAACTATGGAAAATGCGAACCTCCTAGAGGGAGTCCAGTGCTTATTAACTTCTTCACCGCAGTGAGAAAGTGAGACCCGATCAATAAGGGATTGCGACAACCGGTATCGGCACTGGCTCTGCTTTTCCTTTAATAGGTGAGGAAATGAGACCTGATGAATAAGGGATTGGCAGAAGCACTATGAACAGTGAACCGTGGACGATGAACAAAAGAAGCAGAGATGGTTTTTTTGTCTTTAAGGTTCATGGTTCATAGTTTACGGTTCATCGTAATGGGACGACCTGATGAATAAGGGATTGGCAGAAGCACTATGAACAGTGAACCGTGGACGATGAACAGAAGACAGAGAAGATCATTATTTCGATTTAGGCAATGGCCCGTTTATCAGGCGGCTATGGCATTTCGGAGAAAAATCAGACAATTGGCCAGGAAGCTCCCTGAAAGTGAGAGATACTTATTGAGGGATCAGATGTCTCGTGCTTCGGATTCGATTTGTTTGAATATTGCGGAGGGGTCGAATAAACTTTCGGATATTGAATTCAGCAAATATCTGAATAATTCTGAGACTTCGTTGGAAGAGGTGGCATGTTGTTTGGATTTGATTTTGGACGATGGTTATATTGGCAAGGAAGAATTTGACGATCTGATTGGAGAGGCTGAGGATTTAGGGTCCCAGTTGATTGCATTTGGAAGGAAGGTGAGAGAAGAAGGATCTCGCTTTTGAAGTTCATGGTTCACGGTTCATAGTTCATCGTAAAGGAACGACCTGATCAATAAGGGCGAATCAAGTTGGTTCGCCCTTTGTTTTTATGAGCTTTTCGTTTATAATTTTTGGAAACGGTAGGAGGGAAGAAGAAAATGAGAAACCTTGGGAAAGTCCGGATGAGAGCTCTTCGATCTCTTAAGCTCCTCATTCCTATTCTGGTCGTGATTTCAGTAATTGGGATTGGGCTCTCTTTTGGCCAGGATGGGTTTCGCCGGTTTACGATGGAGAATGGGCTGAGGGTGATCCTCAAGGAGAACCGGAGCGCACCTGTCGTGGCCCTCCAGATCTGGACAGGGGTGGGAAGCGCGGATGAGAGGGATGAGGAGGCCGGAATGTGCCACTTCATCGAACATATGATTTTCAAAGGGACGGAGAAGAGGAAGGTCCGTGAAATGGCAAAGGAGATCGAGTCCCTGGGGGGGTCGATCAACGCCTTCACCTCTTACGACCAGACCGTCTACTACGTGACGATTGCCAGCCGTTATGCAGATACAGCCCTCGATGTCTTAGCGGATGCGATTCAGCATTCCACGTTCGATCCCGTGGAATTGGAAAGGGAGCGGGAGGTCATCCTGGAGGAGATTCGCATGGGAGAGGACGATCCCTCGAGGAGGGTTTTCAACCAGACCATGGCCACCTTCTACAGGCAGCATCCCTATCGGAGGCCCATTATCGGATATGAGAAGACGATCAGGGCGATCACCAGGGATCAGATGGTCTCCTTCTTTAAGCGGTGGTACGGACCACACCGGATGGTCTTCGTCGCAGTGGGCGATTTCGATATCGAGAAGATGGAGGGCAGGGTCAAAGAGGCATTCAAGGATTTTAAAACCATGGCGGAAAGCCGTTCCGAAAGGAGTAAAGAACCGGAGAAAAGGGAGTTTCGGTCTGCCATTTCTCATGGAAATTTCAAGGAGACCTATCTCCAGATCGCCTTTCCCATGCCTTCAGCCACGCATGAAGATATTCCTGCCCTCGATCTTCTCTCTGGTATCCTGGGAGGAGGAGAGACTTCTCGATTGGTCCAAAGGGTGAAGCTGGAGAAAGGACTGGTCAATTCGATTTCGGCTTCCTCGGTCACGCTTAAGGATCCGGGCGTCTTTATCATCGAGGCCACCCTCCCTGCCGAGAACGTTGAAAAGGTGGTGGGTGCGGTTCTCGAGGAGATCTCCCGGCTGCAAGAGGAGGGAGTGACCGCGGAGGAGCTCCATCGTGGAAAAGTGAATATTGAGAGCGATCTTGTCTACAACCGGCAGACCGTACAGGGCGAAGCCCGTAAGGCAGGGTATTATGAGGTGATCGCAGGTGATGTCCAGTTTGAAAGGGAGTACATGAGAAGAGTCGGTCTGGTTCGGAGCGAGGAGATTCAAAAGGCTGCGAGAAAGTATCTCAGGTCCTCGCCGCCGGTGGTCAGTCTGCTCGCCCCCTCGGAAAAGGCCGATCTTTTCAAGGGCCTTTCTTTGAAATCGATCGTTGAGAAAGCCGGTGTGGAAATGGCCCCGACGGAGAGGAGAGGAAAGCCACAGGTCTTTAAGACCGTCCTAAATAATGGGATTCGGCTGATCGTAAAGGAGAACAGGGCGATCCCCATCGTCTGCCTTCAGGCCTCCTTCTTGGGTGGGGTCCGATTTGAAGAAGAGGCACAGAACGGGATCAATCAGTTGATGGCGGTGATGCTGACCAAGGGGACAGAGAACCAGAGCAGTCTCGAGATCGCAAAGAAGGCTGAGAGGATGGCAGGTTCGCTGAGTGGCTTTTCTGGCTATAACAGTTTCGGCCTGACCTTCACATTCTTGAGCCAGCACTTTGACGAGGCCTTTTCGCTCTTCGCGGAGGTCCTGAAGAAGCCATCCTTTGACCCTGAGGAGATGGAGAAGAGGAGACGGTTGATCTTAGCTTCGATCCGGCAGCAGGAGGATGACCTTGCCCGGATGGTGTTTAAGCTTTTTCGAAAGACCCTCTACGAGAAGCATCCTTATCGAATGGATCCGATGGGGACGATCGATTCGATCCAGAGTCTGACGCAGAAGGACCTGAAGGAGTATTATCACCGAATGGCGGTTCCTGAAAATATGGTCCTCACCGTGGTTGGCGATGTGGATCTCAGTCAGGTCATCCAGTCCGTCAAGAAGGGATTTGGGGACCTCCGGAGAGGCGGTTTTGTCGGCCCCTCCATTCCCCAGGAGCAACCTCCTCAGAGGACAAGGAGGTCCGAGATCTACAAGGAGAAGGCACAGGCCCATTTCGTCCTCGGCTTCTTAGGGATGGCCCTTCAGGATAGAGACCGGTATGCGCTGGAGGTGCTCGATGCAGCCCTATCCGGCCAGGCCGGCAGGCTTTTTTATGAGCTGAGAGATAGAGAAAGCCTTGCCTATGCATTGAGCTTTGTGGCAAATCCGAATCTGGATCGTGGTTATATCGGGGTCTACATGGGAACCCATCCGGACAAATTGGAGAAAGCGATTGAGTCAGTGCTGAGGGAGCTGAGAAGGGTGAGAGAGGAAGGCCTGACAGAAGAGGAGGTGGAGAGGGCCAAGAGATACCTCATCGGTAACTTCGAGATCGGACTTCAGACCAATGGAGCCCAGGCCAATCAGATGTCTCTGGATGAACTCTATGGCCTGGGCTTTGATCAGTACCAGAGATATCCTGAGGAGATCCAGAAGGTAACCCGAGGAGATGTCCATCGGGTTGCGAAAGAGTATTTCAATCTGGAAGCCTACGTCCTTGCCGTCATCCGTCCTTTTAGAGAGAAGAAGGAATGACCGGCCGACTCCGGATAGACGCATTCTCACTTCACGACACATTGAGCTGCGGACAATTTTTCCGGTTCACCCGGCTCGGGGATACCTATCTTGTCCAATCCTCGGGTCGGATCTTCTCGCTTCACCAGAGAGGAGATCTCCTTTTTTATAAGGGTGTAGAGGAACCGTTCTTGATCCATTTCTTCAGACTGGATGAGGACCTGGATTCGATCCTCAAGGAGGTCGACCGTGACCCGATCATCCATGAAGCCATCCAGAGGCATCGGGGGTTGAGGCTGATCCGGCAGGATCCGTGGGAGTGTCTGCTCTCCTTCTTATGCTCATCCGCAAAGGCGATCCCCCATATCCGGTCGATCGTCGAAGAGCTCTGCAGGTCATGCGGAAAGAGGGTTTCTTATGGGAACTACCTGGGGTATGGATTTCCCGAACCTCGATCCGTCAAAACAGCCCTTCAACTAAGGTCGGTCAGGGCAGGATTCAGGATCGATTACCTCACCAGGGTCTTCCAGTCGATCGATCGGACCGAGCTCCTCAGCCTCAAGGATCTCTCCTATCGAGATGCGAAGAAAAGATTGATGTGCCTTTCGGGCGTTGGGAAGAAGATAGCGGATTGTGTCCTCCTCTACTCCCTCGATTTCCTCGAGGCCTTTCCCATCGATACATGGATCAAGAAGGGTCTCCAGAAGGTCTATTTTGGGGAGAGGAGGCCGAGCGAGAAGGAGATGGAGGCATTTGTCTCCAGCCATTTCGGCCCCTTTGCCGGTTACGCTCAACTCTACCTCTACCATTTCTGGCGCCACCGCAGCAAACGAAATCCTTTGGGTATTGACGGTTGAGAAGGTATGGGCCAGGCAGTTCTTGAAAAAGATTCAGCCATCCAATTTCCCCATGTGGCAATCCTGAAGGCTTCGGCAGGGTCTGGCAAGACCTACTCCCTTACGGAGAGATTTGTCCAGTTCCTCCTGTCGGAAAAGATCCCCCGGAACCATCTCCGAAATATTCTCGCCATCACCTTTTCCAATAACGCTGCCAAAGAGATGAAGGAGCGGATCCTCTCGTGGCTCAAGGACATCTATTTTCAGGATCCGGAGAAGACTGAGAAGCTCTCTGAAATTGTCTCCCTGAGGAAGGAGCTCCTCGCGGAGAAGGCCGGGGCGATGATCGATCAGATTCTAAAGCACTACACCGAGTTCCAGGTGAAGACGATCGACAGTTTCATGACCTCGGTCTACAAGGCCTCGGCCATCGATCTCGGTTTCAGCCCTGACTTTGAAATCCTCATGGCACCGGAGAGCATCATGGCCTATGCCTTCAACCGATTTCTCCGGGGTGTGAGGGAGGGGAGTCCAGAAGCGGAGTTTCTCGAGAGGCTACTGGGGATCATCTCAGAGGCTAAGGGAGGGGAGTCTGCCTATCTCTGGGATCCCTCAAAGGACTTTCTTGAGGAGACGGCAGGGCTCTACGAGGAGCTTTCGAGGATCGTCAAAGAGGCAAAGATCGTCGATGGAGGAAGAGAGATCGAGTCGATCAAGAAGAAGATCCGGGATACGGCGGAGAGACTGAACGGTTTGATCGAAAGATCGGGGCTCACCAAAAGCAAGGGAAGCTCCTTTTATAAGATACTGGAGATCGTGAGGAGGGACGACTTTCCATCTCTTCTCGATAAAGGCCTCACCAACCCTCCTGTGCTCAAGCCCAAAAGAGGGGAAGAGGCTAACCGGTATGGAGAGATATCCGAGACGTGGGATCTTCTTGGCCGTCAGGTCAGGGAGTATATCGAACATTATGCGATCACCTACTACAGCCCTTATCTGAAGACTTACGAGGTCTTCAAGGATATTCTTGAAGAGGCGAAGAGAAGGAAAGGGGCTGTCTTCATCCATGACATCAATAAGAAGCTTTCTGACTACCTCGATCAGGAGATCGTACCGGATGTCTACTTCCGGATAGGGGAGACGATCTACCACTACCTGATCGACGAATTCCAGGATACCTCTCCGATCCAATGGGCCAATCTCTTCCCTTTGATCGAGAACTCCCTTTCCCAGGGGGGAAGTCTCTTTGCTGTGGGTGATACCAAGCAGGCGATCTACGGGTTCAGGAGCGCCGATTACGGGATTATGAAGGCACTTGAATTGAAAAACCCTTTTCCCTCTGCCCCCCATCATGTGAAGGAGCTGAAGATCAATTACCGCAGTCTGGAGGGCGTGGTCGATTTCAACCAGACCTTCTTCAAAGGGGTCGTCGCCAGCCATGAGAAATACCGGGAACCCGCAAGCCGGAGCGGGCTCATCGATTTTGAACAGAGGGTCAAGGATGAACACCGGGGTTCGGGATATGTGGAGGTGATCCGGTGTGAAAAGAGAGAGGACGGACCAGCGGAAAAGGAGAAGATTCAGAATTTGATCAGAGATCTTCTCCGGAGGGGGTACTCCTACTCGGATATCGCCATCCTGACCTACCGAAATGAGGAGGTGGTCAATGTCACGACATGGCTCAATGAGATGGACGTCCCCTTCATCTCCTATAGCAACCTCGATATCAGAACGAGAAAACTGACCGCTGAGATCATTGCATTGCTAAGCTTTCTCGATTCTCCGCCTGACGATCTCTCCTTCGCAGGTTTTGTTCTGGGAGAGATATTCAGAAAGGCCCTGGAAAGGGATGGAAAGGTCGGATTGAAAGAGCTACATCAATTCATCTTCCGGAACCGGAAGAGATCTCCCCTTTATAAGGCCTTCGGGGAGGAATTCCCGGATCTCTGGGAGGTCTATTTTGAAGATCTTTTCAAGTCGACCGGTTATTTACCCCTTTACGATCTGGTCAATGAGATTTACCGGATCTACAGGGTCTTCGATCATTTCAGAGAGGAGGAGGCCACCCTTCTCAAGATCCTGGAGGTGATAAAAAGATTTGAAGGAGAGGGCAGAAACAGCCCTGCCGATTTCCTGAGATGTGCCTCTGAGAAGGAGGCAGGGGAGGCGGATTGGACCATTGATGTCCCCGAGGGCATCTCCGCTGTTAAAGTGATGACCATCCACAAGGCCAAAGGATTGGGCTTCCCGGTTACGATTGTTCTGGTTTATGAAGAGGCGGTGCGGGGATTCAAATATATTGTTGATGAGGAAGCGGACGGAGTCCGATTGCTCAAGATCAACCAGCAGATCGTCAAGGCCAGCCGCTTTCTGGGAGAGAAGTATGAGGAGGAAAGGCTAAAGGATCGGGTGAACAAGCTCAATACCCTGTATGTAGGGTTTACCCGTGCTGGAGATGAGCTCTATATTGTTTCAGTCGGAGGGGAGAGAGAGCAGTTTCCGACCGATCTCCTCAAGGAGGTGGATTCTCAATTTGGGTGGAGGCATGTCCTGCGGCGCCGCTCTCCTGAAACCACGCAGGAGAAGATAGAGCTCTGTCATCCTTCTGAACTGATCAAATTCCCTTTTGCAGCGGCTGAAGAACTCAACCTGGAGGAGAGGCTAAGGGGTGAGTTCATCCACAGGGTTCTCTATTATATCGACACCCTAAATGAGGCGATCGAACCTGAAATCGAGGGGATCATCGCACGGGTCAATCAGGAATTAAAGACCGTTTATCCTCCGGGAGAGATGAAGGAGACGATCCTTGGCTTTTTGAACCACGGTGAGATCAGGCCTTATTTTGAGGTCGTCCCGGCAAGGGTGATCAAAAAGGAGCAGGATTTCTCAGACGCCAGGGGGGATCTCTTCAGGATGGACAGGGTGATCCTGGATCAGGATCGGGTGTCTGTGATCGATTACAAAACCGGTTATGACCGAAGAGGGGAGAAGGAGCACATCTCCCAGATAAGAGATTATATCCGGATCCTAAAAGAGATCTATCCAGGGAGGGAGGTCGAAGGGATCGTCGCTTACGTCGACCTGAAAGAGATCAGCAGGGTTAAATGAGCATCCTTTTGATTTCACCATCGGAGAATCTGATTGAAAAGGTGGCTGAGAATTTAATCGGGATTGAAAGGGACTACTCTTCCAATCTCGTCATCTTCCCCGGCAAGAGGCCGTCTCACTTTCTGAGGAAGGTGCTGGCAGATAGGGAGAGATCGAGTTTCGTACCGCCGCTCATCTTCTCCATGGATGAGTTCATCGAATATATCCATGACCAGTCCCTGGGGTTTGGTGGAAGGAGGCTCGAGGCGATCGATGCCATATCAATTCTTTACCACATCCATGCCACCTTCCCCGATCATCTGGGAAGGAAGGGCTTCCTCACTCCTGACGCCTTTTTCCCTCTCGGGATGAAGATCTACAATGACATCGAGGAGCTTCATATCGAAGGGGTCTCTTCGAAGAGGGTGAAGGAGATCGACAACATCGCAGGGGAGAAGATACCCGGACAGACAGCCAAGAGGCTCCAGTCGCTCTCATATTTCTATGAGACCTTTTACAGGCGTGTTGAGGAAGGGCAATATTCGACAAGATCTTCGAGATACCGCACGGTTTCGGAGAATATCGAGCGTCTCGATCTGAGTGGTTTCAAGAAGGTGATCCTCGCAGGCTTTTTTGCCCTGACCGAATCGGAAAAGAGGATATTCAGATCCCTGATGAAGAGGGAGAACACCCTCCTCATTTTTCAGGAGGGGGACGGGATGAAGAAGAAGTTATCAGAGCTCGGAGTAATGGTCGAGGAAAAGCTCCCTCCGATCGAAACTGAAATCCACTGTTACAAGAGTCCGGATTGCCATGGTCAGGTTCTGGGTGTGGGCACATTATTGAAGAAGAGAATCGATCGGAATGGAGGGATCGGCCAAAGCACGGTCATCGTCCTCCCTTCTTCAGAGACCTTGCTTCCGCTTCTCCATCAGGCCCTGAGCCTGCTCGATCCGGACGACTATAATATCTCCCTTGGATATCCTCTCGAGAGGACCCCTCTTTTCGGCTTCTTCAATAACCTGATGGAGGTGGTCCTCACCATGGATGGCGATCGCCTCTATATCCCCTACTATCTGGAGTTCGTGCTCCACCCCTATACTAAGAATATCTACTTCAAGGGAAGGGCAGAGATTACCAGAATCCTTTTCCATGCGATCGAGGAGGCCCTGACGGAGAAGCGGGGCAGGAAGTTTTTATCCTTATCAGAGCTGGAGAATGATGAGGGCGTCCACAAATCGATCGAAGAGAAGGTCTTAAGGGTTGAACCAGGGGTAACCCTGAAGGAGATGATAGAGCACCTGAAGGCGATCCACGCCAATACCATCGGCAAGATGCTTAACTTCAGAGATGTGGGAGATTTTGCAGGGAAGGTGAGAGAGGTGGTCGAATACATCTATCAGAACAGCACGGCCCGTCTCCATCCCCTGTTCCATCCCTACGCCGAGTCTTTCATCAGCCAGCTCGACCTGCTTTCCAGATCCCTGATGAAGGAGATTCGGTTTCAGGAGACCGGGAGCTACTTTAATCTTTTTAAGAAGTATATTATGACCTCTTACACCCCTTTTGCCGGAACGCCCCTGAGAGGTCTGCAGGTGCTTGGGCTCCTGGAGACGAGGAATCTGAAATTCGACAGTGTCCTCCTTCTCGACGCAAACGAGGGGGTCCTCCCCGATACGACGAGGGAGGATTCGTTTCTGCCCTTTAAAGCGAGGGAGATTCTGGGACTCCCCACCTACCTGGACAGGGAAGAAATCATCTCCTATACCTTCCATACCCTGATCCGCGGAGCCAGGGAAGCCCATCTCTTCTACATCGAGAACGACGAAAAGGAGAAGAGCAGGTTTGTGGAGAAGCTCCTCTGGGAAAGGCAGAAGAGGGAGGGGAGAAGGGATGTGGAGAGTTATGTGAAGACCATCCAGTACTCCGTCACCCTGAAACGAGAAAGTCCCCGTTCCATTCGCAAGTCCCCAGAGATGATTGAGTTCTTAAGAGGTTATTCCTTCAGTGCCACCTCCTTAAACACCTATCTCCACTGCCCTCTCCAGTTCTATTACGAATACGTTCTTGGCCTCACGGAAAGGGAGGTGGTTTCAGAGGAGTTCGAAAAGGAGGAGATGGGATCGTTTGTCCACAAGGTTCTTTGCGACTATTTCAGAGGAAAGACAGGATCCATCCTTACGGAAAAAGAGCTGGATCTCAGGGAGTTCGAGAGGGTGATCCGGAGCCATTTCGAAGAAGAGTACGGCAAAGACCCTTCGGGTGAGATCTACCTGTTCAGAAACCAGGTGGAAAGGCATCTGAAGGATTTCATCAGACATTATCAGATTCCGAAGATAAAGGAGTTCCAGACCAAGATCCTGGGGCTTGAACAGAGGATCGATGTCGTGAAGGATTCCTTCAAGCTGGGAGCCAGGCTCGACCGGGTCGAGAAGCGGGGAGAGAGGACAGCCATCATCGATTATAAGACCTCAGCCAATAAGCATTACCTCGCGATCCGCTTCAAGAAGCTCGATCTTGAGAACAGGGATTCCTGGAACGAGGCCATTGGGAGCCTCCAGCTTCCGTTCTATCTGATCACTTATTCAAGCCTTACAGGAGAGAGGCCGGAGAAGATCGACCCCATGTTTCTGCTTCTCGGGAGGGCCCGGATCGACTCTGAGATTGAGGTTCCACTCTTTAAGAATGAGGCCGAGTTCAAGGAGAACTTCGAGAGGTTGAACGGGGTGATTTTCAGTCTCCTGGGTGAGATCATAAATGCGGATCAGCCCTTCCATCCCACGATCGATCCAAAAAACAGTTGCAGCAGATGTGTCTATGGCCATATCTGCACCAATTGAGCAGATCCGATCTTGGGCCCTGTCGCGCTGACTATTTTTGTTTGACAATCGGGACAGGATGTGTGTAAAAATAAAAAGGAGGCGTAAACCAATAAATAAGTGAGGAGGGATGGCGATGGCAGCAGAAGAGATCAAGGTTTATTCGACACCGACCTGACCCTATTGCAAGATGGCGAAAGAGTTTCTTTCGCAGAAGGGGTATAAATTTACGGAATATGACGTGACCAAGGACCGAGCAGCATTGGATGAGATGGTCAGGATCTCCGGTGCACGGAGTGTTCCGGTGATCGCAGCGTGTAATGAGGTGATGATCGGATTTGACCGGGCCCGGCTGGAACAGATGCTCAGCTGCATCAAACAGAGATCAGAAGTGTAGAGACGAAGGTCCAAATTTTTCAGACGGGATTCATTTTTGAGTCCTATTGAGACGCTGTCTCAGGAACTCTCCAGTGTAGGAGTTTTTGGAGGCCATGACCGTCTGGAGATCCCCTTCCACGACGATCCTGCCTCCTTCGTCGCCTCCTTCTGGACCCAGGTCGATGATATAGTCTGCACACCGAATGAGGTCGAGATTATGTTCGATCACGATGAGCGAGTGGCCCTGAGAGATCAGTTTGTGAAAGGATTTCAAAAGAAGCTCGACATCCGCCATGTGAAGGCCGGTCGTGGGCTCGTCAAAGATGAAGAGGTCATTTCCCTCCCGGCTCCGGCCGATGTGCTGGGCCAACTTTAAACGTTGCGATTCACCTCCGCTCAGCGTGTTCGTGGGCTGGCCCAGGGGGAGGTAGCCGAGGCCGACGTCCTTCAGGATCTGAAGCTTTGAAACGATCCGTTCGTGGTTCCTGAAGAATATGAGGGCTTCGTCCACAGTCATATCCAAGACCTCTGAGATATTCTTTTCCCCGTATCGAATCTTTAGGATTTCCGGCCGGAACCTCTTTCCCTCACAGGTTTCACAGGTGATGATCACATCCTCTAAGAACTGCATGTCCAGGACCTGATGCCCAGCTCCCTGACAGGCTTCGCACCGGCCGCCCTCTGTGTTGAAGGAGAAGTGGCGTGGCTTGAGCCCATTTCTCTTGGCCTCACGGGTTGAGGCAAAGAGGTCCCTGATTTCACTGAAGACCTTGATATAGGTGGCGGGATTGGACCGGAGACTCTTCCCGATCGGAGACTGATCGACCAGGATGAGGTCGTGGATCTGGTCCAGACCTTCAATCGAATCGAAAGCCCCTTTTTCGAACGACGATGTTCCATTGGCCTTTGCTCCGGCGTAGAGGATGTTATGGACCAGGGTCGTCTTTCCTGCTCCTGAGACGCCCGTGATACAGACGATCACGCCCAAGGGGATTTTCACATCGATCCCTTTGAGGTTGTGCTCACGGGCATTGCGGATGGTGATCCACCCTTTCGGTCTTCTCAGAGGCTTTGCCGGAAGATGGGTTCCATCCCTCAGATATCGGGCTGTGATCGAATCCCGATAGTTCAGCAGGGACTCGACATCTCCTTGAAAGACGATACGGCCTCCCTCCCTGCCAGCGCCAGGACCGAGATCGATGATCTGATCGGCTGCCCTGATCATATCCGGGTCATGTTCCACAACGACGACCGTATTCCCTCTTTCCCTCAAATGCTGGAGGGCCTGAAGCAGACGGTGCGTATCCCTTGGATGAAGGCCGATGCTCGGCTCGTCGAGCACATAGAGGGTTTCGGTCAGGGCAGATCCCAGGGCCCTCGCCAGGGTGATCCGTTGATACTCACCGCTGGAGAGGGTCCGGGTCTGGCGGGAGAGCGTGAGATAACCCAGACCCACATCGGTGATGAATCGGATCCGATCGTTGATCTCTTTAAGGAGGCGTTCAGCCACTTTCCTTTGAAAATCTTGGATCGGAAGGTCCTTGAAGAAGATCTGGAGATCGGAGATGCTCATGTCACAAAGCTCGGCGATGTTCTTTCCGGCCAGAAGAACGTTCAGGGCCTCTAACTTGAGGCGGGTGTTGTGACAGGTGGGGCAGGGCGTATAGGCCCGGTATTTGCTGAGAAAGACCCGGTAATGGACCTTATATCTTTTCCCTTCCATCCAATCGAAGAAGCCCTTAAGACCGATGAATTCTCCTTTTCCATTAATGAGGATCTCCTTTTGCTCGGGAAGGAGTTTTTCAAAAGGTTTTTGAACCGGGATTCGGTACCGCCGGCAGGCCTCAAAGAGATAGTCATAAAGATCCTCATGCCCGGGTGTGTTCCAGGGAGCGAATGGCCTCTGCTTCAATGTCTTTTTGGGGTCTGGAATCACCTTCTGCCAATCGATTCCAATGATCCTGCCAAAACCCTGGCAGGTGGGGCAGGCGCCGATAGGGCTGTTAAATGAAAAAAGGAGGGGTTCGGGTTCAGAAAAGCCTCTTCCGCATCGGCCGCAGGAGAAGCTTCGATGAAAGGTGATTCCCGGGCCGTCCTCTCCGATCGCCTCCACCCTTCCATTTCCCAACCGGAAGCCGGTCTGAATCGCCTCGGCCAATCTCGACCGGTTCTTCTCATCGGGGATGATGCGGTCGAGGACAAGTGAGACCTCTCGGCGGCCCTGAAGAGAGGAGGTAGGGATGTCTGTCAGGTCGATCACCTGACCGGTCTCCCAGATTCGGTAGTATCCGTTCTTGATCAGATCTTTGACGGTTAGCTCGATCTCCTGTGTCTCGGCGAGTGAGACCGGAGAGACGATGAGGATCTTTTTGCCATGGTGCTCTTTTAGGATCTGTTCAACCGCTCCCTCAACCGTATCTCCTGAGACTTTGATGTGGCATTCGGGACAGAAGACCTCTCCGATCTTGGCGAATAGGAGTCTCAAATAGTCATAGATTTCCGAGGCTGTTCCAACGGTAGAACGGGCATTCTTCACCGTGTTTTTCTGTTCGATGGCAATGGCAGGAGGGATCCCTCGAATTGACTCGACATCGGGCCGGTCCATCTTCTCCAGGAATTGGCGGGCATAGGTGGAGAGGGATTCGATGTAGCGCCTCTGGCCCTCGGCGTAGAGGGTGTCGAAGGCCAGGGTCGATTTTCCAGAACCGGAGACACCGGTGATAACCGTGATCTTTCCCCTGGGGATCTTACAGTGGATGTTCTTAAGATTGTGGGATTTGGCTCCGACGATCTCGATGAATCTTTCCATCACACTAATTATAATACACAAACCCTCCCATGATTCAAATTGACTCTTCAGAGTTGATCGAGATGTTTAAATGTATAGAAAAATCGAATAGAAGCGCTGATTCGAAAGCATCAAAAAAGAGGACCCCAAAACGTCGCAAAATTGGCTAACTCTTAAGAAGTACTGAACAAAAAAAATCCACCGAGGGGGCCTTCGTTTTGTTAGAGCTGTAAATATCCTATTAACATCAATAAGTTATCAAATCCTTCCTGGTTTTTCTCGAAAGATGTTTCCTGGCATTTATCTTGCTTTACTTTCTGTTGGGGTAAAGTTTGATCTCTTCATCACTGGAGGTGCTTGCAATAAGCCGTGCCTCGGGGTTATTCTTAACGGGAACGTTTCTCTACGAGATGCGACAATATCGTTATCCCAAAAGGAGGAGCAGATGATCAGGATATCAAAATCTCTATTGCTTATCCTTACCATCACAGGGATTCTCCTTCCTGGCCTTGCCTTTTCCCAGAGTTATACAATAGATTGCAAGGCAACACTTAAGGCATGGGAAAAGGATCCGCGCATGACAGAATATTTAAGAACTCACAACTGTTCTTGTCCTCCCTCGAATATCGGATCCCCCATATGCACCACTAAGTCAAGTAGCCAACCTCCCGCCATGCCTTATGGTGGTGGGATGAGTTCCAAACAGCAGACGCAGATGATGATGTTTCAAAGCATGTTCCAGCCCCTTTTGAATTCCGTCTTTGATTTTAGCAATCTATTTGGTCCACCCGATACCTCCCGCCAGGATGCCTTCATAAGGCAACAACAGGAAGAGTTAAAAAGGCAGCAGGAAATAAAGAGACAGGCGCTTGAGAGATGGCTGGCATTACAGACAGAGGCAGAGACCAGCAGGTTAAAGGAAAAAGCAGAAAAAGAGAGAAGGGGGCAGGAAATTCTTTCACAAACCTCTCTTAGCGGCAGTGGGGGTCTTAAGATGGAGTCGATCGGTGGAGGAAGGCTTGAGCCATTTTCCTGGAATGTCCCGCAGAGCTTTGCTCCGGTGCCATCAGGACAATATGACACATCCAGATTTACAGAGATGGAAAGGCTTTTGTGTGCTGCCTATTTTTCAAAGATGGCGGCAAGTAGTGTTGATATGGAGGGGGTTCGTTTTTACACCAGTCAGATGGATCATGTCATGCAGGGGTTGCCAACCTCGATAGAATGTAAGCCGCCGAAAGAACTGGCATCAACCATGGATATGAAAAGGGCAGCAGAGCTGAACAGAAGATATACCGAGGAGTCGAAACTCTATCGTCAGGTTGTGCCTAAAATAGAAAAGTTTTCGGAGATAGAGACAAAACTTGAAGAAGTGAAGGTTAAAAAAGAGGAAGCAAGTAAAAAGATAGAAGAGGTGGACAAACAGATAGAGGAGATAAAGTCGAGGAGCCAGACTGTCGATACACCAGAAAAGAAGGCTGAAGTAGATGCCTTATTGGCACAGGCGATGGCGCTGAAGGCAGAGGCGGAAAAAGAGTATCGGGAAGCTGTGGAATCTGAGGAGAGACTGAATAAAGAGAAGCAGGATATGGAAAATGAACTCAACGAGATGAAAAATAAAATGCAAGCAGGAGGGCAGAGATGAGAAGGTTTGTTTTAAGAATGGGAATTAAGATTCTTTTCTTCTTTTTATTTGCAACATTCATTGCTGGATGTGCAATGACAATAAAAGAGAAGCAATATTCCCAGCATTCCATTGAGCCACCGAAAGAGATTCAGATTCCGGAGAAATTACCTTATAAAGTCAGTATTAAGGTAAATAGAGATAGAGAACTCTCATACACACAGAAGACAGGTGATTTAACGGGCAATTTAACAACCATTTACCAAATAGGTGCCAGGCTTGAAGATGCTGTCAAATACTATTTTGCTCCAATGTTTACAGGGGAGGAGTACAAAGAGATATTGATAGATATAGATGCTGTTGAAATGAAAGTGGGAGCAGGCGTTAAAATAGAAAAGCCTGGCGCTAGAGGTTCTCAAGCTGTTGTAAGAGTAAAAGCGCTTATATATATTGATGGTCTGATAGCATCTTTAGGTATATACGCAAAAGGGGAGGATTTTACTGAAAAAATTGTGGGCGGGTCTGGTATAGCCGCGAATTTGGCCACTGTGGATGCTGTGAAGAAGTTGAGGAGGGAAGTCTATGAGACGCTTATGTTTCCGGGGAGGGCGATTCCTGGGATACAGGAGCATATTAAGAAAGTACCGGATGACGCTTCAGCATTTGTAGCCCTGTCAAATCTCTACCGTGTAACCAGGAATTATAGCGAGGCCATACCTCCTGCCAAAAGGGCAATAGAAATTGCTCCCAATAGCAAAGCTGGTTACAAACTTTTGGGTTTGATCTATAAAGAGCTGAACCAGTATGACGAAGCCGTGAATTATCTTAAAAGGACGATTGAGATTGATCCAAAAGGTAAGGATGTTTATTTAGCTTTATCTCAGGTTTATAACACCAGAGAGAATTATGGTGAGGCCATCAACACACTTAAAAAGGCATTGGAGATAGCACCTAAGGATGGGGGGATTCATTATTCTCTTGTAACCAACTATATGGCGATAGGTAGATTGGATGAGGCCATTCATTCTGTCAATGAGCTAATTGATTTAAATACGATAGGCGGGATCGGGACCTATTTTACCTTTGAGGAGGATTATCCGGTTGTGGTTTTGGTTCATGGGACCGTTCCTTCGAATCCAGGAGGGTTAGAGGGAGGAGATCGAATTATAAAGATCAATGGTCAGCCGACGAAGGGGAACAGGGAAAGGTTCTTTCAAAATTTAAAAGGCGATGAAGGGACGCGGGTTACATTAACCATAGAAAGGAAAGGGATTAAGGAGCCATTTGAAAAGATCGTTACGATAGGAAAGGTGTTTATGAGATCTGCTGCTACTCCTTTTGGTGTGAGAAGCGTGATTTATGCGGTAAAGGGAGAGGCTAAAGAATCGATGAGAGATGCGGAAAAGGCCTATTCGCTGGATCCTGATAATAGATGGGCGAGAAGGGCCATCAGCTTTGCATCCCTGATGGATAGTCCTCCGTTTACCAAAGGTGGTAAGATGGCAGAGGCCTTGAGGATCCTATCCACTTCTAAAGAGAGCTTTGACCGATTGCTTGAGGCATTGGCTTATTCCAAGATGGGTGAGCTAAGGAAGTCTTTTGAAGTCTATGCTTCTATCCCGGAGGAGTATTTATCGTCGAAAAGCGTTTTCCGTCAGCATTTTAAGAATGCGGTTCTTGAGTCTTTAGGACCTTATCTTGAGGATAGGAAGGGGCGGGCAAGGTCGTTTGAGGCCAAGGGGCAATACAGGGAGGCGCTTAAGGAGTATGCGGAACTGATAAGGGTTGTTGATGAGAAAGGGGCGAGGGAGATAAGGAGTCATATCGGGGAGATGATAAAGGGCAGGCCCTACCTTGTAGAACTTTCTGAGGAGGCGAGAAGGCATGCCTTAAGGGCAGAGGTGATGACAAAGGAGGGTAAGTTTGAGGATGCGGTCAGAGAATACAGGGAGGCGATCAAAATCGCCCCATTCTTTCCGGGCTTTTATAAAGCAATGGCTTTGAATTATGCGGAGTTGAAAGAGTATCGGCAGGCCATCCGGAATTTAAAGATCTACCTTGATCTTTCCCCTGATGCACCGGATCAGCGGGTGGCCAAGGACGAGATTTACAAATGGGAGTTTATGATGGAGAGAGGAGCGAAGTGATGAGAAGAAAAGCGTGGATTGGCTTCTCTCTTTTATTATTCCTTTCTCTTTTATCGTTTGGGTTTGGAGCAGAAGTGTTTAAAGACTGCGACAGCAAAGGTATAGATGTAAATAGATTAAAAGAGAGACTTTTGAGATTACAAAGAGTCAGTGATGAGGCGATGAAAGGGATAAGAGAAAACGATAGGCTGCTGATGAAAGCACAAGATATTATAGTGATGGCCAGGGCAAAAGGAAATGTGGAGGCAGTAAGGGCTGCCGAGGAGGCTGCGAGAAAGGCACAGGATGCCATTTTTATCCATAAAAAAAAGAAGCAGGAAGCGGACAGAATGATTGAAATGATTGGGAAGGCAATAGGAGAAGGGGAGAATAAAAACTTGAAAAGCCTTTGTGAAATATGCAGGGAGAGAGAAAAGCAGTTGGAACAGGACAAGATGGTTTTAAAGAGGTATTTGAAAGATATGGAAAGAACGAACAGGGAAAGGGAGGAAAGGCTAAAGGAGATCAAGGGAGAAATTGCGGAATTGTCTATGGATGTGGTTTCGAATGTTCTTCCATCAGTAAGTGAATTCCTAAGGACAACTGCAGTGGATAAGCTGAAAATCATTTTGTCGGAGGAAGTTCTCAAGAAAATTAAGAATCCTAAGATCACCAATAGGTTAAGGGCTGCCTGTAAAGCTTATGAGGATGCTTTAAAACGCGCGGAGATATGGGACAAGGCATCCTTGGCCGTTGATTCGGGTAGATGGTTTTGGACGGAGATGGAAACAATAAATAATAACATAGAAAAGGGAGATAGAGAGCTTAAGACGATGCTTTCGGATCCAGAGTTTCAGGTTTATTTATCAGAATCAGGAGAGTTTGGGGCCGGGCTGATTTTAGATAGAGTGAAAGAAATATTAGAGGAAAAACATCCGGGACCTCTGGCAACGAATCCACGGATTGGACTGATCAATGCTATTTCCAGGGGCCAGATTTATGCAGGTTTGCTCGAGACGTACAGCTATCACAGGTTTAAGCTGGATTTGTTGGAAGAAGAGGTGGATCGGGATTATGAGTTAACAGATGAACAGCTAAAAGCAACGGAAGCTTTGATCACTCAGAGCAGAAGAAGTATGCAGAAGGTTAAAGAATGTCAGGAATTGTTAAAGACAATGAATAATTGAAACTCAAAATCGGTTATTGAGACGTGATCTGAGTGATATGGCATTGGCGATCAGGGCAGAGGGGATATACAAGAGCTTTCGGTCGGGATGGTGGGGTCAGAGGAGGAAGGAAGTCCTCAAGGGGGTTGACCTCCAGGTTGAACAGGGGGAGATCTTCGGCATCCTTGGTCCGAACGGTGCAGGGAAGACGACTCTGCTTTCCATTCTTTCGACATTGCTTTTCCCCGATCGAGGTAAGGTCGAGATCCTCGGGATCGATGGTCTCAGGGACGGACATCGGATCAGGGAGAAGGTGAACATCTCGAGCGGGAATGCAAACTTTCTCTGGAGCCTGAGCGTCCGTGAGAATCTCCATTTTTACGGAATGCTTTACGGTCTCACCGGAAAGGCCCGGGAGGAGAAGGTGAAGGCCCTGATCGAGTTTTTTGACCTGAAGGGGCATGAGCATGTTCCTTTTGACCGGCTTTCTACCGGTATGAAACAGCGGCTTTCCCTGGCGAAATCGATGCTCAACGATCCCCAGATGCTCTTCTTAGATGAACCCACGGTCGGTCTTGATCCAGAAGTCTCTGTCAGAATCCGGGAAAAGATTCGGTCGGCTCAGAGAGAGAATGGAATGACCATCCTTCTCACCACCCATAATATGAGAGAGGCGGAATCTCTCTGTGACCGGATCGCTTTTTTAAAAGAGGGCGAGATCGTGGCTCTGGGGAGCGCGGGAGCCCTGAAGCGCATGGTCCGGATCGGAGATGTGGTAAGGATTGAGTTTAACGGGCCGATCTCCTGCGATCAGATCATTCGGGCTGAAGGTGTGATCAACTGTTCGATCTCGGGCGACCTCTGTGAGATCATTGTGGATGAAGGGGAGAGTCGGTTGGCCAGTTTGATCGCTATCATTTCCCAGGGCGGGGCTCAAATCAAAAGGGTCTCCTTAGGGCAGACAGATCTGGAAGATGTCTTCATCGAATTTGCAAAGGGCACTGATTCAGATATGGGCCTTCGTATTTAAGAACTGGATCATCACGAAGCGGAATGTCTTCACCCTCTTCGAAATCCTGTTCTGGCCTGTGGTCGGCCTCTTCTCCGTCGGACTTCTGACCGTCTTTCTTCAGCTGGATGCCGACATGTCTGGGTTCATCCTGATCGGGGTGATCTCGATGAGCGTGATCCAGGTCTGCCAGATCGATGTGGCCTATGCCCTTCTCTATGACCTCTGGTCGAAGTCGATCAAACATACCTTCATCGCTCCGGTCCATTCTTTCCAGCTGATCTTAGGATCGTGGTTGATCGGTGTCTTCAGGTCCTTTCTTGTCTTTCTCCTGCTCTCTATCTTCAGCGTCTTTGCCTTCGGCTTTGACTTTCTGCGGCCAGGCATTGGTCCTCTGGTCCTCTTTCTTCTCGGTCTTTTCTTAGTCTCCGTTCTCATCGGGATGAGCGTCTGTATTCTGGTTCTGCTTTTTGGATATAAGGCAGAGGTGGCAGCCTGGTCCCTGGTCAGTCTGATGGTCCTGATCTGCGGGGTGTACTATCCCATCTCCATCCTGCCATTCCCACTCCCGGAGATCGCCCAGGCAATCCCTCTCACCTTCTTTTTGGAATACTTTCGATCCTTCTACGGGTTTGAGAGCGGATACAGGAACCTATTGGGCTGGGGGTTCGGTTTAAGCGGTCTCTATCTGCTGATCGAGATGGTGGCGTTCAAGGCAGTGCTTCATCACGCAAGAAGAACGGGGGTGCTGATCAAGCTCTCAGAGTGATCTCTTCCTCATCGATAGCCAGCGGTTCTCCACAGTGGTGGCAGATGAGAGCCCGGGAGGAGACCGTCTTCCCACAGGACTGGCACAATCTGGTCAGCCTCTTTGGAAGGATATGGGTGGCGCGGAAAGGGGAGACTGCCTGTGCCCTTTTCAGAAGGACGAAGGTGAAGACCAGGGCAAAGACCCAGACCATCAGGCCAAGGAGAAGAAGGCCTCCCGATCTCTTTACCGTCCCGATCACGAGAAAGGAGTTGTAAAGCCAGTGAAGGGAGATGGCCAATGCAAAACCGATCCAGAGCCAATCTCCCCGACTCTCAAGTTTTGACTTTGCCAGGTAATAACCGAGGATGGCAGAGAAAGAGACATGGCCGAGGTAGGAGAGGACGGCCCGAAGGAGTCCCACAGAGAACCCAAACCCGACCATATATCCCACATTCTCAGTCGCTGCAAAACCCAATGCCGCAGAGATCATGTAGATCATGCCGTCCATCACCTCATTAAATTCATGGGAGCGGTAGACCGTCAGCCTCACGGCAGCATATTTGAAGAACTCCTCCACCATGGCAATCCACAAAAAAGGAAGGAAGAGGCCTTCGAGATTGGGAGATTGAGAAGGGAATCCCACCAGAAACGGCGCCTCCAGGATGACTGAGGGGACGGTCCCCAGCACTCCGGCAAAGAAGGCCTTGTAGACGGAGCGCTCGGGCTCTTTTTCAAACTTATCCATCTTTCTAAACTTCTTGAGCCAGAAGAGGGCGACCAGAAGGGAGAAGGCGAGGGCGAGGATCACAGGGCCTCCCATATCCGTTTTATCTTCTCTTTGCTGATCTTGAGGTAATCCCTGTCCTTGGAGAAGACTTCGAGGGTGAGGGTCTCGTCATATCTGGCCTCTTTGAGTTCGCTAAGAATCTTTTCAAAGTCGATGATTCCGGCACCGATGGGAAGATGGTTGTCCTCCTTTCCGAAGTTGTCATTGGCGTGGACGTGGCTGATCCGATGACCATACTGATGGATGAACTCCGAGGACTTATTCTTCCCCCCTCCGAGATTGGCATGACCGATATCCAGGGTGAGGCGGAGGTCGGGAAAGGATTGAAAGACCTCCTGAAATTCGTGTGGGCTGGAGAGAAAATGTGCCTGGGGAAAGATGTTTTCGATACAGAGGGTGATCCCAAGAGACGTGGCTTTCTTCTGAACGGTCTCAATCGATGCCATTCCGTAACCCTTTGCCCTGTCCATGAGGAATTTGCCCAGACCGGTGATGTAACCGGGATGAAGGACAAACTTTTCGATCCCCAGCTCGGACCCGGCATCGAGGGCATCCAGGGTTTCCTGGACGGAGACCCTTCTCAAACTTTCATAGAGGTCGGATGTCCAGAGAAAGGTGGGAAGGTGTCCGACGATCCCCATCCGGTAGCGATGAAGGAGATCGAGGATCTGTTTTTTTTGAGCCAGTACTCTTTGAGGAATCGCTTCAGGGGGGTCGAATGTCAGCTCCACATAATCGAAACCCATCTCTCCGATCTCTTCTATCTCCTTCAGAAGAGGTTTGATCGGAAAATTCATCGCTCCGTATCTCATTCTTTGCCCCGCTGACAATGGACAATGGACTATGAACAATGAACCATAAACTTGAAGGCGGAGACGTTTAACTCCGAACTTTTCTTGCCTCTTTAATCCAGATCCTGATCTTTGCTTTCTCCGGGATGACCTCTCCTTGCAAAAACTCCTCCATGCTTTTATGGAGTTTTTCCGGATTCTCAGCCGCAAGGGCTGAAACCGAATGAATGCCCATCTTTTCCAACAACCGGAGATTCTCAACCCCCATTCCTTTTAACTGAACCAGTCGAGCCTTTTCAATCCAGCAGATCAGTTTTTCTTTGGGGACGAGGAGGCGGAGCGCCAGCTCATCCCTCTCCCTTTTATCTCTCGTTCTCAGGATCAGATCATCTAAATTGGTGATCCCTACCTTTGGCAGCTCCTTTCGGTAGTGGGGCTCGATCCAGTAGGCATCATGGAGGCGGACCTCATACGAATCGACCGTTTTGAGATCGATCGCCCTAAAAACGAGAACGGAGAAACTTCCGATCAGGATGGCCGTTAAGATCCGGGTAAGGGGTCTTGTCTTTTTTTCGGGATGGAGACGATAGGTCGATTCCTCCCAGCCCCTTCCAAACCGGAAGAGGGAGATGAAGTTGTACATGACGTAGACCTGAACAGCGAAGGGAGGAAATCCGAGAAAACCGAGGGCGGGCATTTCAAATCCTTTGATCTCTTCAAAGAAGGGGACGGTGTAGACCCATTTTGAATGAGCCCAGAAATTCCAAAATTCCCACAGAAACCCACAGATCAATCCAGCGGTGAGGAGGAGATAAATTTTTCTCAGATTTCCCTCTTCCAAATCCCTGAGCAGAGACCTTCCGCCAAACCGATAGTTCAATGGCTCCAGGATGAAGATGAACCCGACCCAGATCAGAGGAAAGAAATATTTCGGGATCAGGAGAGAGGAGACAAGGCAGACCACTCCTAACATGATGAAGACCCCATGTCCTTCCTGAGAGATCAAGGTCCTCTTCATCCTCGATCCCTTAAAGGCCACGATGGTCTCCAAGAATTCAGTGGTCTCGAATATTCCGGGAAGAACGGTTCCATAGGCAATGGCATAGCCTGACCATCGCTCGACGATGGAGCGGGGAAGGTTGATATAGTACCAGTTTTTTAGGGAGAGATTGGCCGCTTCGAAGATGAGCCAGATGAAGATCGACCAGGGGATCATCAGCAGAAATTCTCTGGTTCGACTGAGGATGAGGGAGTTTCCTTTTAAACGGTAGATGACGGCATCGATCGTGAGGATATATGACCACCAGGCAAAGCAGTAAAACCAACTGTAAAAGGGGTCGACCTTCTTGAAGTGCAGGATTTCAGAGAGGATCAGAAGGATGATCCCGGCAATCCCGTGAGAAGGGAGGATCTTTTTCATCAACGGTTAATTTAGCACATTTATGGTCTTCAAACAATTCCGGGCTGGCTTCGGTGCTGCTTTGATACGGGCTTACAGCCTTCAGAGAAAGCCACGGGCCTCGGTCTGGAGAGGTCTATTGAGATTAAGCAGAGGGTTTGACTTGCACGATTTTGTTATGTTACACGTAAATTAAATAAACTCCGTGTTCGCTCAGGTCCTGAAGAGGTGGGATGGCATGGGGAGTAAAAGAGATTTGATGCAGAATCTCTGCAAAGAATTTGGGATAGATATTCTCTATGTTTTTGGAAGCCGTTCGAAGGAGGTGGCGGCGTTTCTGTTGAACGAGGAATCCGCGATTTCTCCGGGTCCTTCTGATGCGGACCTCGGGATCAAACTGATCCCTGGGAGAGGGCTTGGCGTCCGTGAAAAGGTTCTCTTAGCCATCCGGCTTGAGGACCTTTTAGGTGTGAACAGAGTGGATCTCGTAACCTTTCCTGAGGCAGATCCTTTTCTGGCTGCGGACATCGTTCGTGGCGAAAGGCTCTTTGCCAGGGATGAGGATCAGGCTGATGAATACGAACTTTATATCCTCAGACGGGCAGGGGACCTGATCCCATTGGAGAAGGAAAGGGAGCGACTGATTTTCAAGGAGGAGGGATGACCCCTGGGTTAATCTCTAAAAAAATAGTTGGAGATCGTCTGGCCATAGTGGAAAGAATGATCGGGGAGATACGATCTTTACCCATGGGAACCTTTCAAGACTTTATAAAGGATAGGCGAAATGTCTGGGCTGCTGAGTCATGCCTGAGGAGAAGTCTCGAGGCCTTGTTGGATATAGGAAGGCATATCTTGGCCAAGCGGTTTGCCACAGGAGTCAGCGAGTACAAAGAGATAGCCCGAAGGCTTGGCGAGCTTGGTTTATTGTCCGCTTCGGAGGCCGAACTCTTAAGGATATTGGCAGGATATCGCAATCGTCTGATCCATTTTTATCATGAGATAGGCGAAGAAGAACTATATAAAATCTGCAAGGATCAATTAGGAGACCTACAGAGAGTCAAAGATGCCTATCTCCGCTGGCTAAAGGACCACCCTGATCAGATGAACGAGAGGCTTTGAGGATATCCTATGTTAAATGGGAGGCCTCCGGGAGTACCATTTGGCAGCCTGCTCGTAGGCATAAGCAGCCCTCACCACAGTCTCCTCTTCAAAGGGACGTCCTACAAGCTGTAGCCCAATTGGAAGATTCTCAGCAGAGAAACCGCAGGGCACGGTGATCGCAGGAAAGCCGTTCAGATTAAAAGGCCGGGTATACTGGGTCATCAGTGAGATGATGTTCACCGTCCTCTCTGCGATCTTCACCTCAGAAGTTCCGATCGGGAAGGCAGGAACAGGCAGGGTGGGTCCTGCGAGGAGGTCGACCCCTTTAAATAGATCATGACTCCTGGCGTAAAAGAGGGTCCTTGCCCGCTCGGCCTGGACATAGTCTGTACCTGAGATGAAGATCCCTGCCTCCAGACGCAGCCGAACCGGCGAATAGATCCTCGGGCCGTTTTCTCTGATCAACCTCGCATGGTAGGCTGTGGCCTCAACCATCTGGATGACGCTGGCGATCGATGTCGCATAGGGATAGATGGGTAACGAGACCTCTGAGATGGTCGCTCCCAGCTCCTTAAGCTTTTCCATCGCTCTCCACGAACATTCCTTCACCTGGGGCTCAATAGGTAATTCAAAATATTCTTTGACCACTCCCACCCTTAACCCTCTGGCGTCGCTGCGGAGGGCTTTGGTATAGTCAGGGACCGGAAGCTTAACAGAGACCGGATCATTGGGATCGTATCCGGCGACAGCATTTAAGATCAGCGCACAATCCTCAACTGTGCGAGCCATTGGACCTGGATGATCCTGACTCCAGGCCAGGACAGTAATGCCGTAGCGACTGAGACGTCCATAAGTAGGTTTGAGGCCGACCAGACCGCACAGAGCGCCTGGGATGCGAATTGAACCCCCTGTATCCGTACCCATTGCGAAAGTGCATTCACCCGAGGCAACCGCAGAGCCTGAACCTCCGCTCGACCCTCCAGTGATCAGGTCCGGATTCCAGGGATTATGCATATGGCCGTACTCCTCATTCTCTCCTGTAACGCCGTAGGCAAGGGGGTGGAGGTTGAGCTTCCCTAAGAGGATGGCCCCTGCTTCTTTAAGCCTCAGCGCGATGGTGCTGTCAAAATCAGGGACAAAGTGGTCAAATATCTTAGACCCTGATGTATTCCGTACTCCTTTAACGTAAAACAGATCCTTCAATCCAAAAGGAATGCCGTGAAGCGGGCCAAGGCATCTTCCTCTCAGGATCTCTTTTTCTGCTTTTCGAGCGGCAGCCATGGCCTGATCAGGAAGCAATGTGATGAAAGAGTTCAATTTCGGCTCCAGGGCCTTGATACGGGAGAGATGGGCCTCTGTTACCTCTACAGGAGATATCTCCCTCTTTTTGATCAGCCGGCCGAGCTGGGCTGCGCTGAGATAACAGAGATCCTCAGTCCTGTCAGGAGCCCTTTCTATCCTCACTCTTTTCCTCTTTTCTCCGGGCAATCGACTCCGTCCGGGCTTGAGTTGAGCGGATGAGGTGATCGGGGTGGTTGGCTCCAGGCCATTTAAGTTGAGTTCCTCGACCCGTTTCAGGGCTGGAAGAATCTTCTGGACATAGGCATAGAGCTCCTCCATGTGAGGATCTTTTGTATCCAGACCAAAGGCCTCTGCCATCGATAAAAAGGCTTGCCTGCTGAACTCCTCCTTTTTTATCATCTCTTTATCCTCCTGTTTTATGTTATAGTAGAAAAAGGGCAGGGGAGTCAACGACCGACTTTCCAAGATCGTTTGGAACGGAGAGGAGGAGATGAGATTCACCTATACACAGAAAAGGGAGTGGAAGAGCGCTTCGCAGCGATCCGTCTCGATGGGAACACACGGGATGGTGGCATCGAGTCAACCTCTTGCGACAGTAGCAGGTTATAAAACCCTTCTAAGAGGCGGAAATGCAGTGGATGCGGCCATCGCCATGGTGAGCGTCTTGAGCGTGGTGGAGCCCTATTCAGTCGGGCTGGGTGGAGATGCCTTTGCCCTGATCTATCTCTCGGGTGAGGATCGATTGATCGGGATGAATGGAAGTGGCCGTTCTCCTTATCGAGCCTCGATCGACTGGTTCAGAGAGAGGGGGATGAACAAGATACCGGAAACAGGGATCCTTTCGGTAACCGTGCCAGGGGCCCTTCACGGATGGGCCGAGGTCCTGAAACAGTACGGAACCCTTAAGCTTCAGGACGTCTTTGAAGATGCGATCGTCTATGCAGAAGAGGGCTTCCCTGTGACTGAAATCATTGCGGGAGAGTGGAGAGAGGCTGAGAGGCTTCTCCGCTCCACGGAGAGCGCATCGCGGACGTATCTCATCAATGGCAGGGCTCCTCAGCCTGGAGAGAGGTTTATCAATCGTGACATCAGCCGCACTTATCAGAGAATCGCCTGTGAGGGGATCGGCGTTTTTTATGAGGGCGAGATCTGTGATGCGATGGTGCGAACATCGGATCATCATCAGGGCTTACTCTCTCAGAAGGACTTCAAGGAGCATTCGACAACCTGGGTAGAGCCCATCTCAACCGAATACCGTGGATATACGATCTATGAGCTGCCTCCGAACTGTCAGGGCGTAGTTGCCCTGGAGATGCTCAATATCCTGGAGGGGTATGATATTGCAAACCTCAGGCACAATAGCGCAGAATACCTCCACCTTCTGATCGAGGCGAAAAAGGCAGCCTTCCATGATCGGGATCGGTTTATCACCGACCCCGAATCTGAAGCCATCCCCATGGATCGTCTTCTTTCAAAGGAGTACGCGGGAAGGGTGAGGGAGAGGATTGACAGGGATCGGGCAGCACCCCCGTCCTACTTTCTGGATGGTCAGGGTTCTGAAACGGTCTATTTAACTGCTGTCGATGAGGAGAGGAATGCGGTCTCCTTGGTCAGCAGCCTCTTTACAGCCTTTGGGTCAGGCATCGTCGTGGACGGGACAGGGATCGTTTTACAGAACCGAGGTAAATCGTTTTCCCTCGATTCAAGACATTTGAACAGGCTTGAACCCCATAAGCGTCCCATGCATACGATTATTCCGGGCATGGTCTTTAAAGATGGAAAATTTTTAATCAGCTTTGGTGTGATGGGCGGCGATATGCAGCCGCAGGGCCATGTCCAGTTTCTAACAAACCTGATCGATTTCGGAATGAATCTGCAGGAGGCCATGGATTCGCCGAGGGTGAGGCATCTCAGAGGCATGGAGGTCTATCTCGAAGATGGCGTCTCTGAAGAGACCGGAGCGAGCCTGGCCGAAAAGGGCCACCAGATCATTACAGGGGTTTCAACGGTCAATCAGGTCGGAGCTGGGCAGGCCATCTACTTTGATCGTGAGCAGAATGTGCTCTTGGGGGCCTCCGATCGGAGAAAGGATGGCTGTGCGATCGGCTATTGAATGAGCAGCCTGAGAGGGCGAGGGGGAATCTGTTACAAGGTGATCGTTCTAAAAGTCTTTTCAGCATCCCTGCTCTCCCGGGGATTGTGAGAATCGTTCAGTTTAGGTACAATATAAGAAACCGACAAGATGTGATTTGAAGGATGAGATGATGGACGAAAGAAAAGACTTTGTGATGGTGACTGCGTCTGGTCCGGATCAACCTGGAATCATCGCAGCCTTTACCAAGATCCTGGTGGACAATAATGTAGAGGTGGTCGATATCGAGCAGGCATCGCTTCAGGATTTTCTCGGTCTCTCTTTTCTCCTGGACATGACCGGAGCCAAGCAATCAAAGGACAGCGTCCTGAAGGACCTCCTCTTTGAGGCGAACCGTCTTCACCTGACGCTTAATTTCCGAATCTTCTCCGAGAAGGAGGTCAAAGGAAGAAACAATAAGAATCTTTTTGTCCTCACTTATTTCGGGGATACGCGAGCCCTTGCAGAGATTACGACTATCCTGGGTGAAGAAAATGCCAATATCGAGACGATTACCAATCTGACGCGTCACCGCGCCAGCTGTGTGGAGCTGACGATCAATGTGACCGGAGCTCAGAACTTGAGCCGTCTCAAGGAAAGGGTGCTTGCCAAGAGCCATGAGCTCAACATTGATCTGGCCCTCCAGAACATGGAGGCCTATCGCAAGAACAAGCGTCTGGTCTTCTTCGACATGGATAGCACGCTCGTCGATATGGAGATAATCGATGAGATGGCCCGAAGTGCAGGTGTGTTTAAGGAGGTTTCAAGGATTACGGAGAAGGCGAGGAGGGGAGACCTCGACTTTGAAGAGGCCCTCCTCCAGCGTGTGGCCCTTCTGAAGGGGTTGAGGCTGGAAGAAATGGAGAAGATCAGGAATGGGATGAGGCTCTCCGAAGGGGCGGAGGAGCTGGTGACGATTCTCAAGCGACTGGGCTACAAACTGGTTTTAGTGAGCGGCGGGTTCAGCTACTTTGCCGACTTTCTGAAGGAGAGATTGGGACTGGACTCTGCCTTTGCCAATCAGTTAGAGATCAAGAACTCCGCTCTGACAGGCAGGATATTGGGAAGGATAGTGGACAACGCCTACAAAGCAAAGATCGTCAACCTGGTCGCCAGTGAAGAAGGGGTGCTTCTGGATCAGACCGTGGCCATCGGCGACGGAGCCAATGATATGCTGATGTTAGGTCAGGCCGGTCTGGGGATTGCTTACAATGCCAAGAGGGCGCTTGAACGAGCGGCCAATATGAGCCTGGGTCGGGCCCGGCTGAAGAACATCCTCTATATTTTGGGCATTACAGAAGAGGAGATCAATGGATGGGCTGTTTCTGAACGATCCGTTTGACCGGAGTCAGATTTAGAGGATCCTCAGATATGGACGTGGAGCCCCTTTCTCAGGAGGTATTCTTTGACTTGCCGAATGCTTAAGATCCGATAATGAAAGACCGAGGCAGCCAGAAGGATTTGGGCGCCTCCGCGGACAACCGCCTCATAGAAGTGCTCAAGCTTGCCCGCTCCTCCTGAAGCAACGACCGGAATCGTTACTGCGTCTGAAATCGCCTTCGTGAAATCCAAGTCGTAGCCAGCCTGGGTTCCGTCACCATCCATGCTGGTCGGAAGGATTGCTCCGGCGCCAAGATCCTGACACTGCTTTGCCCAGGCCACCGCGTCTTTGGCCACAGGCCTGGTGCCTCCTGAAACCACCAGCTCAAATCCAGATGGCATCGCCTTGTTTCTTCTCGCATCGATCGCCACAATCACCTTTTCACTTCCAAATCTATCTGCGGCCTGTCTGACAAGATCCGGATTTTTGACAGCTGCACTGTTCATCGAAATCTTATCCGCCCCGGACTTGAGAACCAGGTCGATGTCTTGCAGGGTGGAGATGCCACCTCCCACTGTCAAGGGGATCCGGATGACCGACGAGACATTCCTGACCCATTCGAGTCTGGTCTTTCGATTTTCTACGGTTGCCGCGATATCGAGCATGGCCAGCTCATCTGCACCTTCCTTCTCATAAAACGCTGCGTTTTCGACTGGATCACCTGCGTCCTTCAAGTCTGCAAAGTGGATGCCCTTGACAACCCGTCCCTCTTTCATATCGAGGCACGGCATGATCTTGATCGTATCCATGTTGGTCTCCTGGGGCCAAAAAATTTTATGCGCTTTCAAGTTAATCTAATACGGAATTGATTCTGAAGTCAATGAGGATTGAATGGATGGGAGGGTGCTATTTTTTCTCCTTCTTCCACACGATGTGATCTCGATATTTTAACCGAATCTGGCCCCGATTCGCCGGGTCGTAATAGAAGGCGAAGGTGGTTTTTAGCCCTTCCTCATTCCGGTAGTAGATGGTGTGGAGGATGCCCTTGTCACTGGGTGTTTTTTCGATTTTAACGCGAATGATGGGATAGGTATTCGATTTTCCCTCGCCGATGCCAAAGGTGATGGTAGTCCTCTCGATTTCCATGAATCGATCTGCATACTTCTCATCCGGGGTCGTCCAGACGCCGAACAAATAATCCGGAGCGGTCTTGCTCCCGCACTGAAAAAAGATCAGCGCTGTTGTTAAGAGTACGAACCATATCGAGGTCTTTTTGAATTTCATTTAAACTCCTCCGGATTTTCTTGCTCTATCACCTTCAGGAAGGCCTCCACAACCTTTGGATCGAACTGTTTGCCGGATTCGTCTTTGATAATTTCAATCGCCCGTTTCTTACCGAGGGCTTTTCGGTATGGCCGGTCCGAGGTGATGGCATCGTATGCGTCGGCCACGGCAAAGATGCGCGCGCCGAAACTGATCGCTCCTCCGATCAGGCCAGCCGGGTAACCCGTCCCAGAATAATGCTCATGATGTTGCACCACCATAGGGATGACCTCAGCGTACGCAGAGATGGGTTCGAGAATATGGGCCCCCAACTGGGCGTGCTGCTGCATGGTCCGTTTTTCCTCCTTGTTCAGCTTTCCGGGTTTGTCGAGAATCTCAGCGGGGATACCGATCTTGCCAAGATCGTGGAGAAGACCTCCCCGACGAAGGGTGTCCAGCTCTTCCTGTGAAAGCCCAAGAACCTTCCCGATTTTTATCGAGAGGTCTGTCACACGTTCAGAATGGCCTGCTGTCCAGGGAGATTTTGCATCGATGGCCCGGGCCAGGGCAGTAAGTGTTCCCCAGTTGAGCTGGTCCAGGTCCTTTATGAGATAGGCATTGGAAAGGGCCACGGCCATCTGGTTTGCAAATCGGCGACCCTGGGCGAGGTCTTCCTGGCTATGGGGATGTGAGTTGAGGTAGCCGAGTGCGATCATTCCTGTCAACATTTGTTTGAGAATAACGGGAAAGACTGCAAACGACCGGATCCCCTGCCTGACCATTAGAGCAAGATATTGAGGAGGCTCCTCCTTCACTTCTATCAACAAATGATCGGGATGGTCAGTGAGTTCCTTTTGTTCCTGCGGGGTGAGATCGATCATCTCTGACAGGGTTTGGTCATCTGTCCTCCCTTTCACACCGTATATCCTCGTTTTCACCTTAGCGCTTTTCCCATCGGGATCGAGCAAGGCTACGCTGACCGACTTACATGGGAAGATGTCGTGAAGACGATTAAGTACGACGTCAACGATCTTTTCGACCTCCAGGGCAGAAAGGATGGCCCGATCGATCTCAGCCAGTGTGCTCAGGGCCTTGAACTGTTTGTCCAATTGACCGGCCATCAGGTTGAACGATGTGGCCAGCTCCTCAAACTCATCGCCGCTTTTAATGGTGACGCGGCTTTCAAAGTCTCTTCTGGCAATCCGCTTCGTCCCCTCTCTCAGTTTTTCAAGCGGGATCAAACTCCTTCGGATCTGAATAATGCTGAGAAGAACGACGACTAACAGGGAGACCACGATTACCGGTGGGAATACCTTTTTGAAATAGGTCATGGCCGAGAGGAGATCCGATTTCGACTCGCTTAACATAATTGTCCATTTGGGCGCAAAAAAGACGGGCTGAAGAAAGATCGATCGGTAGCTTGCCAGGTACTCCTCTCCGTCATGTCTCCACTCGAACTGGCCAACCGGCGATTGACGCTCAGCTCCTGCCACCTGTTGAATGACAGTAGGCGGTAGCCGGACTGAAGAGAATAGGAGAGTGTTCGCCTGGTCGAAGACAGAGAGTTCAGTCGTCACAGGCAGGGTGCTCTGTTCGTCGGTCTTCCAGAGGTAGGCTGTGTTGATCTCTCCGACCAGGATTCCCCTTTTGTGATTGTTCTGATCGAAAAGACGGATCATGAACATGCCTATCTTGCGATCCGGATGTTTCTCTGTGGTCAGAAGGGTGAGGCCAGAACGGATATGAGCCTTCTCTGATTCACTGAGAGAGGGGATCTTCTTGATATTTCCGAAGAGGGAGATCTGCCTTCCGTCCTCTGTGAAAATGGCCATGGATACAAATCGCCAGGTCAGGCTTTCACTCAATCCAGCAGGAGAGATGGGAATGGTGCGCACCGGGTTCAGACCAAAACTTGTGGAGACCAGCTTCATCTCATTTTCAAGAAATATGAGCCTTTCGTGAATGGTCAGGCTTGCACTCTTGGCTGCCTGCTTCAAACGACCCCGGGCCTGTTCATTCAGCTGCTTTGTCACCTGGCTAAAAGAGAGGACGGCCAGAACTGTGATCGGAAGGAGGGCGCAGACGACGAAAAGGGTAAAAATCCGGAGTCCGACCTTGCTCTGGAGAAAAGACTTGTCGATCTTGGTCATCTCTCTATTGCCTCAATAATCTTTAGCCAGTCCTATGAACCTGCCGTTGTTCGCGCGCACGATATCGTCCCGGCTATGGTGGGCTGTGAAGGGTGATTCGCTTTTGCCGTCTTTTCCCATGCTGTAGAGGTCGAAGTCAGTGTTGACAGGGACATTAAAGTGGTCCTTTCGCCACTTTTCTTTAATCTCGTTCTTGTCGACCCCCTGGATTCTCAGGTACTCATACGGCCTTCCCCAGGGGTCGAGCCTGTTTCCGAGACCTACCTGGTTGAGGTTGTTTGGTGGAACCTGGTTCTCCACCATGAATCGTACGATCACCGACTCCATCTCCGTGATGTCAACAATAGCCTGATTGTTTCTGGCCTTTTCGATATAACCTCGATAGACCGGCACTCCAGCAGCAGCAAGAATTCCTACTATGCCCACTACAACGAGTAGTTCAATTAAGGTCATTGCCTTCGACCCTTTTTTCTGCCGCTGATGAACCGACAGAGGATCCTTCAAAAGCCATTTCACCAGTCGGAAGAATTCTCGAAAGGAATCTGAGAGACCTGCTCCCGTAAGGCCTCCAGTGAAGACCCTATTCCCTGCTTTTTGAAATGTGTCAAAAAGAGGCATAGCCCTGTCTTCTCACACTGATCCATGTTAACATTAGCATATTTTATGCCAAAAATGGTCAGTTAATCGTTTCCTTTCAGAAACGGTTGGACTCTGCGATTATTATAAGGTTTTCATGAGGTTCGAGGGGTGATCCTCTCCTTTTATAAAAATCCATTGGCCTGGGAAAAGGTGTAGAAATGCCCTTTTTTTACATGATTTGACAAAATTTGTTAGGGCAGGAAAGGGCTGTGGGACGTTCCGGTCAGTCCGCTTAACGCTGGCCGTCCAAAAGTTGTTTCAATTTCTGGAGGTCTTCTTCTCCTATGAGGACAAACTTTAACCCGTACTGATATCCATTCCAGTCTTCCTTCATAAAGACGTCCTTCCAGATAATCTCAGCGGTCACCTGGAAGTTGCTCATCTGGAACTCTTTCGGAAAGAGGACTGCGATATTCAGTTTCGTGCCGACGGGCAGATTTTTGACCGAGTGAATGCGGAGCCCTATCTCGCTTCCATCGACCACAATGCCCCCATAGGCGTCAGGGGCATCGATCACACGATACTCAAGAGGAAGGTCCATGGGGTAACGCGGACGCTTCCTCTTCTCCCTATCGATCTTCGATCCATCCATGGTTTCTCCCTCTGGTCCCACCCGCAGGTAGTGAGATGCGGCCGGATAGACGTTTCCTGGGTTCGGAAGCGGGCTGTAACAGGCTCGGACGTTTAGTTAAGCAAATTGTATGCCTTATGGCTTCTCGGTTTTAATCTTGCGAAATTTAAAGAGATTTTAATTATATTCTGGAATGTGGTGCAAGGAGGTGTTTCGCCGGGGCCGCTAATTGTCACCCCGTAATAAATTTTTGCGCTTGCTGGTATGCACATAGCTTAACATTTCTCTTTTTTTCGTTTAAAATATTGTTCTATTAGAATTGTCTGTTCTGGTATGGCAGGTTGACAGTGGAATCCCAAAAACCTTCCCTGCTCTTGACCTCTTTCGAGGATCTGAAGGCCTTGCTCGAAAAGGGCTTCCTCTCTTTACCTGAGCGGCATGATTCTCGCGAGGAAGACCGCAACCAACAGGACTCTCAATCTCCGGAAGAACTTTTCAGGAAGGCGATGGAGGGCGTGAGACGTATATCGAAGGATAAACGTGTGAGAAGAATCTGCCGGACCGAACGACCCTGGAGCCAGGAGAATAGAGAGGATGCTGAGGCATTGAGGAGGCTGATAGACCTTGTGAGGCACGGAAAGGGTTTTGATATTTCTGAAACACCGGAATACGTTGAAGGCACAGGCTACCATGTCCATCCATCGGTGGCAAGGCGTCTCCACCAAGGAGAATACTCTATCCAGGCCCATATCGATCTTCATGGTCTGCGGGTTGACGATGCAAAGGAAATTTTTGAAGAGTTCCTGAGGTGGGCTGTGACCAATGGGAAGAGGGGGGTCTTGGTAATCCATGGTCGGGGTCGTTCTTCGCCTTCCGAGCCGGTTCTGAAGAAGAAGGTGATCGACTGGCTGACCCACGGGACATGGCGCAAGTGGGTCGTTGCCTATTCAAGCGCAAGGCCCTGTGACGGAGGTGCAGGAGCGACCTATATCCTGCTCCGGGAACGTCCTGTTTCAAAACGGTTCAAGAAGATGCGAGTTGAAGTCGAAAAGCGATGAAATGCAGAAACCACCCGGATCGGGAAGCGATTGGGATCTGTTACAAACATAAGGCCGGCTTCTGCCAGGAATGCTGTGAATGCCTGAACCTCGGTGACTGCTGTGAGTGCCTTGATCCAAAGCTTTACTGTGAGTTCAGAACCCGCTGTGTCATCTGGGAGATGTCCAGGTACCGCTCGTTCAAACCCATCTGACCATATTATCAAGATCCTCTCTGTCAGACTTGAAGCGGTTGATCGGGCTTTCCCAATCAGGATGACCTAAGGCCAGTCCAATCACCACCCTCTTATTATCCGGGATGTTGAGCAGGTCTTTGATCTCTTCTTCATAGGCCGTGATCAGGCCGATCGGGCAGGTCCCCAATCCAGATTCATGGGCAGCTAAGACGAGATATCCTAAGAGTGCACCGATGTCCAGCAGTCGGCTTTTTGAAAAGGCATCATCAAGGCAGATCAGGATCACCACAGGAGCTCCGTAAAATTGACAGCTCCCTTCGTTGATATACTGCTCGGGGCTGACCTTCATCTCTTCAAAAAAGGGCCTCATCCCCTCAAGGGTTTTGGCGCCTCTTTTCCCGAATGTCTTGGGCAATGGCCTCACAGCATCAGGGCCGCAGGATATCTTTTTTTCACGATAGGCCTTTATCAATGTTCGACTCAGCCTCTCTTTCTCCTCTCCGGTCACGATCACAAACTCCCAGGGCTGAAGGTTGATCCCGGAAGGAGCACGGATCGATAGCCTTAGTATCTCTTCAATCTTCTCTCTGGGAATTGGATCGGGTCTGAAAGCCCGGATGCTTCTTCTTTCAAGAATTGCCTTGGTCAGATCCATCGGAGACCTCCTCATATTCTGAAAGGATGTCCTAAGAGATGCGACCGCACACCCGGCAAGAAGGGTCGCGTGACAATTTCAATCTTATGATGCCTTCTTGGTCCCAGACCGGACCCCACTGGATGCCCTGTTCTTCTGAGATCTTTCTAAAATGTTTACTTAAGAAGAGCGAGAAGAAACGGATGTCCTGTTTTGTGGCGTAGAGCGAGCCGAAATAGAATTGATTGGTGACCTCCCGGGTCTTGAGGTATTTGATCAGCTCGGCCACGGAGAAGGCACCCATAGCAGCTATCGGAAGAATATTGATGCCAAAGGTCGCTGACTGAAAGGTGCCTAAAACAGAGGGGCTTTGAAATCGACCGATCAGACAGTTGAGGCACGGGGTGCGAGGAGAATGGAGAAGGGCGGTATAGAAACAGTTGGAAACAACGCCGGCCATCAGGTAGGGAATCCTGTGCCCGACTGCAAATCGGTTCACAATGGAGCGGAAAGCCCATTTGTCAAAGGTGTCGATGATCAGGTCTGTTTTGGGATCGACCGCCTTCTCGATCGTGCCTTCATCGACCCTCATCTCTTTGGCAATGACCTCCACATGGGGGTTGAGCTTCTGGGCGTAGATCTTCAAAGACTCTGCCTTGCTCATCCCAATCCGGTCCACATTGTGGATGAACTGGCGGTTCAAGTTGGATAATTCCACCGTATCCTGATCGATCGCCTCGATCCTTCCCACGCCCAGAAGAAGGAGGTTATTGATGATTGAGGAGGCAGCCCCTCCGATACCCATCACGGTGATGTGGAGGCCCTTGAGTTTGAGCTGATCCTCTTCAGACCAATCGGCCATGGCCAGCTGGCGGAGGTAGCGCTCCTTTTCATCCGGACTGAGGGGCTGAGGCTCCTGGCTCATTCTTCGCTCCAGAAATTTCTCACGCGAATTGAACGATTCTCATAATTACCACGAGAGAGCAGGGATGCTGAGAAGGCTTTTAGAGCGACCACCTTTTAATGCCGAACCAGATTTCAGAGCTGATTAACCAAACACCCGTTTGCTTCAATAAAAGGGTGTTGACCCCACTTAAGAAAGAAAGTCGCATTCTAAAAGACTTTAGGGCATTCCTGTTCTCCCACAGGGATGCTGAATCGATCGGATTAGGTCTAACTCATCCATGCGACCGGCATTCTTCACAAACAGGCAATGGCGGAACCGGTCTTCCTTCGAGTTTGCACTGGACGTACTCAGCGATTCGCGCAACCGTGCTGAAGCGTCCCGGGCCGATCTCTTCATCCAGGACCTCAATGCCAAACTCCTTTTCGAGAAGGAGGATCAGCTCCACAAACATCAGGGATGTGAAGCCATTTTCCCGGAGGAGTTGCGTATTTTCGAGATGGTGTGGGACAGACGGGAAATTCTCGAGAATCAATTGCTTTACCTTTTCTTCCATTCTTTCTGCTCTTCCTAAAGAAAATATAGCGTCCGTGTACCTGCCTACCGGCAGGCAAGTCTACCACGTGTCCGTAACCTGTTAAATTTTCATTGTTAGCGGCTGATCACTCAGTCGCTGATAACCTGTTTCTTAAGTACGTCATATTGGGTCTTGCCACTCGGGGTCCTGGGTATCTCCTTTATAAAGATCACCTCATGAGGAACCCACAGCCGGTTCAGCTTCTTCCCGCAGGCCGATATGATCTCGTTAGGTGTCAGGTCTGAACCTCTTTTCCTAACCACTGCTGCACAGATCCTATTTCCCAGGTAGGGATCCTCTCTCCCAAAGACTGCGGCATCCCGGACGCCCTCGATCTCTCGGATCGCCCTTTCAATGACATCCGGAATGATCTTTTCTCCCCCGGATTTGAAAATGAGATCCTTTCGGCCAAGATGGTAGTAGTACCCTTCCTCATCCTTTTTAACGATATCACCGGTGCGAAGCCACCCGTTGATGATCGTCTTTCGGGTCAGGGCCTCATCCCTCCAGTATCCAGGAGTAATATTTTCTCCCCGGGCAATCAACTCGCCCGGCTGGTCAGGACCGAGCTCTCTTCCTTCCTCATCGACGATCTTCAGCTCCACTCCCTCAATCGGCAGACCGATCGAGTTCTCTTTCCGATCAAGATCCTCCGAGGGAAGGGTGGTCAGACGGGTGCTGGCTTCTGTCAATCCATACATGATATGGATGCGAGCATTGGGAAAGGAAGTTTTCACTCTCTCCAGAAGGGGTTTTGAAGGGCCTTCTCCGGCAATCGTCACCAGTCTGATCGATCCCGAGCTTTCCTTATCTCCCCGACGAGTGATCAGGGCAAAGTGGTAGGGAACGCCTGCGATCGTATTGATCTTGCGTTCGAGCAGGATTGTCTTAATCGTGGCCATGTTTGTAATATCCGGGACCACCCCGACCGAGGCCCCTGTTTTTGCCATGAGCCAGAGCTGGGATAATCCGTAGGTATGCGAGAAGGGAAGGGCTGTGAAGATTCTTGCCTCCTCATCGATGGCAAGGGCTTTTACAATCCCCCGGATCACTGCCTCGAGATTTCCTGCGCTGAGCATCACACCCTTTGGCTGGCCTGTGGTCCCCGAAGTATAGACGATATTGACAAGCCTTGAGGGATCCTCGTCAGGAAGATTGATATCCTTGAAGGTTTGAGAGCCTGAGATCAATCGGGAGAGGTCCTGATAGCGATCAACCGGGAAGAATTTTGAATCATTCCAGACCCTCTTCAACTCGGAAGTTCCAAACACCCAATGAGGGTCGATCTCTTTCCTGATCAGGTCGAGCTGCTCAGGCCTGAGAGAGGGATCAACCGGTGCAGCCACCTGACCTGCAAGGATGGACCCGAAATAGAGGACTGCACTGACCACGCCGGAAGGCATGGCGATCATCACCCGTTGTCCTGACTCTCCCTCCCTGTTCAGCCATTTTGCCACCCCGATGGCGCTCCGGTATAAACCTTCAAACGAGAGGGATAGTTCCTCATCGAAGATGGCTTCCTTTCCGGGTGATCTGGATGCGGTTTGAAAGAGCCAGAAGCAAGGGCCCAACATCTCTCAGGTCGCCTTGAAGCCCCGGCCGAATGGAGAGGGGCTTTGTCAGGGCTCGGATAGTTCAAGGGTGATCCCGTTCAGTGCACTGGGTGCGGCGAAGGCGATCTTCTTTCCCCTAACTCCGATCTTCGGCTTTGGATCAGCCATCTCGATCCCCCTGGACTTCAGGAGTTCGATGTCGGCTTCGATCTGGTCGGTCAGAAGACAGATGTGGTGAATCGCGTTTCCCCTCTCTCTCACGAACTTTGCAAATTGGCCCTCTCCGCTGTAATCCTCGATGATCTCTAGGCCCATGCCTCCGATACTGACCACGGAGACCTTCAGTTTTCTTTCGGGAACGTCTCGAATGGGAGGCGGGGAAATACCGAGAATCTTTGAGAGGCTGGATAAGATCTCTTCAATATTGGACACCGCAATCCCGATATGTCCCACTCCCTTGATCATCGTTCTCCTCCGGATTCACTTGTTCTCTCATATCCTAAAGATTCATGATCTTTTCGATAGTTCCGTGATAGGCCCCTTCCATGATGGTGCGAAGGATCTCATCGCTTCTCTCAGGTGGAACGGGCCTGGGCGAGGCCTCGAGCTTCATCCTGTTCTGAGAGGCATCCTTGACCGCTTTCTCAATCAAATCCTCCGAGAAACCGTTGAACTCCTTCAAGGTCAGAGGAAAATGAATTTTCCTATAGAATTCAAATAATCCTTGAACAAAGGCCTCCCTGATGTCCTTTGATTCTGAAACGGACATCAGCTCTCCCACCTTCTTCATCTTCTCCGGGATGGTCGGGGCATAGTAGGCCGAGTAATAGGGCAGCATGACCGCAACCGCCTCTCCATGGTCCATGACATTGGACCAGCTAAAGGAGTTGAGGTGGGGCAGGCCAGCCTGTTTATAGAAGAGGACCGATCCGCCCAGAGTGCTTGCGAGAGACATCATCCTTCTGGCTTCACGGTCCTGGCCGTTCTGGAGAACTCTGGGCAGACCTTCGAAGACGAGTTTCATCCCGATGAGGGCTCTTTGGTTGGCCTCTGGATCCGCTCCCTCGTCGACATTGTTGAAATAGCCCTCGATCAGGTGGGTCAATGTATCCAAACCGGTGATCAGGGAGACCCGGTTGCCACAGGAATAGGTGAGCTCAGGGTCCACGATGGCCTCAGCAGGGACGATGGCCATGTCAAAGATCAACTTTTTGACGTGAAGGCTGGCGTCGGTAATGACCGAAAATTTTGTCAGCTCGCTTCCTGTGCCGCTTGTGGTGGGCACGGCGATCAGGTTCATGATCCGCTTCACCTTTTTGGAGACCATGCCGACGCCAAAGTAGTCGTCGATCTCCCCTTCTCTGGTCGTTCCCAAGATACCTGCGGCCTTGGCTGCATCAATGACCGATCCGCCTCCGATGGCAGTGACACAATTGAAATTTCCAGCTAAAAGATGATAGGTGATCCGATAGACCGTTTCCTTGCTCGGGTTCGGCTCAACCCCTTCAACGATTTTGTAGGTGATCCCGCTCCCTTCAAGGGACTGGATGGCCTCTTGCAAGATCCCTGATTTTTTGATCGAACCCCTTCCGATGACAACAAGGGTTCTGTCCGCATATCTCTTAGCTATCTGACCGACGTGGCGAACTCTCCCTTCACCGAAATCGATCTTCGTTGGCTTCCAGGCCTTCAAGATCTCTTCGGCCCTGGCCATGGTTCTTTGGACTTCTTTCACCTTTGACCCCAGTTACCCCTTATGACACAGTCTCTCAAGTGGGAAGGAAAAAATAAAGGGGCCGGAAAAGGCGGCCCCAACAGGCTAAATATTTTCTGCATACTCTTCCATGCCCAGCCGTTCGAGGAGCGCGGGTGTCGGCCTGCCCTCAGAATCCCATCCCCGGATCTTGTAGTAGTCGAGGATCGCCTGATCCAGACCGACCGGGACCTTTCCTGCTGCAGGGCCTTCGCTGACCGGCTCCATGAATCGTTTCGGGTATTTAAAGTCGTCCTCCTTCTTCCAGCCGTAGCGGATGTTCAGGATCTTCTGGAGGGTGGTGATCCGCTCCCCGCATTTCCGGAGATCGTCGAGATTCCATCCCAATCCACAGGCCGCGTTCAGGGTGTTGGTCAGGTCTGTGAGCGTATATCCACGGAACTCCTGAAATTTGCAGTGGCCAGCTGAATTGATGATATTGCAATAATCGTGGAACTTGGCATTCCGATCCGGAGCGTTTTTCCAGGACCAGCGCTCGTCGTTCTCCACCTCTCCAATTCCCCATTCGGGCAGCCGGATGTGGCCGACCCAGATATGCTGGGAGTTC
Organism: Syntrophaceae bacterium; assembly: GCA_013388635.1. Taxonomy (GTDB): domain Bacteria; phylum Desulfobacterota; class BSN033; order BSN033; family UBA1163; genus JACAEX01. Next base: position 28,402 of record JACAEX010000048.1, on the reverse strand, counting down.
CCTCGCTCGTGGTTCGGCCCGGAGGCGACGCCCGTACAGTAGTTCAGGGCTGAAATATACTGGGCCCGCCAGTTGTGGGCTGCGATCTCCTGTCCTTTCATGGCGACAGCCCAGTCTTCTGAACCTTTTCCGATCCTTTGCGCGGCATATTGACATCCCTCGCCGAGGAGGTAGGCAAGACCTCCTTCGCGCAAACCAATCTTCTTCGTCAGCTCCACCACAGCCTCATTATTTCCCCATTTGAGATCAAGGCCGTAAGTATCCTTTTTTGTAATCACGCCCTTCTCATAACATTCCATGGCCCATGCGATGACCACGCCCAGAGAGATGGTATCCATGGAATATTTGTCTGCCAGTTCGCAGGCATAGGCAATGGCCTTGACATCAGCGCACATCGTATTGAAGCCCATCATGGCGAAGGATTCATACTCCGGTCCCTTGCCTTTGAACTGATAGGGTCCCTCTGTGACCTCACAAAGATTGTGGCACTGGATCACGCAGTATTTGCAAGGCCAGGGCTTTGCATTGAGCTCCTTGGCATAGTTGGAGGCATGCCACGCCTTCACCCCTTCAGGCCAATCGGCCAGGCGATAGTTGCTGATCGGTAAATTTCCTTGAGGTGCGAACAGCTCCGTTGCCATGGCCGTTCCGACACGCTTGATCTGGAGCCATTCGGGCTTTTGTGAATCCATGATGGCGAGCCGGCGGTTGATCTCCTTATTCAGTTTATCCAGCTCCTTAGAATCATGGTACTTCACCTCCTGGGTTCCCCGGACAGCGATGGCCTTGAGGAGCTTCGACCCCATGACCGCACCCATTCCACTTCGGCCGCAGTAAGACTTTTTCCGGGTCTGAATATTTGCAAACCGGACTCCACGTTCAGCAGCCTGACCGATGCTGGCCACCTCAAATTTGTCTCCCTCAGCAGCATGAATCGCATCCTCGACCTCATAAGCGTCCTTACCCCAGAGATGGCTTGCATCCTTGAGCACTGCCTTGTCGTCATCGACAACGAGATAGACCGGTTTTTCCGACCGGCCTGTGACGACGATGGCATCGTAGCCTGCTGCCTTCATCTCGAGGCCGAAGCTGGCCGTGGCCGCAGAGCCGGCGTTCATGTAAATCGAAGGGGAAATCGCTGTGGTCCCCCATTTATCCGCTCCGCTCTGTTGAATGCCGTTTAGTGTGCCTGCGCCAAAAGTCAGACAGTTGGCCGGATCAAATGGAAGCGTTCCTCTGGGGCTCTCCCTCCACATGAAATAGGCGCCCAGTCCCTCTCCGCCCAGGAAGTATTCATAGACCTTATCAGGGATCTTCTCGGCCTTACAGGTTCCCTTGCTCAAATCGACTCTCAACACCTTGTTCCATATGCCTTTCATACCTTTCCCTCCTTTTTGATGAATTGAAGATCGTTTTCTTGGCCTAAATATCGATGGGCTTAAAAATCAGGACGATCGCCATCACGATGAAGACCATGGTTTCAGCGCCCTGGGACCAGTACCTTGCGGTCACCGCCATCACCATGCCCAGTGCAAACGCCGAGAAGAACGTTCCGTTCAAATTCCCCATCCCTCCCACGATGACCACTGCAAAGCTGAGCAGAAGGATCGACAGCCCCATGTAAGGATGGATGGAGCTGATCGGAGCATAGAGCACACCCCCGAGCGCGGCCAGAGCGCTTCCCAAGACAAAGACGATGGAGAAATACTTATCCACATTGATTCCAAGGCATCTGACCCCCTCTTTGTCCTCCAGAGAGGCGACCACGATCTTTCCCACAATCGTCTTTTTGAAAAAGAGGTTCAGACCGAAGAAGAGAAGGATGGCGATCAGGACGATGACGATCCGGTAAATGGGAACCGAGAGGCCGGAGAAGACCAGATATTTTCCGATCGGATCGTTCATCGGATAGGGATTGACTCCCCAGATCCACTTGATCGCATCGACACCGATCAGAGAGATGGCAAAGGTGGCAATGAAGGTGTAATCGAGTGATTCGCCATAGAGTCTGCGGATGACGAACCGTTCGATCACATAACTGATCGGAATGACGAGGAGGATCGCCAGGCCTGCGACCAGGGCAAAATAACCCTTCAGAAGGGCAATTAGCGTAATCAGCGCATAGACGCCGATGGTATAGGTCAGGGTATGGGCGAAATTGATCACCCTCATCGTCCCGAAGGTCAGCGAAAGGCCGATCGAGATGAAGTAGAGAATGGCTCCAATCGTAAAACCATAAACAATCGTATAGATCATATCTTGGCAACCCCCTGTTCCGCCGACCGCTCGATCAACCTCTTTTTAGCTCCATGCTCCCAAAGGCCCAGGAGGTATCCGCAAATGCCCTTGCGGAACCTGAAGGTGATGATCAAAAGGGAGAATCCTAAGAACATCTCCCACCGGTGAATATAGATCGGCAAAAAGTTGCTGATCACCATGTAGACCACACCACCGACCAGCGCTCCGTAAAGATTGCCCGCCCCTCCGATCAGACAGGCGAAGACCACCCCCACATTGCTATGAACATCCATCGAGTTGGGATTGACGTAGTTATAATTGAGAGCGCTCAGCGTCCCGGCCAGGCCAGCCAGGGAACCGGCCAGAACGAAGGTGATCCATTTATAGAGGAACGTGTTGTATCCGAGAAAACGGACTCTCGTTTCGTCCTCCTTAATCGAGCGGATCATAATGCCGAAGGGTGATGAGGTGAGACGCTTCAGGAGGTAGAAGACCAACAACAGACAGAGGAGTACGGATCCGAACATGATCGGCCGGCTGCTGAAGTTGAGGAAGCCTAACTTAGAAGCGCTGACCCCGAACCCGTCCTCCCCCCTTGTGATCTCCCGGAGGGGGGAGAGAACGAGAAAGAACCCAATATGGTTGAACGCTAAGTTGATCAGGGCAAAGCAGGCCCCCGTTGTCCTGACGATGATCAGGCCGAGAAGGATCCCCAGCAGTCCTGCTACGGCGATCCCCACCAGAATGGCGATCAGGGGATTGCCGCTGACATACTTGATAAAAAGACCACAGGAGTAAGCACCGGTTCCCAAGAAGAGCATATGGCCGAAGGAGAGCCGGCCCATGTAACCATAGAGGAGATCAAACGACATGGCGAAGATGCAGAAGATCATGAAATCCGTAACCCGATGGACTGACAGAATGGGTGTGATCAGGAGGAATCCAGCGGCGATCAAAAGAAAGTCGATCTTCCTGTACTCCTTCCTCTGAAAGTTCGTTAAGGTCGAAGGAAGTTCTTCTTTGCTGGGTGGATTTAATGAAGACGTTTTTTTCTCGTTCAACGTTAGCTCCCTCAGATTATTCCGGAGCCTAAAGGTACTCCTCCAATCCCCGGGTATCCGCTATCTCGGACTTATCGATGATCTCTCTGGCCACCTTTCCCTCCTTAAGGATGTAGACCCGATCAGCCAGACGATTGACCATCGCCAGATTCTGTTCCACGATCACAGCAGAGACCCGATCCTTCAGGCCGCTCAGAATCTTTTCAATCTCTCCGATCACAATTGCCGCCAATCCCTGGGTCGGTTCGTCGATGAGAAGGAACTTTGGGTCTCCCACCAATGCCCGGCCGACCAGCAGGATCTGCCTCTGCCCGCCACTGAGCTGCCCTGCCTTCGTTTTCAAAAAGCTCTCCAATTTTGGATAGAGGCTGATCACCTTATCGAGGGCTTGTCCCAAGGGCTCCTGAGCGGCAAAGGCAGCGATCTCGATATTCTCTCGAACCGTTAAGTTTCCGAAGACCTTCTTCTCCTGAGCCACGTATCGAAGCCCCCTCTGATAGAGCTCCTCTGGGGAAAGGTTCGATATCTCATCTCCCTGGTAGGTGATCGAACCCTTTTGCGGTTTCAGCAGTCCGATGATGGTCTTGAGCAGGGTTGTCTTCCCGGCTCCGTTTCGACCGATAAAAAATGCCATCTGCCCCGTTTCCACTTTGAGGCTGACATCGTGGAGCACTCTTGCATGGCCATAGGCGACATTGAGATCTTTAATTTCGAGCATCGGTTCTCTTCCTCACCCTAAGCAGAGGCCTTCTCCTGCAGAAGACCCTGATCGATCTCTTCCTTTCCCCAGTAGCATTCCCTTACCGATGGATCGCAGAGGACGTGGTTGGGGTTTCCTTCACAGATGATATGGCCTTCATTCATGACGCAGAGACGATCCACCAGGTTGACGATCTTTGACAACTTATGCTCAATGATGACGAGCGTTAAGTCGCTCTTGATCCGATGGAGGAGGTTGAGCACCTCCGAGATTTCAACATCACTCAGTCCGGATAGGGGTTCATCGAGGAGGAGGAGCTTTGGGTTGAGAGAGAGGGCAATTCCAATCTCCAGGAGCCTCTTCGAGCCGTAAGAGAGTTCAGACGTCAGCGTCGATGCATGGCTTTCAAGGCCGACCAATCTCAATGCCTTCAGGCAATTCTCCTGAATCTCGTCGTCCTTTGTCGATAAGAAGAAGAACTTACGGGCTGAGGTATACCTCTCTTTGAAGCGGATGCCTGAGAGGACCAGGTTCTCCCAGACGCTCATGGAATTGAATACGGAGACGAGCTGGAATGTCCGCACCATCCCCTTCATCACCCTCTGATAGGGGGGCATGTGGGTTATCTCTTCCCCGAAAAGGAACATCCGTCCTTCCGTAGGAGGGAAGAAACCAGAAAGCAAATTGAAGAAAGTGGTTTTGCCTGACCCATTCGGACCGATGATGCCAGCGACCTCCCCTTTCTTAATAGAGAGATTCACCTTGTTCACGGCGATCAGTCCACCGAAATGTTTGCTCAATCCTTCCGCCGCAAGAATTTCGGGCATATCGAGCTCCTCGAACAGAATTCAAAAATGCGAATGGTTCTTGTCCCTTGCTGAACTTGTTTCACTTATGAAAGCTTTAATAGAAGGGGAGGGGGTTCCTCCCCTTCTGTCCTTATCTCACTTCTTACTCCCAGCCCATCTCTTTCAAGGGCAGACACAATTCCTCACCCATGTAGACATCGACCACCTTGGCAAAATCCCATTTATCCTTCCTTTCCCTCGGAGATTTGCCATCGACGATGAACTTGGCGTACTTATATGAGGTCCTTCCGTCGATACGCCATTTGGCCGGTCCCTTGACACTCATGAAATCCGGCTTATTCATGAGAGCATTATAGACCTTTCCAGGATCGACGGAGTTCGCAAGTTCAACCCCCCTCAGGGTTTGCTGCATGCCGATGTAAGCATAGACCGCGAATGGGTCGGGCGGCTCGCCATACTCCTGCTTCCAGGCCTTTGAAAGGTCTGCAACCGCTTTTACTGTTTCCGGATCCTTCAAACCGCTCAGGTCATGATACCACCACATCCCCATTGTCACGCCTTCGAGGGCTTCGGGTGGAATCCCAACGGCCTGGGCATTGATAATGGAGTTGAAGAAGACCTTTGTGTCTTTCTTCAGACCGAGCTCGTGGACCTGCTTCAGGGCATTGATGGTGTCGTTGCCCCAGTGTCCCATCATCACCACGTCGGGCTTGATCTCTTTGATTTTGATGATGTAGGAGGTGTAATCCGGCGTTCCAACAGGGGACCAGACCTCCGTAATCTTGATGTGAGGATATTTGGTGCTGAAGACCTTATGGGCCCCTCTGGCTGCCCCGCGGCCATAGGCGTAATCCGGGAGAAAGAGGACGACGTGCTTGGGTTTATAGGTTTTGCTGACATAATCGGCACACATTCTTCCAATCCCATCCACAGCACCAAGAGGAGAGATGTAGTAGGGGGCCTTTGTGTCCTTTTGGAACATCTTTTCCTCAACACCATTGGTTGCCATGAAGAGTGCCTGACCTCCCTTGATCTGTTCATTGATCGCCTGGCTCACATGAGCGAACGTTCCCCCAACAACCAGCAGGACCTTATCTTCGTTCAACTCCCGGAATCTGCGGGCGGCCACATCTGGTTTTGTCTCGTCATCTCGGATCACGGCCTCCACCTTGACCTTCTTTCCTCCTAACATGATACCACCCTGATCGTTCGCCTGCTTGATGGCCAACTTGACCCCATCGATCTGGACCTTTCCAACCGCGGAGCCTGCACCTGTGATGCTGTACATCACTCCGATCTTAACCTGCGCCAGAGAGGTGCCGCTCACAACGAAAAACATCAGAACGACGACACAAAGAAGTTTGAGCATCTTTTCCATGAGTACCTCCTCCTTTCCTCATTAGATTCTTGCGAAGGAAAACATGGTCTAAAGAGAATGGGAGGCATCCCGTAGAGGGATATCTCCCATTTAACTCTTTTACTCCCAGCCTGTCTCTTTTAGAGGCAGCAGGAACTCCTCGCCTTCATAGGAATCGACTACCCTGGCAAAATCCCATTTCATATCTTTTCTCTCCTTGGGCCCTTTGCCCTCGACAATGAAAGAAGAGAACCGATAGAGGGGCCTGCCGTCCACACGCCATTTCGCAGAACCCTTGACGCTTTCGAAGACCGGATTATCCATGATGGCCTTATAAATCTTGGCTGGCTCTAAGGAATTGGCCAATCGAATCCCCCGGAGAACCTCAACCATCCCGAAATAACCCATCATGGCATAGGGGTCGGGTGGTTCCCCGTACTCTTTTCTCCACATCTCAGTCAGTTTTTTGGAAGCGTTCACAGTCACAGGATCCTTGAACCCGGACATGTCATGGTACCAGAGCATCTGACAGGTGACGCCTTCCAGGGCTTCGGGTGGGATGCCGACTGCGAAGACATTGATGATCCAGTTAAAGAAGAGCTTGGTCTTCTTTCCGAGCCTCATTTCATAGACCTGTTTCAGGACGTTGATCCCATCGTTTCCCCAATGTCCCATCATCACCACATCGGGCTTGGCCTCCTCGATCTTGATGATGTAAGACGTAAAGTCAGGGGTTCCAACCGGTGTCCAGGTCTCACTGACTTTGATCCCCGGATAGTTCTTGAAGATCTTATGGGCGCCCGCTCCTGCATCCCTGCCATAGGCGTAGTCAGGGAGGAAGAGCATGACATGTTTCGGCTTATAGGTCTTGGCCACGTAGTCGGCTGAAATTCTCCCTATTCCCTCGGTGGCGCCCAGCACGTTCAAGGTGTAAGGGGCCTTCTCCTTCTTAAAGAAGATGGACTCTGGAATTCCATTGGTCGGCATGAAGAGGACCTGGCCTGCCTGGGCCTGCTCATTCAATGCCTTGCTCACATGAGCGAAGGTGCAGCCCACAAAAGCGGTGATCTTTTCATCCTGGATCAATTCCCGAAATCTCCGAACCGCCACATCGGGCTTGGACTCATCATCGCGAATCACCGCTTCCACCTTAACCTTCTTCCCCTTAAACATCAAGCCGCCTTGATCGTTGATCTCTTTGACCGCAAGCTTGGCCCCGTCCAGCTGGATCTTTCCGATGGCAGAGCCTGCACCCGTCATGCTGTACATCACGCCCACCCTAATCTTGTCGACCTGAGCCCAAGAAGGACTGGCCAAAGAATAAAGTACAAGGCCTATCACTCCGACGATACAAAATATCCTCACCAATCTTCCCATTTTTCCCTCCTTTCCGTAATCGATGATGCGGTATCAGAATACCTCACCCTTGTTTCTCTCTTACCACTCCGACGAAACGAATGGTCGACTTCCTTCACCCCCTTTCCACAGCTTAGCTCTTGGGTCGATGATTGAAAGGGCCATCAAAGATCCTTTCTCATCTCTGTCAGCCCGGTTACAGAACTCTGCTTCTTCTTGGCCACGCTGTTCTTCGTCTTAGCCAGGAATATCTCAGTGGTGGTGAAGACGGTGGCCTCAAAGAGATGTCCGCCGAAGACATTTCCATAGGCCGTCCCGAGTGTGGCATGAAGATGGAGCACCAGATCCCCGTGTTTCAGGGCACCGAACTCTCCAACCAGAGGCACGATGTTTCCCTCTAAGGTGAGCAACTCAAAGGGACCGTACTCCTTCATCAGATTTGTCTTGTCGACGTTGACAGGCAGCTCGATCCCGGTCTTCAGATCGCGAAATGCCACATCGCAGAGGCTGCCGATGGCCGAAAGGATCACTGCACGCTCCAGACCTTTCTCCTTACATACCTCTGTGATTCTTTTGAAGAGGTCTTCCCCTGGCCTGAGCCTTGTGAAATAAACCTCTGACAGATCCACCGTTTCAACAAACTGGGGTTCCATTGATTCGGGATTTGGCACCTTGAGCATCCCTTCCTCCTTTCATCCTCCCACATACATGGGAAGGATCGTTATTTTGTCCCCGTCCTTTAAGACCTTATCATAGACCTCATAAGGGCTGATCACCCGATCGTTATAGTTGATCACGACATAGGGATAGACCCTTTTCTCGGTCAGGTCGAAAACCTTTTCGGCAATCGGGGGATGGCTTCTGGCCAGACGATCCAGGAGCTGCCGGATCGTCGTGCCTTCTTCCACGCTCTCTTCTTTAACCGAACGCATCTCCGTGACCGATTCAAAACCTTTTAGCTCCTTGCCCAACCATAACCACAGCTCAATCGTAACCCGGTTCATCGATTTGGATTGTTCTCATAGATCTTTGATCAGATCCTCCAGTCCAAGCTTCCTCAGGGTTTCTGGCAGGGGCTTGCCGGTCTTCGGATCCCATCCCATCAGGGTGTAGTAATTCTCCAGCATCCAGTCCCACTTCTCCATGATGTTCTTGTTCTGGGCGGGTCCGTCGACCGGTATTGAGCCATAGCGTTTGGAAGGCCGCTCATCCTCCTTCTTCATCCCATGACGAAAATTGAAGACCCTGAGCTGGTTGACCACCCGGCGACCGATCTGAAAGGCATCCTCCAGAGACAATTCCCAGCCCGTGACCGCATTGACACACTCGAGCTGGAGTTTTGGGTTGGTTGAGGCGATCCGACAGGTACCGAGGCAGTCGTCAAACTGGCGGATCCCGTTGAACTTCGCATTCATGGTCGAGACCTCCTCGTGTGAGAAAGGATCGCTCACAACCGGCAGATCGACCAGCTGGGTATGAACCCCGGCCCATGTCGCCTCGAGTGTGCTGGTATTGGTCACACAGGTATCGAAGAGTTCCGCCCATCTTCCGCCCCGATGGTCATGACTTCGGGGCGTGCAACCCTTCATCGTGTAGATGGCGCAGTCTTCTGCCTGGCCTCCAATCTTTTTGGAAGCTCGCATCACGCCCTCAGCTAAGAGATCGCCGATCCCTTCCCTCCTGGCGATCTTGTTCAGCAGGGTCCGAACGCCTTCCACATTCCCCCATCTCATATCCAGCCCATCCAGATCCTTTTGAGAAAGGATCCCTTTTTCATAACATTCCATTACCCATCCGATGGTCCAGGAGGCCTCATTGCAGTCCAGACCCAGGCGATCGACCTCTCGCGTCAGCATTACGACAGCGCCCAGATCTGTATTACCGATCTGCGGTCCCCAGGCTGCAAGCTGCTCATACTCCGGCTCCTCTCCCACAAACCCTTTGTAGGGACCTTCGGTTACCGTGACCTCTTTGACATGGGCGATCCTGCACATATAGCAGGGCATGGGCCGGATCTCGAAATGGGTTCGCATGTATTGACCATTCATCCTTTCATGCTCGGGAAAGATGTTTGTGGTGTAGTTCCTCACCGGCAGGCATCCGATCCCGTAGAGGGCGGAAAAGCCGCCACCGGTTCCCCATTGATAGAAGGGACCGAATCCCTTGGCGTGTTCGAACAAGGCCTCGTTCTTCTCTTTCAGGAGATCCGGGTGTTTGATCTGAAAGTTCCGCTTTCCCCTATACGCTACCACCGCCTTCAGGTTCTTCGATCCCATCACCGTTCCCAGACCATTATGAGCGGCGAGATGGCCTCTATCACCGACAATCGCGGAGTAGAGGACTCCGTGCTCCCCAGATGGCCCGATCGCATAGACGCTGACATCTTTCTCTTTGACACCTAACTCCTTTCTCAGGGCATCTTCCGTCTCCCAGACATCCTTGCCGGCGAGGTGACGGCCGTCGCGAATCTCGGCCTTCCCTTCTTTGACCAAAAGATAGACCAGATCGGAGGCCTTCCCCTGGAATATGATTCCGTCGAATCCAGAAAACTTCAGATAGGCTCCGAAGTAGCCGTTTGCCTGAGAAGAACCAGCTAAGTTGGTCAGGGGGCCCTTAGAAGCCACATTGAATGTCCCCGCACCATAGACGCCGCTTCCTGCGAGAGGGCCGGTGGTCCAGATCAACCGGTTCTCCGGATCTGACCATTTGACACCAGCAGGCACCTCCTCATAGAGATACCGGGCTCCGAAACCGACCCCGCCCACCCATTTCTTAATAAAGGGTTCGCTCAGCTCCTCGATCGAGGTCTTTCTCCTGGAGAGATCCACCCGTAAAATTTTTCCCAGGTATCCACCGATGTCCATCAAAGCCTCCTTTCCCGCAAGGTCAACCTTTCTCAGATCTATAGGAATTTCTTTAAGATCGCCTCGGCTCTCTTCGGGTTGAATATCCCACACTGACATGGCTTGGCCAATTCGATCGCTGCTTCTGAAATCGTCTTTTTACCCTTCTTCACCTGTTTGATCATCTCCTTGACCAGATTGCTTGCCACCATCCCATGGCCGCACATCGTAGTGATCTCAAGGATGGGACCGTCCGGGAGGAGCTCTATCTTTCCGTGGATGCCGCCCGAATACTCAACCGTATGCATCTTCAGACCGTTCTGCTGACAGAGTTGGTCCGTGGCCTCGATCAGGCCGCTGACAACGATCGATGTGCCCAGTTCCTCGTTCTTCAGGTCCTTTAAGATCTTCCCGACCACTGCTTGGTCGGTGAAGACAAAGTGGACAATCGAATTGTCCCGGATCTGGTTGTAAATCGTCTCCCTCTCGATGTTAAAACGGTTTCCCGTCTTCATATCTCCATAGTTGACAGGCCGGTATTTTTCAAGGATCTCAAAAAACCTCCGCATCTTTTCGGCAGACCCTTTGGCATTCACCGTCTTGGCCGACATGGTGAAGACGACGAAATCCTCTCCCAGATCTTCCGCTTTTCCTTGTCTATGCAATGTATGGGTCATCAGCTTGCTCCCCTTTCACAGCTTATAAAGAGGCCGTCCCAGACCTACGTTGACCTTCCCGTTGATCGACCGGATCAGCCCTGCCTTCTCCACCTCTTTGAGGATAGGGATATCTCCGTCAGGGGCCACCTTACAGATCAGATCGAGGCTGAAGACTGTGTCGATTTCCCGGGCGATCTCTTTGACCGCGCGAAAGACATTCTGAGCCTTTTCGATGGGGACGGTAAATTCGACGATGGCCGAGAGAACCTTTTCTCCGAGCACTTCTCTTCTCAATTCGCCCGTCTCCTTGTTCTCGATCAGTTGGGTGAGGGGATTGAGGGGCTCCAGCGAAACACCCATCTTCACCAGACGCTTAATCGCCTTCTCCGCCTCCCTCAGATAGGTTCCGGTCCCCGGTCTTCCAAACTCCATTCCCACTCCGATGTAGCCGTCCAGATAACGTCCTGTGACATCGTTGGTCTTCATCTCCTCAGTTCCCCTTCCAGGGACGTCCGTTCCTCCGTGGACATAGAGGGGATCGCTGAAGGCCCTTCTCAGTATCCTTGGCCACTCCAATTTCTCTTCCTGGATCGCATCGGTAGGGCAGACCTTTGCCCTGAAGCAGACAAAACATTCGACGCACTTCTCGCGGTCTATCTCTGAGTAGGGTTTCTCACCTCTTTTCTTATCCTTCTTCTTATGCCAGAGGATCGCCTCCATCGGGCAATAGGGGACGCACCTGCCGCAGCCGGTGCACGCTTCCCTGTTTATGATCATCTTCAGCCTCCGTTCAAATAACCGTTCTTCAGCTCTTTACCATCTGAGGATGTTTTCTCTCGATGGATAGATTCCGTACGGGATGGTTCATCCTTCTGATCAGGGAATGGATATGGGACTCCATCTGTCTTTTTGCTTCCGAGGGGTCTCGATTCTCAATGGCCCGGTAGATCTTCGTGTGATAATCGACGGCGTTCCGGACGGTATCGGGCATGGCTGCGAAATAGTCAGCGATGAAGTGGTAGAGGATATCTCGGATCGTCTGAACCACCTTGAGCAGGACCCGATTCTTAGAGCTCTTGGCAATGGTGATGTGGAACTCCACATCCTTATTGATGAAATCCTCGATGCTTCTGGTCTTCAGGGCTTTCCTCATGTGTCCCAGGATCTTCTTCAGCTCCTGGATCTCCCCGTTCGTTGCCTTCTTCGCAGCGAGAAAGGCAACGGCCCCTTCGATATAGAGCCGGGCATCGAGGAGCTCGGCCGTGGAGCTTCGGTCCATGAGCAGGGCAGGGGAGAGGGATTCCATAAAAGAGGAAGGGGTGATCGACCTCACATAGGTGCCACTCCCCTGCCTCATTTCAATGATGCCCATCAGGACCAGTTGATTCAGAGCCTCTCTAAGCGTCCCGCGGCTGACGCCCATAGCCTCGGCCCATTTATCCTGCGGGGGAAGTCTTTCGCCCTCCTTGAGCTCACCCCGGATGATCTGATTCTTGATCTCTTCGGTAATTTTGTGGATCAGTTTGGTTTGCCTGAGAATCTGCTTCTCCTCCGTTTTTGAGAAGTAATAAAATCATCCTATCATTTTACGACAAGTCTTATATCCTGTTTGAAGCATCTTGTCAAGTAAAAAATGGGAAATTTTTCACGAGGCCTCCGACCTCTTTGACCTATTGGGCTACTTCAGGAGACTGTTCGCAATAACGATCTTTTGAATCTGGTTGGTGCCCTCGTAGATCTGAGTGATCTTGGCATCCCGCATATACCGTTCAAAAGGGTACTCTACGCTATATCCGTAACCGGCCGCGATCTGGAGGGCATCGGTCGTCACGCGCATCGCCGTATCAGAGGCGATCAATTTGGCGCAGGCGGACATATAGCTCTTTTTTGGATCTTCCGTATCGATGAGGATCGCTGCATGATAGGTCAGCATCCTTGCGGCTTCGATCTGGGCAGCCATATCGGCCATCATCCATTGGAGACCCTGAAAGCTTGAGATCGGCCGGCCGAATTGGATACGCATTTTGGAATATTCGATGGCCGAATCGAGGGCGCCCTGGGCGATCCCAACCGCCTGGGCTGCGATTACCGGACGCGAGGTATCGAGCGTCTTCATCGCTATGACGAATCCTGTACCCGCCAGTCCGAGAAGGTTTTCCGCGGGGACCTCGCAATCCTCAAAGTAGATCTCGCATGTGGGCGCTCCACGGATCCCCATGGTTTTCTCAATCTTGCCGCGACGGTACCCGGGGAATTTGCTCTCGACGATGAAGGCGCTGATCCCTTTAACCCCCTGGGTCGGATCGGTCATCGCAAAGACGACCGTCGTATCCGCGACCGGGCCATTGGAGATGAAGTGCTTTGACCCGTTGAGGATGTACCGATCTCCTCGAAGGACGGCCTTCGTCTGAGTGGCTGAGGCATCGCTTCCGGCGTTCGGCTCGGTCAAACCAAAGGAGGCGATGTACTCTCCCGATGCGAGTTTGGGCAGATATCTTCTCTTCTGTTCATCATTGCCGGAGAGGACGATCGGCATGGTCCCCAAAGATTGAACCTGCAAGATCAAGGAAGAAGCAGTGCAGGCCCGCGCAACCTCCTCAACCGCAATGCACAGGTTGATATGGCTTCCGCCCTGGCCGCCATAGGCCTCTGGAACGCTCAGCCCCATCAGGCCTGCCTTACAGAACATCTCTTTGATGTCCGCCGGATATTCGCCCTTTCGATCGATCTCGGCGGCCCGGGGAGCGATCTTCTCCCGGGTCATGCGCCTGACCATATCTCTGAAGGCCTTGACTTCTTCTGTCAGTTGAAACATCTTATTAAGTGCTCCTTTTTGGTAGATGAAGGATTTCTCTGGCCTCCGCAGGGGTGGCGGGTTCTCGATTGGCCATTTGAGCGATTTTTACCGCTTTTTCCACCTGATCCCAGCTTCCCTTGGCCTTCTCCCTCCGGGCGAAATCGATGTAGATATTATCCTCCAAGCCGACGCGAATGTGGCCGCCCGCAATCGCTACAGCCATGGCGGTCGGGAAGCAGGCCGGGCCCACGCCAATCGCCTGCCAGGTGCTGCCAGGAGGAATGGCGTGGCGGAAACAATTGAGGTTGTCCAGGTTAAAGTCGATCCCACCGATCACCCCGAAAACAAAGCTGTAGTGGGCGGGTTGATCGAGAAGGCCCTTCCGGAGAAGCCAGAAGGTATTGGTCACGTGACCAATATCAAAGCATTCCAGTTCGGGTTTGATCTTCTTTTGCTGCATGATCTTTGCGAAATCCATGGTGAGGGAGAATGGGTTGAGATAGGCCTCATCCATTGAAAACTCCTCTTTCTTAAAATCGTACAGGCAGAAGTTCATGGTACCGGGGTTAAGAGAGGCGATGTCCGGGTCGAAGATTCGGATCGGTCTGCCCCTCTCCTCCGGATCGAACTTCAGATTGATCCCTGTGCTGAGGTTGATGAGCAGGTCGGTCTTCTCCCGGATGCCTTCCACGATGGGCCTCAGGTACTTCTCCTCTGTGGTGGGTTCACCGGTATCCGGTTTGCGTGCATGGATGTGAACGATTGCAGCGCCTGCCTGGCGGCAGCGGATCGCCTCCTCCACAAACTCCTTTGCCGTATGGGGGACGTTCGGATTGCTGCTTCTAAACGTCCAGCTCCCTGCCAATGCAGCTGTGATGACAACCTTGTCCGTCATGATGGCCTCCCACTCTCATCATTTTTGGATATGGTCGGTGCGTTGAGCGACGCTACGCCGAAGATTATCTTTCATACAATCATACGATCATTTTATCTGTAAATGACTCTATATTCCTTTTCCGAATTCATGTCAATAGAAAATCTTTCTCCCACATTTTTTGGTTGACAAGATTTTACAGAAGGGATATAGAATTTGTCGTAAAATGATATGATGATTTTACTATTTTTGGGGAGAGGAGGTGGTGAGTATTGAGCCGGAGGCTTTCGACCTCGCCTCCATTGATCTTAACAGGATAGGCGAAAACGGGGGATGGGGCCATCACTGTGGACGGAAACCAAGGGGAGTGAATAGTCTGTTGAAACTATTCGCAAAGAAAGGGGGGTATTCCATATGTTAAGGAGAAAAGTTCTATTGTTGGTCATGGCTTTGGCGTTTCTCTTTGCAGCCAGTATTCCTGCTTTCGCAGGGGATGCCAAAACGCTCACGGTTTTGGCCATAGTCTATGTGAAACCCGGATTTGAGGCACAGGTCAGGCAGGAACTCCTCAAACTGGTACCCCTTACCCATAGGGAGCCAGGTTGCATCAATTATGATATGCATGTGGGCGTCGGTACAAACCCGGATGATTATATGAAGGAAAACCCGAGGTTGTACATGTTTTACGAAAACTGGCGCAGCCGGGAGGATTGGGATTTGCACATGAAGATGCCCTATCTCAAGGCATGGTTTGATATGGCTCCGCGCGTCACAGAGAAAATCGAGCTTACCATTTGGGAAAGGGTTAAACTGCCCACCAACCCCACCTTCCGGGGAGGGAAGAACCCAGATCCAAAGGAGCAATATACGCTTTTAGCCCTGGTCGATGTGAAGGAAAAGTGCGACCCTCCACTGGATAAGGTCAATTGTCCGGATCGAGCCTGGAAGGAGATGATGAGCCTTGTCCCCCTTACCCACACGGAGGAGGGTTGTATCAATTATGAAATGCATGTCAATCTTGATATGAATACGATGGCCAAGAACCCGAAGAAAATTATGTTTTACGAAAATTGGTACAATTTTAAGGTCTGGAAGGTCGATCATATGGGAGCGGGTTACCTGGTGAGATGGTTTGATATGGCTCCCAAATTGACTACGAGTATCAATCTTACCGGGTGGAAGATGATCCACTTCAAAGAAACTCCTGCTCCGTAACGCAAGGTGGTCAGCCATCTGAGATGGTCCCGTCCCCCAAGAAGTTGAAGTTAAAGAAAGAATGAGGCCTGGCTCATCTTCCAATCACCTCTTTGAACATCTTGTTCGAAAAGATGCCTGCCATTATAGTAAGCGGCAGATGGTATCAGCGAGAGGAAAATAGAGATCATGATTCGAGCGAAATTATGGCTCCGATGTGCGGCCATGCACGATCCGGTCACACCGATTGTAGTTCGACCTGCTCTCATCGGATGGGAGGCGAAGGAGAGAAAAGTTGAGCTTCAAATCGAAAGGGCATTCAATGGAGAGGAGTTGGTGCGGCGGATGAAGGGATGGGTGACTGCGGAGCCTTCTAAGGTGATCGAGGTTGTGAACCGATTTGGAAGGTTGAAGGTTTTGGATGATAGAGAGCTGGTGATCGAGTTTGAAAAGATGGAGGATTTTCAGAACCTACAAAAGGCCCTTGGCGAAGCCTTTGGAGACGAAGTTGAAGCCGAATTGATCAGCAGAAAATAGAGAATTTCTTCCTCCCCTCATCTCCTTATCTCCTCATCTCCTTATCTCCTCATCTCCTTATCTCCTCATCTTCTTCCTGTCTCCCCGTCCCCTGCGCATGGGATCAAGGCTTAGGAGGCATGGCCCAGGCAGTGCCATCGACCACCTCTTTACCGGTTTGGTTTGTGCAGGTGGTCCTGAACTTGACCCTATTTTTCTCAGGAATGATTTCTATTACTTCGACCTTGGCCGTAATGGTATCACCAATCCTCACCGGCGCGAGAAATCTGACCTCTTGAGAGAGGTAGATCGTGCCATGGCCAGGGAGGATGTTGCCCAGAATGCTGGAGATCAGTCCAATCGAGAGGACCCCATGGGCGATCCTCTCCTTAAAAATGGTCTTCTCCGCATAGACCTGATCGAGATGGATGGGATTGAAGTCGCCCGTCACTTTAGCAAAGTCTCTGATATCGGCCTCAGTGATCGTCCTCGATATCTGGGCTGAATCTCCGACCTTAAGCTGGTTAATGGATCTCCCCTGAGCCATAGCGATAGACCTCCCTGTTAGCCCTCTTCTCTGAGAATTTAAGGCTACCTCTAAAAATGTCATTCCGCGAAAGCAGGAATCCAGAGGGTCTTGAAATAACTGGACTCCCACCGGAGTTTACCCCGTACTTAATACGGGGCGGGAGTGACGGATCGGGAATTATTAGAGGTTCCCTTAAGGCTTAAAGGCAAGAATCGTCTTTTTCTCAGGGCCATCGCCTCTTTCAAGGAATTCCGCCTCGAGAGGGGTTCCAACCTTGATCTGTGACGGATTCTTGGCATCGACCCCGATGATTCGGGCCACAGTCTTGACCCCTTCGTCCAGCTCCACCACGCCTACGACATAGGGGTTATTGCGACCGAACCCCTCCTTGGCCATGTATGGAGGGGCGACGGTGATGCTGGTGAAGGCGGCCAGCCTGCCTCTTCCTTTGAACTCCACCCATTCCATCTCGCCGCCGAAACACGAGATGCAGATCGGCCTTGGTGGGAGGGCCAGGGCTCCACATTTTTTGCATTTTGAGCCCATGATTCTCAACTCCTTAAGAAACTGTTCGTACGATGTATCATTAAACGGCCTTTCTTCCATAATGATCATTATCTCCTTTCGAGAATCGTAAACGTACAGGTTCCTCCAGTTCCTCCCAGATTGTGGGCAGCCCCGATCCTCAGGTTTGGCTTGGGAACCTGCCGCCTTCCAGCCTTGCCCCTTAGTTGCACCCACACCTCATAAAGCTGGGCAACGCCGGTCGCACCGACCGGATGACCTTTTGTTTTGAGCCCTCCAGAGGTGTTGATCGGCATTGGCCCGTCGAGTCGGCTCAGACCTTCGGCCACGGCCTTGTACGCTTCCCCTGGTTTGAAGAATCCGAGATCCTCCATATGGACGATCTCCGCGATGGAGAAGCAGTCATGGACCTCTGAGAATTGAATATCTTTTGGCGTAAGGCCTGACATCTCGTAGGCCTCCTTTGCAGCGTATTTTGTCGCTTCATAAGTGGTCAGATCCTTTTTGGCATGGAGGCTATACCCGCTTCCCTGACCCAGGCCAGCCACATAGATCGGATCGTCAGTAAAATTCCTGGCAATCTCCTCTGCGACCAGTAGAAGGCAGGAGGCGCCGTCGCTGATCGGGCAGCAGTCGAAAAGGTGCATGGGCCAGGCCACAGGAGGATTGGCTCCAGGGTCCCGGAGAAAATCCTTTTCGTCCTTCCATTCGGGCACGGGTTCTCCTTTCTTCCGACACCGATCAATTCGGGCGTTCATGAAATCCCGGATGGTCATTGGAAACTGTGCCTTGGGATTCAGAGGGGCGTTGTTGTGGCTCTTGATCGTTACGTTGAAGAGATCCTCCCGTGTGGCGCCATATTTGGCAAAATAGGCTGTAGCCATGGCGCCGAAGACCCCGGGGAAGGTGTAGCCTGCAGCCACTTCATAGGGACTGGCGGCCATGGCCAGGCCCTCGGCAACCTCTTCAGTCGTTCGTTTCGACATCTGTTCGAATCCACCGACCAGGACGATGTCATAAAGCCCGGAGGCAATGGCCAGCACTCCTTCACGGAAGGCCAGGGCACTCGATGCGCAGGCGCCCTCGGTCCGCGTCACTGGCTTGGGCACGACGCCGAGCAGGTCCGCAATGATGGGCCCCCAGTGGGCCTGGTTTACAAAGAAATCGTTGCTGAAATTTCCGATGTAGACCGCATCAATCTCTTTGGGGTCGAAGCCCTTGTCGACCGAACCGACCATTTCAGCAAAGGCCTCGGCAAAGAAGTCCTTGCAGTTTCGGTCTTTGAACAGACCAAGTTTGGTCAGGCCTCCCCCAACCACCGCTACCCCTCTTGAGAGTTTTCTTCTTTTCGGCATCAGGAATCACTCCTTTCTGATTTTCCTTAACCCAACACGTCCAGATCGGAATTGCCCAGATCAATCTAACACAGAAAGAAGAGATTGTGAAGCACGGTGCAGAAATTTTCCACCTGATTTGGGCTATTTCTGAACTTTTTCATGGTGACGAAGGATGATGAAAAGACTCCCATCAGGCCCTCTCGTCCCCAAAGACGAGGGGAACCCTGAAGGAGCTGAGTTGAATCGTTTTAACGTTCTGAATGTCCGCGAGGGGCGTGAAGATCCTTGCCACCTTCCTTTCCATCGAATAACTCCTGGTTATACCCAGAGCGAGCGTCTCATCGTTATGATCTTTCAAACCTATCAGAAGGCCGTTGATCCCTAATGCCCAATCCAGCGGGAGGGGGTCCCCGTTAGGATCGATGACCTCACCTTCTATTTGAACTTCTTGGATCGCCAGTTCCTGGATCATCGAATGCTTAAAATACTCATAAAACCTGCTGGTTCGGTAGGCCTTCCGTTCTTCCATGGATCTCGGCTTAACCCCTTCGGATAGCGGCAGGCGAAGGATTTTGGGAAAAGCTCTTTCTTCGTACGGTTTCAGGATCGCCTCTATCTCGTCCGATTTCTGTAATGCGAGAATAAGGTTCGGCGAGAGCAGATCGATCTTTCTTCTCTTCAATTCCTGTCCTGCCTCTCCCAACACAAAACCAGTGGTATCGACCACAATCACCTCGGCTCCACAGGAGGCGGCCTTATCCACCATTCTTTTCACCCCTTTGAGATGGATTGGGAAATGGCCCTCTGGAGTGACAGAGCCGACAAAGAAGATTTCCGGCGGCGACAGGACGACCTCCCAATCCGGATTCGATTTGAAGAGAGATAAACCGATGGTCGTCGGAGGCCCGAGAAAGGATTGTCCAATGTCTGCGTCGATCAGGGCGACTTTCAATCCTCGTCGGCTGAGATTGAAGATCAAAAATTTTGCAAGCGTGCTCTTCCCGGTATCGGTTGCTCCAAGAAGGATCGCGACCCCTTTTTCCTTTTCCAGGACGTTCAAGACCTCCGACCACTCTTTGGGCGCCACGATTTCCATGTCTTTACGCTATTGAAACAGGAAAATGGATAGCCACCTTCTCCATCTCCCGGACCTTTGCGGCACGTCGAATGCGTTCTGCCAAAATGGGAGCTGTCCCTATTTTTTCTCCTCTTCTGTAATGCATTGGTCCAGAATCTTGAGTGCCTCGTCGATCTCCTCTTTCTGGATAATGAGTGGAGGCGCAAACTCCAGGGCCTGGCCCATGGTCTTGATGATCAGCCCCTTTTTCTTCGCACGCTCGATGATATGGATGATCCGATTGGGAGGGAAGGGTGCCCTGGTTTTTTTGTTCACAGTAAAATCGATCGCGGTCCATAGCCCGGTCCCTCTGACCTCGCCCACCGTTGGATGGGCTTCAAGGGACTTTAAACCCTCCAGAAAATAGGTTCCCATTTTGGATGAATTCTCAACCAAGTTTTCTCGTTTTATGATTTCTATATTCTTCAGGGCTGCGGCACAGGAGACCGGATGGTTCGCATAGGTATGGAGATGGTGAAAAGTCTCTATCGGCTCCATGACCTCATCTGTACATCCCACCGCTCCCAGGGGAAGATAGCCACTCGATATCCCTTTGGCCATGGTGATCAGGTCAGGCTGGACGTCGTAATGCTCGATGCCAAACCATTTGCCCGTTCTTCCGAACCCGCAGATGACCTCATCCACAATGAGAAGGATACCGTAACGATCGCAGATCTCACGGACCACTTTCCAGTATTCCTTCGGAGGGGCGTAGGCTCCGAACCCTTGCTGGATCGGTTCGCCAATAAAGGCTGAAATCTGCTCCGGATCCTCAAACTGGATGATGCGTTCGATATCCTTTGCACAGAGCAGATCGCAGTGAGGATAGGAAAGACGGAAAGGGCAGCGGTAGCAATAGGGCGACTCTACGAAGATGGTTCCGGACGAAAGGGGCTCCATGATCTGCCGCATGGGGAGAACCGTGCCTAAGATGCCTAAAGCCCCAACAGTAGTACCATGATAGGCGCCCCGTCTGGAGATGATTTTGTATCTTTTTTTGTCTCCCTTGTTGTGATGGTGGTGTCTGGCCAATTTGATCGCCGATTCGACAGCCTCAGAGCCATCGCATACGAAAAAGAATTGATTGATTCGACCGGGTGTGATCTCTGATAAGGCATCTGCTAATTTCATTGCGGGGAGGTTGGCAAATTCCATAGGGGTGAAGTAAGGAAGTTCGCACATCTGATCATAGGCTGCCTGAGCAATCTCCTTACGACCATAGCCGACATGAACAGGTCGGGTCACACCTGCAACCAGATCGATGTAACTCTTCCCGTCCTGATCAAAAACACGGACCCCTTCCCCTTTTGTGATGACCGTGACCCCCTCTCTGATCCGATCCCTGCGCGTCCTCGCCAGGATCAGACGATCGTCACTACCCGCACCTGTCTTAGATTTGTTCATCGGGATTCTCCCCTATCTCTGTCACTCCTCGGAAACTCTGTAGGCCTACGGTTGGCATGAATGGCAGAGGGTGGCCTGTCTCCGGGATTTCGCTCCCTGCACAAGGGACTGCGTTCATTCAATTCCCACCAGACGTTTGGCCCAGCGTTTCTTCTGCTCTAAGTTTCCCAGTCTGGCATACATCACCTTCTGAGTCTGGGGCGATCCTGCGCCGTGCATGGACTCCACCAGGGCCGTGCCTCCGCTCATATTCTCGATCAGTCTGAGGATCTTCATCCGTGCCTCCACAGGGACCCCTTTGGCACTGGCCAGGTATTTTTTTACATAACGACCCACCTCGCTGCTCTCCAGATCACCCTGAAACGGCATGGTGGCAATGATGCCTCCTGCGATGTCGTGAGCCAGGCGGGCGATTTCATAGATGTGGCGTGTGACATTGTGCTTTGTGGTATTGGCGAGGAGCGGGTCTGCATAGTAAGCGCCGGATGGGGTCTTATAGCCCATGGCCGAACAGGCCACGGAACCTGCATAGATCGTTTCTGCGAGGTGCATCATCTCCGCCAGTTTCTCCCTGACATGGGAGGCATTGGCCGTGCCCTGATATTCTGCGGCAAGGGCAGTTGCTCCGATCAAAACGTCTGAGACGCCTCCCTTACACCCGCCATAGTTCTGCCGGTGCAGAGTCGCAAACCGCTCGACCAGCAACCCGGCCATATCATACTCCCCGCAGAGGAAGACGCGTTCCCATGGCACAAAGACGTTATCAAAAATGATCAGCGCCTCTCCTCCCACCAGGCCGAATTGCGGGTTGCCGACGTCCATCCCCTTCTCGAACTTTCTTTCCTCATTGGTCTGGCGGCCGAAGATGAGAACCACTCCCGGCGCATTGAGAGGCAGGGCGCAGGAGAGGGCATAATCCCTTTCGTCCTCCCTGATCGCCTGGGTGGGCATGATCAGGATTTCGTGAGAATTGACCCCTCCTGTCATATGGGCCTTGGCTCCCCGGATGATGATGCCGTCCGAGCGCCGTTCAACAACATGGGTGAAGAGGTCTGGATCAGCCTGTTTTCCGGGTGAAAGGGACCTGTCCCCTTTCACATCGGTCATTCCTCCCACGAGCATCACATTGCTCTCCTGCACATGGAGGAGATATCGCTTAAATCGCTCGAAATAGTCGGTTTTATACTTCTGATCCACGTCGTAAGAGGTCATGTAAACCGCGTTCAACGCATCGAATCCGACGCATCGTTGAAAACATGAACCGGTCTCATGGCCGATCAGACGGAGCATCTGAACCTTTTTGATCAGGTCGTCCACGCTCTGATGGATGTGGGTGAAACGGTTGATCTTCTTGCCGGTGAGGTGGGAAGTGGCAGTCATCAGATCCTCATACTCTGGCCGGAGAGCAAGCTCATAGGTCAGAGCAGCAGAATTGATGTGGGGACGAATGGCAGGGTGCTCGGTCACATCCTCCACCCGTTTGCCGTTGTAGTAAACGACGTGATGGAGATCCTTCAAACTCTTGATATAATCCTCTTTCGTCACGATCCGTTTCATCTCTTTCTCCTTTTAAATGCTTTTCTTTTGTTGGACGTTGGAAATTCCTGAGAACCCTTTCCTTTCTCATCGAGGGCCATCAAGCTGTGCTGTAGATTCTCAAAATCGGCTTCTCCTGAGACTGAAAAAGAAGGCAGATCCCTCCTGTCAGGATCAATCGTTGAACAGGATCGGGGGCATCCATTGACCAGCACCAATCCATCCAGGCCTTCTTCATCGTGCCTGAGAAAGATGAAGCGATTCTTCAGTAGGGATTCGGTCCGCTCGACCATCCCGACCCGGTCGTAGTGGGGGTTACACCCCCCACAGTACTTAATTCCGATCCTCTTCTTGGCCATACCTCAGCCGGAGTCGACCTCCTAATAGGCGAGCCATCCGCCATCTACGAAGAGGGTTTGGCCGGTGACATAGCTTGAGGCATCCGAGGCGAGGTAGAGGGCTGCTCCCACCACCTCTTCAGGTTTTCCAAACCTGGCCATGGGCGTCCTCCGGAGAAGATTTTCTGAGATGACCTTCGATTCCCTCATCCCCTTTGTCAATTCTGTTTCGAGGTAGGAAGGGCCAATGGCATTGACCTGGATGTTGTGTCTCGCCCATTCGAGCGCGAGGACTCTGGTCATCTGGAGTATGCCACCCTTGGTAGCACAATAGGCAATCTGCCTCTGAAAGCCCACCACTGCCCCCACGGAGACCATATTGATGATCTTTCCAGCTCCCTGTCGGATCATCACCCTGCCTGCCGCTTGGGAGAAGAGAAAGGTTCCGGTGAGGTTGACCCGCACAATTTCTTCCCATTCCTTGAGCGTCATCTCTTCGGCCTTTTTCAAGACCGGACTGATGCCCGCATTATTCACCAGGATGTCGATTCTAAGAAAGACCTCCAGCGTACGGTCTATCACCTTTTGAATGGCTTCAGGGTCTCCGATGTCAGCCGCAAGTGGCAAGGCCTTCCTTCCAAACCCGGAGATCTCCTGGGCCAGTCTTTCAAGGGCAGCCATATTCCGGCTGACCAGAACGAGGTCTGCTCCTGCCTGGGCAAATCCTTTTGCGATCGCCTCCCCGATCCCTCGACTGGCACCTGTCACAATCGCTGTCTTCCCTTCAAGCTGGAACATTCTTGTGCCATCCATTTCGACCTTCCTCTCGATTAAACCTACCTGATAGATACCGAAATTCCAAACCCTGTCCCCAATCCGGCGTAGGACAGGCACCCATAATCAAGTATTTTTGTTCATTGATTATTGGAATTTAGGCTCATCCGGGTATTGAGTGGGTAACCTCCTCTTAAGTTAAGGGGAGGAGTGGAGGGGTTAAACTTAAGAGAAGCAGATCACCCACACAAAAGCCGGAAGAACCGGAATTTACCTGGGACTTAGAATTTTTTGCGTTGGGATTTTATCTCTTCTCCCTTTTGTCGACAATCCGTTTCGCCTTAAATGTGGTCCGCTCCAGCGTGTTGAACGGAACGAAGCGAATCTCCGGTGTGACGTGGCATTCCTCCTTCAGCCCGCTCTTCAAGAGAGGGATCATCCTTGGAACGTCCTCCTCCCTGAGACATTCTGCCACGACTGTGCAGCAATCCGTTCCCAATTGCGGATCAGTGGTTAGCTCGATTCGAAATTCATCCGAGAGTTCGCGGAAACTCCGAACGACCTTCTCCACCTGAACCGGATAAAATTTGGCGCCTTTGTAAATAATCATATCGTCCGATCTTCCCAGAATGCCGCCCACGGACCGGGCATGGGTGCGACCGCACTTACACCTCTTCTTGTCCAGTGCGGCCAGATCGTTTGTCCAGTAGCGGATCATGGGGGTAGCCTCTTTGGTCAGATGCGTAATCACAAGCACGCCGATCTCTCCTGGAGCACAGGGTTTCTTCGTTTCGGGATGAATGACTTCGATCAAGAGATGGTCTTCCACCCAGTGGATCCCTGCTTTCTCCGGACACTCCGAGGCAATGGTCGGACCGATTTCAGCTAATCCATAATAGTCGAAGGCTTTGATCCCCAATCCCTTTTCGATCTTCTCACGGGTTGCAGGCACCTCAGCTCCTCCTTCTCCCCCAAAGCATCCGATGCGCAATGGGATATCTTCGGGTGAAATTCCCTTCTGCTTCAGTCGCTCTGCAATATGCAGGGCATAGGAGGGGGTGGAGAGGAGAACGGTCGAACCCGGTTTGAGGAAATACTCGATCTGTCGCTCTGTATCCGTGGCCCCGATGGGAATGACGAAGCAGCCCAGTTCCCTTGCGGCATAATGGGTAGCCATCCCTGCCACCCAGAGGCCATAACTGAAGCCGTTCTGAACGATATCCCCCGGCCTAACGCCAAAGGTCCACATGGTCCTTGCGGTCCAGCGGGAGATGTGTCCCACATCTTTAAAGGACCAGAGGTTGTTGACCGGAGCGCCGGTTGTCCCTGAGGAGGGGTGAAGCTCTGCCCAGGTCTCCGGAGGGGCAACGGTGTGCCTTCCAAAAGGAGGGTAGGCCAGTTGCTCATCCCTGAGCTCTGTCTTGGTGACGTATGGAAGGTAAATGACATCCTCCAGTGATCGGATATCCTCGGGTTTAATGTTTGCGGCCTTGAACTTTTCCCTGTAGAACCCGGAAGCCGCGTAACACCTCTTCAACTGTTGCTTCAATCGCCGAAGTTGTAGAGCCTCTAATTCCTCCCGTCTCATCGTTTCAATTTCCGGCTCAAAATATTTTCTGGCCTTCATGTCTCCCTCCTTTCACAAATGCAGAGTGTCGAATGCGGATTTCGGAATTCATAAAAGAGCTGTATTAAATTTCATTCTCCATTCCGCAATCTATCCATGACGACATAAATTTTAGCCGGTTTGTCATTCCGGGCTTGACCCGGAATCCAGTGTTTTCCTGGATTCCCGCTTTCGCGGGAATGATGGGCTCTGTTGTGATTAATGACGCTGTGCATAAAATCCGAATTCTATTATTTCCATCTCCCTTGAAGAGGAGAATGACAAAATTTACATTTCCCTTCCGCTATATTCATTTCAACAATATCGAAGTGTGTTCGATGGATCACCTTTCGATTACAAACGGGACAGTAGGTTGAGTTGTAAACATGGCCCGGAACATTTCCAACATATACATACCTCAAACCGTTATTCTTTGCAATCTGATAAGCAGACTCCAGGGTTGAGATCGGGGTAGGGGAGAGGTGGGTCAATTGATAATCCGGAAAGAATCGGGTGAAATGGAGGGGAATGTCCAAACCCAGATTTCCCCTGATCCACCGGCACATCTCATCGATCATTTTCAGATCGTCATTTAGGGTTGGGATGACCAGATTGACGATCTCCAGCCATACATTCTCTTTTTTGACCGAGATGAGGGATTCGAGTACCGGCCTGAGAGTTGCCGAGCAGATCTCCTTGTAAAATTCTTCGCTAAAGCCTTTGAGGTCGATCTTGACTGCATCCAGGACCTTCAAAAGCTTCAGAAGAGGTTCAGGGTTGATGTAACCGTTTGAGACGATCGAGGTCTTCATTCCAGACCCTTTGGCCAGTGAGGAGATATCATAGAGATATTCATAGTAAACCGTAGGTTCTGTATAGGTAAATGAGATGGAGAATAGATTTCGTTGTTTTGCCTGGAGGAGGATTTCTTCAGGTGAATAGTAGAAAGGTGATAATTCCTCAACGCTCTTCTGGGAGAGATGCCAGTTTTGACAATGTCTACACCTCAGGTTGCAGCTTGCACAGGTGAGACAAAGCCTGAAGTGGCCGGGAAGGAAATGGTAGAGCGGTGCCTTCTCAATCGGCCCGATATCGACGACCGCAGGCCTGCCGTAAACGATCGTATATAATTTTCCTTTCTGGTTTTCTCTGTTTCTGCAGAATCCCCTTTCTCCGTTAGCGATGACACATCTCCTCGGACAGAGAAGGCATTGAACGGTTTGCGGATCGAGGTTTTTATAGAACATCGCCTCTCGAAGGGAGGTGAGCATGGATGATTCTCCACCTGCCTCATTCGAATCACAAACCATCCAGCGGACTTCTGATCTCAGCGGGCCTCTTTCTTATCACATGGGTGTAAATCATGGTGGTATTTACGTGTTTGTGACCTAAGAGTTCCTGAATCGTCCTGATGTTGTGGCCTGCTTCAAGGAGATGGGTTGCAAAACTGTGTCGCAGGGTGTGACAGCTTGCTTTTTTGGGCAGGCCCGTTTTGATCACTGCCTCTTTCACCGCCCGCTGAATCGCTGAGGGATGGATGTGCCAGCGCATCACCTTACCGGTTCGTGGGTCAACGGACAACTTCTCCGCTGGAAAGACCCACTGCCATCCCCATTCTCTTGGGGCATCAGGGTATTTTTTATCGAGAGCATCAGGAAGATAGACCTCACCATAACCCATCTTCAGATCCTGTTCATGGATCTCTTTGACAGAGGCTATGTGTTTGCTAAACTCCTCCTTTATCCTCGCGGGTATCATCAGTGCCCTGTCTTTCTCCCCCTTGCCGGACCGAACCATGAGGAGGCTGTTTTCAAAATCGATATCTTTTATCCTCAACCGAAGACACTCCATCAGGCGAAGCCCGCACCCATACATCAACTGGCCCATTAGAAGATAAACCCCGTTGAGGTGAGATAACAGATTCTTTACTTCATCTCTGCCTAAAACCGTGGGCAGATTGATCCTCCTTTTCGCCCTTGGCACAGAGGTCAGATCCTCCACCTCCTTGTGTAAAATATGGCGATATAGAAAGAGAAGGGCATTGAAGGCCTGATTTTGGGTCGAAGCAGAGACTCGACCAAAACGAGCCAGATGAGTGAGGTAGTTCTTCATATCATTGGCTTCAAGGGAATTTGGATCACGATCCTTCAGGAAAGTTTTAAACCGCGAAATCCATCCAAGGTAGGTTTTTTCCGTGCTTAAAGAAAAGTGCCGAAGGCGGATGGCGTCTTTTGCCTCTTCCAGCGTTTGTTTCCATTGAAGAGTCCTTTTTGGATCGATGGCTGTTGATTCAGAGTCCTTTGTTGGAGAGAGGGCTTGGTTTAATGACCGATTGAGATATTTTTCAACATAAAGAATGACTGCGTCTGCTGCCTGTTTGACTTGCCAGTCCTTGACTTTTTCATCCGCTTCAAGGGAATCGAGATATTGAGACACATTTTTTTGATTGATATTATCGAATTGGTAATTACAGAATTTTAGAAACCTTCTCACCCAATAAATATAAAACTTGATCTTATCTTCTGGCACAGATCCTAATTTTATAAGAAATAGTTCAAAATCCCTGAGCAATTCGGTTTTCATCTCTTTCACAGCTCCTATTAATGAAATTGAAGTTTTAATTATATGGACGATAACAATAAAAATCAAATAAATTATTCCAATTCACAAGGTTGTCATTTATAACACACAAAACGAGAACCAAGTGATATTATAAAACAATACCGTTTATCTTTAGTTAAGACTTTTTGGGTTCTTAGAAAATATATTTGACAAAGCTATTTAGCAGGTATAGAATCCTTAGAAACCGCACCCTGCAGTTCAATAATTGTT
>JACAEX010000099.1 GCA_013388635.1 Syntrophaceae bacterium | reverse complement strand
TTCCCACAAAGCCGACGACGAACTTCTAAAATTGCTTAAACCGATCGAAAAACCAAGGTGTGCACTTTTAAACTTTAAATCCATAAAAACGGTGCACTTTTAATTCTTAAATGACAAGCGGAAAAAAAGACTTGAATTTTTTGAAAAATAGATTTATGTTTTACGGGCGGAGTCAGAAAGAGTTCGTCCCCAGCTCTATCCCCTCTTTTTCAGGTTTCATTTTTCCACATTTGTGGAAACATTGTGAAAAAAGGCCTATAACTTGCTGAAAATTAAAAACTTTTCTTTTTGGGACCTCTCTTTCCCCTCCCATCTATTGTGTCAATCAAGAAGGCCGAGCGATCAAGGTTCAGCTTATGGAAGAGATATGGGCTAAGGCGATCGATTCTCTAAAGGAAAAAGTCGGTCAACAGAATTTTGACATTTGGATCAAACCGATCCACTTCGTCTCCACCAACGGAGAAGTGGTGGAGTTGGAGGTGCCGAACCGATTCTTCAAGGAGTGGATCACCGAACACTACGCAGGCCAGATCAGGGAGGCGCTGACGCTGCTGACCGAGAAGCCATGCCATCTCCATTTTCATATTCGA
The DNA here is from genome assembly GCA_013388635.1 of Syntrophaceae bacterium. GTDB lineage: Bacteria > Desulfobacterota > BSN033 > BSN033 > UBA1163 > JACAEX01. The sequence continues at coordinate 25,413 of JACAEX010000099.1, read as the reverse complement.
AAGGAGAAGGTGGATGACCCAGAGGCGACGCCCTCAGCTCCGCCTGCCTTCGACACAAAGGCCCGCCACTCGCCTGCATCGACCTTCAACCCAAGATATACGTTCGATAACTTTGTGGTTGGTGCAAGCAATCAGTTTGCCAATGCGGCCTGTATGGCGGTGGCCAACTTGCCAGCCAAGAACTATAACCCTCTCTTCATCTACGGAGGGGTGGGGCTGGGGAAGACCCATCTTCTTCACGCGATTGGCAACCATATCGTCCAACATCGGGTCCTGCCCGATGTAAAGAAGATCTGTTATATCTCCTCTGAGGAATTCACCAATGAGTTGATCAATTCTCTCCGTTATGAGAAGATGGATGAGTTCCGAAACAAGTTCAGACGAATGGACATCCTCCTGATCGATGACATTCAATTCATTTCCGGAAAGGAAAGAACCCAGGCGGAGTTCTTCCACACATTCAACTCGCTCTACGAAGCGCGTAAACAGATCGTGGTCACCAGCGATAAATTCCCTAAGGACATTCCAAATTTTGAAGAAAGGCTTCGATCTCGTTTTGAGTGGGGGCTGATTGCGGATATTCAACCTCCGGATATTGAGACAAAGGTGGCGATCCTGAGGAAGAAAGCGGAGAACGAAAACATTGTTCTACCCAACGATGTCGCCTTTTTTTTGGCCTCACAGATCGATTCCAATATCCGCATGTTAGAAGGATGTCTCGTCCGGGTCGGTGCTTTCGCTTCTCTCACCAAGACCCCGATCGATATTCAAATGGCAAAGGAAGTTCTAAAAAATATTATCAAGCCGAAAGAGGAATTGATCTCCATCGAGCTGGTTCAGAAAGTGGTCGCCAACTTCTTCAATATGAAGCCCTCCGACTTCAAGGTAAAACGGAAGTACAAAGGTTATGTGATTCCCCGACAGATCGCCATGTACCTGTCGCGTAAACTGACGGATGCCTCCCTGATCGAGATCGGAGAGAAGTTTGGAGGAAAGGATCATTCCACCGTACTTCACTCCATTAAGAAGGTCCAAACGAGAATGGCAGCGGAGCCCTCCTTTAAAGAGATGATAGAAAATTTGCAGAGCCGTATCAGGTCATGAAACCTGCTCCTTCAAATCCTTTAGAAAATTATATGAATAAGATATGTAATTCGTGGTGAAAATACTGTGAATGGATGGGGAAAAAGGGGAGAATAAAGACGATCCTTCTGGCAAAGCGAGAGATATCACAACCGGGTCTGACCTATTTCAACATGAAAAACCCTTTTTTATTCACGAATTAACATCTTTTTATTCAATTCCACATCCATAGATGATGATGAGTATAGATAACTAAATAGAAAATCATTCATAGGAGGAAGGCGGATGAACTTCGATATTGACAAGAAGGAATTCTTAAAAGGGCTGGGCCTAATCCAAAGCCTCGCCGGAAGAAAGACAACCCTTCCGATTCTTTCTCATCTTCTAATCCAATGTGCAAACGGATTACTCTATCTCACAGCAACAGATCTTGAAACCGGGATGTGTGAGAAATTGAACGCAGATGTTCACGAAGAAGGAAAGGCATCCGTCTCTGCAAAGAAAATCTATGAGATCGTACGCGAACTGCAAGAAGAGACCATCCATGTGCAGAAGAGGGAGAACCAATGGATCACGCTCCGGTGCGGAAGGTCGATCTTCAATGTCGCTGGGTTGGATCCAGACGAATTTCCATCTCTCCCGACCTACCAGGAGGAGCGATTTTCAAAAGTTTCAATCCTTCTTTTGAGGGAGATGATAGAAAAGACCGTCTTTGCTGCCTCTAATGAGGAATCGCGATATCACCTGAACGGAGTCTTTTTTGTAAAGAACCGAAAGGGGGAGAAGGAGAGCCTGAGGATGGTCGCTACAGATGGCCACCGCCTCTCACTGATCGATCGAGAGGGCGGGATGGTGGGAGGGATTGAAAAGGGCGTCATCATTCCAAAGAAAGGACTGTTGGAGCTTAGAAAAGCGATTTCAGAAAAGACTGGAGAGGCTGAGATCGAACTCTATTTCGATCAAACCCACGGTTTTTTTAGAATCGGAGGATCGCTTATGGTCATCCGGCTGATCGATGGCGAATTTCCAGAATATGAGCAGGTCATCCCGAAGGAGAATGATAAAAGAGTGGTGATGGAGAAAGAGAAGATCTACGGAAGTTTAAGACGGGTCTCGACCATGGCCAGTGAGAGGGTGGAAGGTGTGAAACTCTCGCTTAAGACGGGTGGTCTCGAGATATCTGCCTATCATCAGGATTTCGGAGATGCGAAGGAAGAAGTAGAAGTCGTCTATGATGGGCCTCCGCTCGATATTGGATTCAACGCCAGGTACTTGATCGAGGCACTCAATGCGATTGGTACGGAAGAGGTCATAATGGAACTCAAGGATGAGGGAAGCCCGGGACTGATCAGACCGGCTGCGCTTACAGAAGCGTCGGACCAATGTTGTATTATCATGCCGATGAGGATTTAGAGGGATCGGTTCTTCAGCCGCACTAAACGGAAAGGAGAGAAAAGGCTGTGGAACAGTATACAGCGGAGCAGATCAAGATACTCGAAGGCCTAGCTGGCGTTCGCAAACGACCTGCGATGTATATCGGCAATACTGGGACCGAAGGGCTCCACCATTTGGTGCACGAGCTGGTGGACAATAGCATTGACGAGGCGCTGGCTGGGTATTGCCATCGGATCGATGTCACCATTCACATCGACAACAGCGTCACCGTAAGCGATGACGGAAGGGGAATTCCCGTCGACATTCACGAAAAGGAGAAGAGGCCTGCGGTCGAGGTGGTCATGACCAAACTCCACGCGGGCGGCAAATTCGACAACCGGAGCTATAAAATCTCCGGAGGTCTTCATGGGGTCGGTCTCTCCGTGGTCAACGCCCTCTCCGAGTTTATTGATCTCGAGATACGGAGGGATGGAAAGGTCTATCATCAGATTTATGAACGCGGTGAGGTCAAGACGAAGCTGGAGGTGATGGGGAAGACCAAACACACCGGGACTCGAATTCGTTTTAAACCGGACAGTGAAATTTTTGAGACGACCAATTTCAGTTTTGAACTCCTCTCACAGAGGCTCAGGGAGCTGGCCTTCTTAAACAAGGGACTCTCCATCAGCATCGAGGATGAACGATCGGGGAAGAGGCATGACTTCTTCTACCAAGGCGGGATCATCTCGTTCATCGAATATCTGAATAAGAACCGGAATTGCATCCATCCGAAGCCGATTTACATTCAGGGAGTGAAGAATGGGATCGAGGTGGAGATGGCCTTCCAATACAACGACGGATATGCCGAGAGCATCTTCTCCTTTGCCAACAACATCAATACGCACGAAGGCGGGACGCACCTGGTCGGCTTCAAAACCGCTCTCACCCGGACGATCAACCAGTATGCAACCAGTGCCAATCTCCTCAAGGGGGTTAAGGAGAATCTGACAGGAGAGGATGTGCGGGAGGGCCTGGTTGCGGTGATCAGCGTCAAACTTCCGGAACCCCAATTTGAAGGCCAGACCAAGACCAAGCTGGGCAATAGCGAGGTCAAGGGTCTGGTGGAGGCCCTGATCAATGAGAAGCTGGGAAGTTACTTTGAGGAAAACCCCGGGGTTGCAAGGAAGATCGTCTCCAAAGTGGTGGATGCGGCAAGGGCAAGGGAAGCCGCAAGAAAGGCGAGAGAGCTCAGCCGCCGCAAGGGAGCGCTCGAGGGAGACCTCCTTCCGGGCAAACTGGCTGATTGTCAGGAGACAGACCCCCGGCTCAGCGAGATCTTCATCGTGGAGGGCGACTCCGCTGGAGGGTCTGCCAAACAGGGCCGGGACCGGTCGAACCAGGCCGTGCTTCCATTGAAGGGAAAGATCCTCAATGTGGAGAAGGCTCGGTTCGACAAGATGCTCGCCAACGAAGAGATCCGTCTCCTCATCTCTGCCCTTGGCACTGGCATCGGAAAAGACGACTATGATATCCGTCGCCTCCGTTACCATCGCATTATCATTATGACCGATGCCGATGTCGACGGATCCCATATCCGAACCTTACTCCTGACGTTCTTCTACCGCCATATGCCAGAGGTGATCGAGAGGGGGCATCTTTACATCGCCCAGCCTCCTCTCTTCAAGGTGAGCGAAGGGAAGAATGAGATCTACATCAAGGATGAAGAGAGCTTCAATCGCTACTTGATGACCCGGGCCATTGCCAAGAGCGAAGTGGTCGTAGAGCGAACGGGGAAGAGACTGACCGAGAAGAAGCTGGGTTCGCTCTTGGAAAAGATATTCGTCTATGATGAGTTGAACCGAAGGATCCAGAAGAAAGGATACCCTCGGAACCTGATCAATCTCCTCCTTGAGCAGGGGGTTCGGAGCAAATCGATCTTTGAGGAGAAGGCCAAAATCGCCGAACTCCAGAAACAGTTGAGGAAGGGTGGGTTCAAGACTTTCGACCTCTACTGGGACGAAGAGCACAACGTCTATGGGTTCGATGTTCAGGAATTGGATGGGGGCAGGGAGCAGCGAGCCAAGGTCCACTGGAATCTGATCGTCTCGGTCGAGTATCGCCACCTCTTTCAGGTTTATCAGGAGATCAGGGAGATGGCACCGCCTCCTTATACGTTGGTGGAGAAGGGGAAGAATGTGACGATCAGTCGAGAGGAGGAATTGCTCCAGGCGCTCAGCGAGTTGGGAAAGGAGGGGCTTTCTGTCCAGAGGTACAAGGGCTTGGGCGAGATGAATCCTGAACAGCTCTGGGAGACAACCATGAACCCGGAAACCCGAACCCTTCTCAAGGTGAAGGTGGAAGATGCGATTGAAGCCGATGAGATCTTCAGTATCCTAATGGGTGATGAGGTGGAGCAAAGGCGCCACTTCATCGAAGAGAATGCCCTTTTTGTCCAGCGGCTCGATATTTAAGCCTTACCAAGAGGATCTGCCTCGCCTCTGAAAAGACGATTCCTCGGGCATCGAATCTCGAAGGGGTGCTCACCCTCAAGAGAATCGTCGTTGGATCAAGGCGGGGAAAGCCAGCCTTGTACCTCTTTGTTCAGGGCCAGTCTGGTGAAGAGTCGAGAAGAATCTTTGAAGCATCTCATTTTGGGTTGAGGCATGCTCGTCGTCGGTTTGACCGGAGGGGTGGCAAGCGGGAAGACGGCCGTTTCGAGGATATGGAGAGAAGAGGGGGCTTACCTGATCGATGCGGACCAGATCGCCAGGGAGTTGGTCCAGCCTGATATGCCGGCCTGGCACGAACTGCAAAGGGCATTTGGACAAGAGATCCTTCAGGAGGATGGATCGGTTGATCGGAGACGATTGGCGAAGAAGGTCTTTTCCGATCCGGGCCAGAGGGATCTCCTGAACCGAATCCTTCATCCCCGGATCAAAGCAGAGGTCGCTCGGAGGGTCGAAGAGATCAGCCGGAGGGATCCCGATGCGATCGTGGTCGTTGATGCCGCGCTCCTAATAGAGACCGGGGACTATAAGGAGATGGATCGATTGGTTTTGGTCACATCAACTGAAGAGCAGCAGATCCAGAGACTGAGAAGCCGGGATGGGATCACTGTGGAAGAGGCCGAGAAAGTCCTCTCCGCCCAGATGTCCCTTGAGGAAAAGTTGAAGGTAGCTGACTTCATCATTCGAAATGAGGGGTCGCTGGAGGAGACGAACGTGAGGGCAAGGGAGGTTTTCAAAGAGTTGAAGAGGATTGCTCTTATCAGAGAATCAAAGGCTTAAGAAAAGGAGGGTAAAGGAGATCGAGAGATGAACATCAAGGATTTAAAGAAGCTGAAGATCAGCGAATTGAACAAGATTGCGAGGGAGCTCAATGTCGAAGGGGCGAGTGGGATGAGGAAGCAGGAACTGATCTTCGCCATCCTTCAGGCTCAGACTGAGAAGAATGGCCTCATCTTTGGAGAAGGGGTCTTGGAGATCCTGCCCGATGGGTTCGGTTTTCTCAGGGCGCCGGATTACAATTATTTGCCCGGGCCCGATGATATCTATATCTCCCCTTCTCAGATCAGGAGGTTCAATCTGCGAACAGGGGACACCGTCTCCGGTCAAATTCGACCGCCCAAGGATAACGAGCGATACTTCGCCATGCTCAAAGTGGAGATGGTCAACTATGAAGATCCGGAGGTGGCTCGGGATAAGATCCTCTTCGACAACCTGACCCCCCTTTATCCTCAAGAAAGGATTCATTTGGAGATCGAAGGCCAGTCTGACAATTACTCTGCACGGGTGATGGACCTGCTCACCCCGATTGGAAAGGGCCAGCGGGGCCTGATCGTCGCCGCTCCGAGGACGGGCAAGACGATGCTCCTTCAGACGATCGCGCACAGCATCACCGCCAATCATAAGGAGATCGTTCTGATCGTGCTCCTCATCGATGAACGGCCCGAAGAGGTGACCGATATGGAGCGATCCGTGGATGCAGAGGTGATCAGCTCCACCTTTGATGAACCGGCCCAGCGGCATGTGCAGGTGGCGGAGATGGTGATCGAGAAGGCAAAACGTTTGGTCGAACATCAGAGGGATGTGGTCATTCTGCTGGACAGCATCACCCGTCTTGCCAGGGCCTATAATACGGTCGTGCCGCCCAGCGGCAAAGTCCTCTCAGGCGGGATTGATGCCAATGCCCTCCAGAGGCCGAAGCGATTTTTTGGAGCTGCCAGAAATGTCGAGGAGGGAGGGAGCCTGACGATCATCGCGACGGCCCTGATCGACACAGGGAGCCGAATGGATGAGGTGATCTTCGAAGAGTTCAAAGGGACCGGAAATATGGAGATTCACTTGGACCGGCGGTTGCTCGACCGAAGGGTCTTCCCCACTCTCGACATTCAACGCTCCGGTACCCGAAAGGAGGAGCTGCTGCTGGACAAGAACGATCTGAATCGGATCTGGCTGCTGAGAAAGGTGCTCCAGCCGATGAATACGGTGGAGAGCATGGAGTTCCTCCTGGAGAAGATGCATGCCACAAAGAACAACCGGGAGTTCCTCGATTCGATGAACCAGTAGGTCTTGGGCTTCTGCCCTGGGCTGGCCGGTGAAAGCCGACGGGCATCGAATAAGAGTTGAAAATCTGGGAGAAACCGGTTAAATATACTCGGAGGTTTTCAAGATGAAGAAGGATATCCATCCCAAACTTTTCGACACGGTGATCAAATGTGCCTGTGGAGCCACCTTCGAAACGAAGAGCACTGAGAAGGAGATCCACGTGGAGATCTGTTCCAACTGCCATCCTTTCTTCACCGGGAAACAGAAATTCCTGGACACGGCTGGAAGGATTGAGCGTTTTAAGAAGAAATATGGTGACAAGAGTGATCAGCCGCAATGATTTAAGCTCACCGATCGCATGCTCTTTTCCTGGATCGATAGCCTTTGATGGGCAATGCCGGTCCATTGCAAGAGGTTCTGGTCACCTCCCATCTTTCCTATCCCCTGACCTTTCAGACCTTGGGATTCAGCATTAGTTTACCCTGTCCGATAAATTAAGGTTGAGGAGAATGACTGTTTCGGTCTGTCTCCAAGGAGTTTATATCATTGGCTCGAATCAAGAAGAGGGGATCTTAGCCATTTCTTGGTAAGACGTTCGTCTGGAGGATTCTTATGCCCTTTGCGCTCTCCTCAAGGCAGGAGAAACACCTTCGAGTGGGGGGCCAGGCCGTTATTGAGGGAGTGATGATGAGGTCTCCGAGATCGATGGCCGTTGCGGTCCGGAGGCCGAATGGGGAGATCGTGGTCAAGAAGGAGGGACTGGCCTTCTTTTCGGAGAGGACTTTGGCCTTCAAAATACCCCTGGTCAGGGGAGTGATGGCTCTGGTTTCAGCTCTGGCCTTGGGGATTCGGGCCCTCAACTTCTCGGCCAATCAGGCTGTCTCCGAGTCCGGGCAAGAGAAGGAGATGAGCCCCTGGGTCCTGACCCTCACCTTCAGCGTTGCGCTCTGCCTCGGCATCCTTCTCTTCTTCCTGGTCCCCCTCTTCTTGACGAGGGGGTTGCGTTTCGCCTTTCCTATGATTTCTGAAAGCGGGCTGGTCTTCAATCTGGTTGACGGCGCCATTCGACTGGTCATCTTCCTTGCCTATCTCCGGGCGATCTCATTTTTCAAGGAGATCCGCCGCGTCTTTCAGTATCATGGCGCAGAGCATAAATCGATCTTCGCCTTTGAGGCAGGTGAATCGCTGAGGATCGATCGGGTCAAGGGTTTTCCTTACCTTCATCCCAGATGTGGAACCAGTTTTCTGCTCATCGTCATGCTGGTGAGCATCCTGGTCTTTGCCGTGATTCCCCATCACCTTTCATTCGGATATAAGGTCGCCTCCCGGGTGGTCCTCATCCCTTTTATTGCAGGACTCTCTTATGAGATCATCCGATTCGCCGATGCGAAGAGGACAAACCGGAGCGTCCAGTATTTGATCAAGCCCGGGCTCTGGCTTCAGCGGTTGACCGCCAGGGAGCCTGACGAGGCACAGATCGAGGTGGCTCTGCGGGCACTCCAGGACGTATTAGAACTGGAGAGAGAGGTTAAATCGTTGAGTCCCAAGGCTTAGCTAAACCTCATTTTGGGCCTTGACCGGAATGTGCCCCGCAAGCCCCACCCTGTGGGCGAGGAGCTTCACATTTGAAATCGGTTTGAGGGGAAAGAGATGTTTGAAAGATTGGATGAGGTGGAGCGCCGATACGAGGCCCTTCATCATCTTCTCGGCCAGCCCGAGGTGATCCGCAACCAAGAGGAGTTTCAGAGGGTCGCCAAGGAGTACGCAGAATTGGGTAAGGTGGTCGACCTCTACCGGAGGCTGAAGAAATTGGAAGAGGAGATCAGGGGAAGCCAGGAGATCCTCCTCCATGAGGAGGATGAGGAGATCAAGCGATTGGCCAAGGAGGAGCTGAATCGATTGGTCAACGAGAAGGCAAGGGTGGAAGGCGATCTGAAGATGGCACTTCTTCCCAAGGATCCGAACGACGAGAAGAACATCCTGCTCGAGATTCGAGCCGGAACCGGAGGGGATGAGGCAGGCCTGTTCGGTGCCGATCTCTTTCGGATGTATGCCAAGTACGCAGAGAAACGCCACTGGCGTTTGGAGGTGTTGAGCCGCCACTACACCGGCGTGGGAGGATTTAAGGAGATCATCGCCCTGATCGAAGGGAAGGGAGTTTACAGCCGGCTGAAGTTTGAGAGCGGTGTTCACAGGGTGCAGAGGGTTCCAGCCACCGAGTCCCAGGGTCGGATTCATACTTCTACGGTGACGGTCGCCATCCTTCCAGAGGCAGAAGAGGTGGACGTACAGATCGATCCGAACGACCTTCGGATTGACATCTTTCGATCTTCAGGCCCAGGAGGCCAGAGTGTGAACACTACGGACTCCGCGGTCAGGATCACCCATCTCCCAACCGGAATGGTGGTGTCCTGCCAGGATGAGAAGTCCCAGCACAAAAACAAGGCGAAGGCGCTGAAGATCCTCCGGGCGAGGTTGATGGATAAGGCGAGGCATGAGCAGGAGGCAGAGATTTCAGAGAAGCGGCGAAGCCAGGTCGGAACCGCAGAGCGAAGCGAACGGATTCGGACCTACAACTTCCCCCAAGGCAGAGTCACCGATCACCGGATCGGATTGACGCTCTATCGTCTCGACGAAGTCTTAGAGGGAGAGTTGGATGAGATCATCGATGCCCTGACCACGCATTACCAAGCAGAAGCGCTCAAGAGAGAGGGCGAAAATTTCAAAGCTCAGGCCTCAAATGTCAAATGATCAATGGCACGGCGCATAGCGGACGCCGAACCGAGAATTCACAGCGTTCCGCCCTTTGCTGTTTCGTTGGAAGATGATGGCCGTTGAACTTCTCAATTGGTCTACAAATCTTTTAAGGGATCACGGCATTGAGAATCCCCGACTCCAGGCAGAGCTTCTCCTGGCACATTCTCTGAACCTGAGCAGAGAGGGGCTCTATGGTCGGCTTCATAGCCAGATTGAGCAGCGGGAGATGGAGAGATTTGAGGAGTTGATCAGGAGGAGGATTTCCGGGGTCCCCCTTCAATACATCTTGGGCCATCAGGAGTTTTGGTCGATCGATTTGAAAGTGGACCCCCGCGTTCTCATTCCGAGACCCGAAACCGAGGTCCTGGTTGAGCAGGCCCTCGAGGTCCTTTCAGAGGCTATTTCTTGGACAACCGCTTTCGTCTTGGAGATAGGGACCGGAAGTGGTGCGGTGGCGATCTCGCTGGCCAAAGAGGTGAAGGATATCTTTCTTGTGGCTACCGATATCTCTGAAGAGGCGCTCCGGGTGGCGAGGGAGAATGCCAGATCTTCAGGCGTGCTCCATCAGATCGGCTTTGTGAATGGCAATCTCTTTGAGCCATTTAACCTTTTTAGAAACCGAAAGCCTTTTGACTTGATCCTCTCTAACCCCCCCTACATCGCGACTTCAGAGATAGGGGAATTGGCGAGAGAGGTGAAGGACCATGAGCCGACCATTGCCCTGAACGGAGGCGAGGATGGACTGGCCTTTTACCGGGCCATCATCGCCCAAGCCCCGCTCTATCTCAAAAGGGGAGGGTGGCTTCTGTTGGAGGTGGGTCAGGGCCAGGCGGAAAAGGTCTCTGGGCTGATGGAAAAGGAAGGAGATTTTTTAGCCGCCCAATCCGTTCGAGACCTGTTGGGTATTGAGAGGGTGGTGAAGGCACAGAGGAGATAAATTCGAAACCAGTTTGATTGAGAGAAGCAGAAAATCGAAAGCCGAGCACAGGCAATTTTTAGAAAATTTGATCATTTGACATTTGTTTCGAGTTTCGATATTCGGATTTGGGGCTTTACGATGGATAAGATCGTTATTCGAGGCGGGGAGAGATTGATCGGAGAAGTGGAGGTGAGCGGCTCGAAGAATGCCACCCTTCCCATCTTTGCATCGAGCCTCCTCGCTGAGGGGACCCACCGTTTCCACAACGTCCCTGACCTGAGGGATGTCCGCACCATTGTCGAGGTCCTCCATAATCTTGGAGTACAGGTGTCACAGGAGGGAAGGGTTTATCGCATCGATGCGACCCATGTTTCGAACCTCGAAGCGCCCTATGATCTGGTGAAGACCATGAGGGCCTCGATCCTGGTCCTCGGTCCATTGGTGGCCCGAATGAGGCGGGCCACGGTCTCCCTGCCGGGAGGGTGTGCGATCGGTGCCCGGCCGATCAATCTCCACCTCATGGGACTTGAGGCGATGGGCACGAAGATCGATCTCCGTGGCGGCTACGTGGAGGCCAGGGCTGACCGCCTGAAGGGGGCGGATATCACGTTTGACATCCCGACGGTCACTGGAACGGAGAACCTGATGATGGCCGCTGCACTGGCCAAGGGAACGACGAGGTTGCAAAATGCGGCCATGGAGCCAGAGGTGGTTGAGCTGGCCAATGTCCTGACTGAGATGGGTGCGAGGATCAATGGCGCAGGGACCCGGTTGATCGAGATCGAGGGCGTGGATTCACTCCAGCCGGTGGAACATACGATCATGCCGGACCGGATTGAAGCAGGAACGCTGATGGTGGCGGCTGGGCTGACCAGGGGGAATATCAAAATTCTCAACTGTCCTATTCGCCATATGGAGACGGTGGTGGCTAAATTGAGGGAGTCGGGAATGGAGATCGATCCAGAAGAGGATGGGGTGAGGGTGGTTGGAACCCGGAGGATTCGAAGTGTGGATGTGAAGACCCAGCCCTATCCTGGTTTTCCGACAGACATGCAAGCTCAGTTCATGGTCCTCATGTCATTGGCCAAAGGGCTGAGCATCATCACGGAGACGATCTTTGAAAATAGATTTATCCACGTGAGCGAACTGAGGAGGATGGGCGCCAACATTCGGATCCAAGGGAACACGGCGATCATCCAGGGAGTGGAGAGTCTGAGCGGGGCTGAGGTGATGGCTACTGATCTGAGGGCGAGCGCCTCTCTCGTCCTGGCAGGGCTGGCTGCGGATGGTCTGACAAAGGTCTCCAGGGTCTACCATTTAGATCGGGGATATGAGGCGCTCGACAGAAAACTGGCCAAACTCGGAGCCGATATCAAAAGGGTGAAAGAGGCGGATTAAAAATGTCATTTCAGATTTCAGATTGAAAATTGCAGATTGAAGATTACCAACAGGGAACGTGTTTATCGTCAGATGGAGATCGAGGACAGGAGGGCAATTGAGAGTTTTCAGGATAGGGGAGAAGGGATTTGAGCGATACCTCTCCTGGATGGAGAGGAGAGGCGTTCAGGAGGGGGTTCGCCTCGAACAGGAGGTTCGGTCTATTCTCGTAAATGTGAGAAGGAATGGAGATCACGCGCTGATTCACTATACTAGGCTCTTCGATGGGGTCAAGATTCGTGCCGAAAGAATCCGCGTGAGGAGAGACGAGATAGATCGGGCTTACGAGAAGGTGCCTCACGACTTTTTGGGGACGCTGAAAAAGGCAGCCCGCCGCATCCAGAGGTTTCATCGGTCTGTCAGTCGGGGAACATTATTCCAGCAGATCAAAGAGGATGAAGATGGCATCCGGCTCGGCCAGATGATCAGGCCTCTGGAGAGGGTGGGAATCTATGTCCCCGGCGGAAAGGCTTCTTACCCTTCCACTGTCCTGATGGCTGCGATCCCTGCGAAGGTGGCAGGGGTTCAGAGGGTCGTCATGACCACTCCACCCCAGAGGGAAGGGATCAGTCCAGCGATCCTTGTGGCAGCCGATCTGGCCGGAGTCGACGAGATCTACCGGGCAGGAGGGGCTCAGGCGATCGGAGCCCTTGCTTATGGAACATCATCCATCCCCAGGGTCGATAAGATTGTGGGACCAGGAAATCGATATGTGGCCATGGCCAAACGATTGGTCTATGGAGCCGTGGATATCGATATGGTGGCCGGGCCGAGTGAAATCGTGATCATCGCTGACGGGAAGACCCCAGCCTCCTTTGTTGCCGCTGATCTGATCTCCCAGGCTGAGCACGATGAGATGGCCGTGGCCATTCTGATCACCATCTCGAAGGAATACGGAGAGGAGGTGAGAAGGGAGCTGAAGAGGCAGCTCCCCTCGTTGAAGAGAGAGAAGATTGCGTATGAGAGTCTCACCCGGAGGGGCGCGATCCTGATCGTGAATAACCTGGATCAGGCAGTCGAATTGGCCAATCGGATCGCACCAGAACATCTCGAGCTCTCTCTTTTGAACGCCCGGTCTCTGCTGAAGAAGCTGAGACACGCAGGCGCTCTCTTTCTCGGTGCCTATACGGCCGAGGCGATCGGAGATTATATGGCCGGGCCAAACCACATCCTTCCCACAGCGGGCACAGCTCGATTCTCGTCACCCCTGGGCGTGGAGGATTTCATCAAGAGGACCAACGTAATGAGCTTCACCCAGGGTGCGCTCAGGCGCTTCGAGAAGGATGTGAAGAGATTTACGGAGTGGGAAGGATTGGAAGGTCACTACCGATCCATTCAGGTGAGGATGAAAAAATAATCACCAAATTCTAAACACCAATAATCAAATAAGTTCCAACAACCAATATCCAAAACTTAAGTTTTGTGTTTGAGCCATTGGTTATTATTTGGTGTTTTCGGGTTTGGTCATTGATGATTATCTACAATTCAGTGTGAGGAGTTGAGATGAGGAGGCATCGAAAGGCTGAGGTGAGGCGGGAGACAAAGGAGACGAAGATTGCCTTGAAAATCGACCTGGACGGGTCCGGAAGGCATTCGATCCAGACGGGCATCCCTTTCTTCGATCATATGCTCAGTCTACTGGCCTATCACAGCCACATGGACCTCAATCTCAAGGCAGAGGGCGATATCGGTGTCGACGCCCATCATACCGTAGAGGATGTGGGCATCTGTCTGGGCGATGCGATCAGAAAGGCGATAGGCGAGGCCAGAGGAGTCCGGAGGTATGGGATGGCCATGATCCCGATGGATGAGACTCTGGTCTCCGCAGCCCTGGACCTTTCGATGAGGCCCTGGTTGGTCTTTCGGATGAAGCTGAGGAGGTCGAGGATCGGGAACTTCGACCTCGAACTGGTGGAGGAGTTTTTCAGGGCCCTTTGCAACCATGCGGGGATCACGCTTCATATCAATCTCGTCTATGGGAGGAACAGCCACCATATGGTCGAGGCTGTGTTCAAGGCCGCTGGAAGGGCGCTGAGAGAGGCCCTCTCTCTCGACGAACAGATTTCGCATATCCCATCGACCAAAGGGATTCTTTAATTTCAGATTTCAAATCGCAGATTGCAGATTCTTTCAACCTGAAGTGCGAATGATGAAGCCGGAGATTGTGATCATTGACTATGGGATGGGGAACCTGAGAAATGTCCAGAGGGGTTTTGAGAGGATTGGTTTTGAGGCGAGGGTGACCCGGAGCAAGAGGGAGATTGAGAGGGCATCAGCCATTGTTCTGCCGGGTGTGGGCGCGTTCAAAGACTGCATGGTCAATCTGGAGAGGTACGGTCTGATCGAACCTTTGCTCCGATCGATTGAAAAAGGGAAGCCCTATCTCGGGATCTGCCTCGGGATGCAGATCCTCTTCTCCGAAAGCGAGGAGTTCGGCTCCCATAAGGGACTGGACTTGATCAGAGGGAAGGTGGTGAGATTTAAAGCCGATCCAGAGCATAAGGTTCCCCATATGGGCTGGAATAGTGTGGAAATCGTGCGAGAGGCCCCCATGCTCCAGGGGATCGTGAGCGGTGACTTCTTCTATTTTGTTCATTCTTATTATGTCGTTCCGGAGGAGAGGGAGTGGATATCAAGCCTCACCGAGTATGGGACTGCTTTTGCTTCGAGCGTCTCAAAGGATAACCTCTTTGCCACCCAATTCCATCCGGAGAAGAGTCAACAGAAGGGGCTGAGGATTCTGGAGAACTTTGTCAGGATGATATGATATCCATTTTTTGGAAGGTTTTTACGGGTCCCGTGCCACGGACACGGATCACGGGACGGAGAAGGAGCGATCGATGAATGAGGTTCAGGTCGGAGGGATAAAAATCGGAAAGGGAAATCCCTTGGTATTGATCGCAGGTCCCTGCGTGATCGAGAATGAAGAGATCACCATTCATACAGCCCGGGAGCTGAAAAGGATATGTGAGGAACTGATGATCCCGCTCATTTTCAAGAGTTCGTTTGATAAGGCAAACAGAAGCTCCTTGTCCTCTTTCAGAGGTCTGGGTATGGATAAAGGATTGAGAGTTTTAGATGACATAAAGAGTAAATTCTTGTTGCCCGTCCTGTCGGATATCCATTCGATTGATCAGGTGAAGCCTGCGGCTGAAGTTCTCGACGTCCTCCAGATTCCGGCCTTCTTATGCAGGCAAACTGATTTGATCCTCGCTTCGTCGAGAACCGGCAAGCCGGTCAATATGAAAAAGGGACAATTTCTTTCACCGTGGGATGTGAAGAACATGATAGAAAAGTTCGTTTCTACGGGAAATTCAAATCTGATGATTACCGAGCGAGGGACTTCTTTTGGTTATAATAATCTTGTCGTCGATTTCAGGGGGTTCCCCATCATCCGATCCTTCGGGCATCCCGTCTTTTTTGATGTGACCCATAGTCTTCAGCTGCCTGGTGGTGAAGGAAACCGTTCAGGAGGGCAGAGGGAGTATGCCCCACATTTGATGAGAGCGGCCGTGGGAGCAGGTGTTGATGGGCTATTCATCGAGGTTCATCCAGACCCGAATCGAGCCCTTTGTGATGGTCCCAATATGTTGGCCCTGAACGAAGTAAAAGGACTTCTTCAACAAGCGAAGGCCATTCAGGATATGGTGAGGACATGGGAGATCGTTTGAGATATGGAGAGGGAAATTAACCAAGCCTTGAAGGATCGGCGAGTAAGGGCCTTTCTGTTACTCATCCTGGCGTTTGCTGCGATGCTCATAGGATCTATTGAGATTGGGGCAGAGACGCGGCCTAATATGGTCATTCTTCCGTTCTTTATGGAGAGGGGAGAGGATCCTCGAAGAGGGGCGATCTGTCCGATCTGTAAGGGGGTCTATGGTAAAGGTGAGATCTTGCCAGGCTCTCAGAAGACGTTGACTCGACTCCTTCACGAGAAGATGGATACCTTGGGAACATTTCGAACCATCCCCATGGAGACGGTGGAAAAGGCCTTCTCTCAATTGAATGTAAAGGGTTTTACTAAGCAGGTCATCCCTTCATCCATCCAGTTGGGAAAGGAGTTGAACAGCGATTATCTCATTATTGGATTCCTCTTCCGTTTTGAGGAGAGGATCGGATCTCCTATCGGCGTAGAGAAGCCTGCCTCTGTGGCCTTTGATCTCCATCTCTTCAGGGTGAGGGATGGGGTGGAGGTATGGAGAGGCAGGTTTGACGAAACCCAGAAACCCCTGAGCGAGAACCTTTTCAAGATCGGATCCTTCTTGAGAAGGAAGGCCTCCTGGTTGACCGCAGAGGAGTTGGCCAGCGTGGGGATCGATGAGATGTTGAAGAAATTGCCTACCCTGAAGGAGCTTGAGGAGAAATAACCCTAACAATGGTTCGTTGGAAATTGGAGATTGACAATTTTACACTGAGGCTCTGTTGATGATCGTCATCCCCGCCATTGATCTTAAGGAAGGAAGATGTGTCAGGCTCTCTCAGGGCAGGATGGATCAGGAATCGGTCTACTCAGAGGATCCGGTTGGGATGGCCAGACACTGGGAGTCGAAAGGAGCTGAAAGGCTCCATGTGGTCGATCTCAATGGAGCAGTGACCGGGAAGCCATTTCACAGATCGCTGATCGAAGAGATCGCTAAATCCATCCGGATTCCGATAGAGGTGGGTGGTGGAATCCGGGATTTGGAGACCATTGAAAGCTATCTCGCCTCTGGAGTGGGATGGGTCATCCTCGGCACAGCAGCCCTTTCGAATCGCCACCTGGTTATGGAGGCCTGCCGTCGCTTTCCTAAGAGGGTGATCCTCGGGATCGATTCGAGGAGAGGGAAGGTTGCCATTCAAGGCTGGAATGAGGTAGTTTCATCAGAAGCGATCGATGTGGCAAGGCAGTTTGAAGGGACGGGGCTTTCAGCCATTATCTTTACAGATATTGAGCGAGATGGGATGGAAACGGGTCTCAATTTCGAGTATACGAAGGCCATAGCTCAGACAACTTCGATCCCGGTCATTGCCTCAGGAGGGGTGTCCCGAATCGAAGAGATTGAGCGTCTGAGGGAATTGGAACCCGAAGGTGTGATCGGCGTCATTGTGGGCCGGAGCCTCTACACGGGGAAGATCGATCTGGAAGAAGCCATTCGAATAGCCAAAATTCAGGAGTCAGAAGCCAGAAGAGAAGGAAGATAGAAACGAGTTAGTCTATTCTGAATTCTGACTTCTGTATTCTGGATTCTAAGTTAAGGAATTTAGGATGCTGGCCAAACGGATCATCCCTTGTCTGGATGTGAAGAACGGAAGAGTGGTGAAGGGGACCCAGTTTGTCGATCTCAAGGATGCAGGCGATCCGGTTGAGAATGCAAAGGCCTACGATCAACAGGGTGCTGATGAGATAGCCTTCCTGGATATTACGGCCTCTTATGAGGAGCGGGATAACCTCATCGAAATTGTTCGAAGAACGGCAGAGGAGATCTTCATCCCCCTCACTGTGGGGGGTGGGGTCAGGACCCTGGAGGATATCCGAAAGCTTTTGAAGGCTGGAGCGGATAAGGTCTCGATCAACACCGCTGCTGTGAAGGACCCTCAGTTTGTGAAGAAGGCCTCGAAGCGTTTCGGAAGCCAGTGTATCGTCATCGCCATCGATGCGAAAAGGAGAGATGGGGGCTGGGAAGTCTATACCCACGGAGGCAGAACTCCCACGGGGATCGATGCAGTGCTCTGGGCGAAGAGGATGGAGGAGATGGGCGCAGGCGAAATCCTGCTGACCAGCATGGATCGGGATGGTACAAAGGACGGCTACGATATTGAACTGACCCGTACGATTTCAGAGCAGGTGGGCATCCCTGTCATCGCTTCAGGAGGAGTTGGGACACCCGAGCATCTTTACGAAGGGCTTGTCCTCGGAAGGGCTGATGCAGTGCTTGCAGCCTCCATTTTTCATTATAGAGAATATACGATTGCCCAGGTGAAGACATATCTAAGGGAGAAGGGAGTCATTGTCAGGCTCTAAAGGATAAGGGGATAAGGGGATGAGGGTATGGGGAGAGAAAGGGACGAACTATTTTATCGTAATATTGGCAAGCGGTTTTGGGGTTGGGTACTCTCCGATCGCCCCGGGGACGATGGGGACCCTCTTAACGATCCCGATCTACTACTTCCTCTCCACCATGCCTTCTCTCCTTTACGAGCTCACCCTTCTCACCTTCTTCTTCCTATCGAGCTGGATCTCCGGGCAGGCCCAGAGATACTGGGGAAAGGAAGATGATCGCAGAATCGTGGTCGATGAGATGATGGGATTTCTCATCACCATGCTCTGGGTTCCCAGAATCCCCGGTCTGATCATCGTCGGTTTCCTTCTCTTTCGTTTTTTCGATATTCTCAAACCCTTTCCGATCCGGCGGATTGAGAAAAGATTGAGGGGAGGGTTTGGGGTTGTGCTGGACGATGTGGTGGCAGGAATCTATGGTAATATCATTCTCCAGATCATTTGGTACCTTATCCTCTCCCCAGGTGGGAGAGGGGTGGGGTGAGGGGGAGGATCTACCCATGACATTAGAGAAGATCATCGGAGATCTTTTGAGGAAGAAGGGATGGACCCTTGCGATTGCGGAATCCTGTACCGGCGGACTGATCTGCGATCGGATCACGGATGTGCCCGGAAGTTCAGACTATTTCGAAGGAGGGATGGTTAATTACAGTAACGAATCGAAGGCGAGACATTTAGGTGTTCCGATGAACGAGATCAAGCGCTATGGAGCAGTGAGTTCCCATGTGGCGAGAAAGATGGCTCAGGGAGTCCGGAAGTCCTTTCATACGACCTTTGGATTGTCCAGCACAGGCGTGGCAGGTCCAACCGGTGGAACGGAGAGAAGTCCGGTCGGAAGGGTTTTTGTCGGATTGACCAACGGCAAAAGCACATGGGTGAAGAGATTAGATTTAAAGGGGAGTCGTAGAGAGATCAAAAAGCAGGCAGCAGAGAGGAGCCTTGAATTCCTGCATGAAAGGCTGATTAAAAAGACTGGATCGAATACCTGAAAATAACGATTTGATTTCCCTATAGACCGTGCTTTTCACTTCTGTCCTCCCTCTCTCCGAAATGTAGAATTCTCAATCCGGACAAACCGAGGGATATTGAACGGTTCCCAGGCTCTTGACATTCGTAGCAGGTCAGTGTAATGTAATGAATGACGATAAAGGAGGGCAGGTTTTTATGGCAGGTGTACAGAAAAGTTTACGTCTCCCGCCGGAGACTACCAAAGAAATTGAGCAGATGGCTAAAGAGAAAGGGCAGGATTTCTCAACCGTGGCTAAGGACCTCTTACAGGAGGCGATTAAGATGAGGCGTTGTCCCGGAATATTATTTACGGAGGGAACCAGCGGGAGAAGAGCCCGAGTGGCCGGCACAGGAATTGAGGTTTGGGAAGTGATCGCCACCTACAAAAGCGTGAAGGAGGATTTCAAAAGGCTGCAAAAAGCATATCACTGGCTATCCGTAGAGCAACTCAAGGCTGCTCTTGGATATTATATGATTTATCCACAAGAAATTGACCGACTGATTGAGCAGAACGAACAGTGGAATGAGGAGAGGGTTCGAGATCGCTATCCCTTTATGAGGTCCTTCTGATGAAGTTTTACCTGGATGAAGACCTCAGCCCTAAGATGGCAACAATCCTTAGAAAAAGTGGAATCGACACCCTGAGCGCTCATGAGGCCGGGATGTGTGAGGTGTCGGATCAAAAGCAACTCGAATTTGCAACAGGAGAGAAAAGGTGTTTGGTAACAAGGGATAAGGACGATTTTATTAGGCTCACAGTTCAATTTTTCAATGATCAACGCCCCCATTGGGGAGTGCTCATCGTTCCATATACCCTCCTTGGGGACCAATTTTCTCGAATAGCCAGTTTGATTAAAAAATTCGCCTCCCATCATCGAAAAGGGCTGAGTTCTTATTCAATTGCCTTTCTCCCGGTAAAATAGGGATTCGCAGGTTCCTGCATGATCCGGATCAGCCGAGATGTCGATATCTGGCCGCCTCTCTTTTTTTCAATCTTGTCCATTTCTCCGGCCTGCGTGAGATCCTTTGCGGAATTTTCTTAACCCCATGCCCTTTTTGGTTTTAAAGAAACGCATTGCAAAAATTTGAAATCCCTGATAATCTAAGGTTGCTCGCTAAAGGTCTTGTGAGAGACGAGGTAAGAGAGGGATGATCAGGTTCTTATTCGGGGTGATCGTCGGCATCCTCATCTTCTTTTTCTTCCTCTACTTCGGCGGTGGGAAGACGGTCAAGAAGCTGGGCCAGGATCTGACCGATACGGGAAAGAGGATGGAGGTCCTGGAGGAGTTTATCCGGAAGGGGAAAGAGGATGTGATGGAGGGGATTGAGAAAAGGATCTTTAAAAAGGAGAAGGAGACCCAGAAGAAGGGTCAGTAGCGGATGGAAAAGTCGTCAAACTCACCCGTATACTCCTCCCAGTTGAGGTGAACCTTCGTCACCCTCGCCTCGGATGGGCCTCGATGGCACCACTGGATCATCCGATCGATCTTCTCCCGATCACCCTCAAAGACGGCCTCGACAGAGCCGTCCCTCCGGTTCTTGACCCAGCCTTTGAGACCAAACTGATAGGCCATCTCCTCGGTATGGTACCGGAAGAAGACCCCTTGAACCCTTCCTTCGATCACGACGTGGGCCCTTGCTTTTTCCATATCTTTTTGACTCTTATCACAACTTCTTCTCGAAATCAAATTCAGTAGGCCTCCTCTCCCGGAGTGAGGAGGCTCGTTCTTGTGAGCCATCCTATTTGAAGAGAATCTGGACTTGAAAAACTGGATTTCAATGGATTAGAATTTTTGAGTTCTCCTTCTCTCGCTTTTCAAGGGAGCGAGAAGGCCGAACGGGGTGAGCAGGAGAGGGGATGAGGAGGCTCTACTTAGGAATCGACGTCGGTTCGGTCAGCGCCAATACGGTCATCATGGATGACCAGCAGCAGGTGCTCGAGGAGCATTACACCCGGATCAAGGGACAGCCGCTCCAAACCGTTCAGAAGATATTGGAGGAGATCCTCCAGCGAATTCCCCTCGAAGCGTTTCATTCGATCTCCTTTACCGGGGTCGGAGGAAAGCTTCTCTCCGAGCTTCTGGTCGGGAACTTCGTCAACGAGATCATTGCCCAGGCCAAAGCGGTTCAACATCTTTACCCCCAGGTCAGGACGATCATCGATATCGGAGGAGAGGACTCCAAACTGATCCTCCTTGCGGAAGAGAAAGGCCGCTTCAAGATCAGCGACTTTTCGATGAACACCCTCTGTGCGGCTGGCACAGGATCATTTCTCGACCAGCAAGCCAGCCGCCTGGGCCTGACGATCGAAGAGTTCGGCCATCTCGCCCTGAAATCGAAGAACCCACCCCGAATCGCAGGCCGCTGCAGCGTCTTCGCCAAATCGGATATGATCCATCTTCAGCAGATCGCCACGCCGGACTACGACATTGTCGCGGGTCTCTGTTATGCCCTGGCAAGGAATTTTAAGAGCAATATCGGCAAGGGAAAGACGTTTGTGAAACCGATTTCCTTCCAAGGGGGGGTCGCGGCCAATGTAGGGATGCGAAGGGCGTTCATGGATGTGCTGGATCTCTCCGAAGGGGAGCTCATCATTCCAAAGCACTTTGCTTCAATGGGGGCGATCGGGGCTGTTCTGGTGACCCAGGAGAGCCAGGGGATGGAGAGGGGATGGGTCGGTTTGGAGAGGCTGAATCGATATCTCCGGGAACATAAGGAGGAAGAGACACCATTGCAACCTCTCCGTCTCTCCTCTCGTCATCTTATTGGGCAGAAAGAGGTCGAAAAGCCTTCTGTCGATCTCCCATGCAATGAGAAGATCGAGGCCTACCTGGGCCTGGACGTCGGATCGATCAGCACGAACCTGGTGGTGATCGATCGGCAGAAGAGGGTCCTGTCCAAACGATACCTGATGACAGCAGGCCGGCCCATCGAGGCTGTTCGTATCGGTCTCCAGGAGATCGGGGAGGAGATCGGAGACCGGGTCGAGATCAAAGGGGTCGGAACAACTGGTTCCGGTCGATATCTGACCGCTGATTTTGTCGGCGCGGATCTGGTCCGGAATGAGATCACGGCTCAGGCCACAGCAGCGGTCCATATCGATCCGAGCGTTGATACGATCTTTGAGATCGGTGGACAGGACTCGAAGTACATCAGCCTTGACAATGGGGTCGTGGTCGATTTTGAGATGAACAAGGTCTGCGCTGCAGGAACCGGGTCCTTCCTGGAAGAGCAGGCGGAGAAGCTCGACGTCTCCATCAAGGGCGAATTTGGAGATCTCGCCCTTTCGGCCAGGGACCCGGTCAGGATGGGTGAGCGATGCACGGTTTTCATCGAATCGGATCTGGTTCATCACCAACAGAGGGGCGCCCAGAAGGACAACCTGATCGCAGGGCTTAGCTACTCCATTGTTCAGAATTACCTGAACCGAGTCGTGGGGGATCGTCGGATTGGAAATCGTATCTTCTTCCAGGGAGGGACGGCCTTCAATCAGGGGGTGGTCGCTGCCTTTGAAAAGGTCCTGAACAAAGAGATCATCGTCCCTCCTGATCACGATGTGACCGGTGCGATCGGCGTCGCCATTCTGGCCATGGAGGAGCGAACCTGGGATCGTTCAAGCTTTAAGGGTTTTGATCTCAGCCAGCGCCGTTATGAGCAGTCCTCGTTTGAGTGCAAGGGCTGTCCCAATCTCTGCCTCATCCGAAAGGTGAGCGTGGAGGGAGAGAAGCCGCTCTTCTACGGAAGCCGGTGTGAGAAGTACGATGTCGTCAGGCGAACCAAGGCCTCGGGGATTCCTGATCTCTTTGAAGAGAGAGAGAAGATCCTCTTCGCCCCGTACGAAGGTGAGGAGAGGCTTCCTCCCGATGCGCCGGAGATCGGGGTGCCGAGGATTCTCTATTTTTACGAGATGCTTCCGTTCTGGAAGGCCTTCTTCACAGAACTGGGTTATCGAGTCGTTCTTTCGGACGCCACGAATAAAGAGCTGATTCGGAAGGGCGTGGAGAATGTCGTGGCTGAGACCTGTTTCCCGATCAAGGTGAGCCATGGCCATGTCCTCAATCTCCTGGAGAAAGGGATAAAGAGGATCTTCCTGCCGAGCCTGGTCAACCTCAAGCCTCCCCATCCAGAGATCACGAATAGTTCGGCATGTCCTTATGCCCAGTCGTTCCCATATGCAGTCCATTCGTCCATCGATTTCAAACGGGCGAACGTGGAGGTGCTTCAGCCGGTCCTCCACTTTGGCTTTGGGAGGGAGCATCTGGAGAAGGAGTTGGTCGATTTTGGAAGATCCCTTCGCCGCGGGGCGAAAGAGGTGAAAAAGGCCTTGATGAAGGCCGAGAGGTTTCAGGCCCTATTTTACCAATCTCTGCTCAATCGCGGGAAGGAGGTTCTCGATCAGGTCGAAGGGAATGGAAAGGTGATGGTCATCGTGGGCAGGCCTTACAACTCCTGCGACACGGGGGTCAATCTTGAGATTCCAAAAAAGTTGAGAGACTTAGGAGTGCTTCCCATGCCCATGGATTTCCTTCCTTTGGATTCGGTCAAACCTTCGGTAGAGATCCGGGAGATGTACTGGCGATACGGGCAGAGGATCCTCTCGGCCGCAAAGATCATTAAAGAGGATCCGAGGCTTTTCGGAGTCTACATCACCAACTTCGGTTGCGGTCCGGACTCCTTCATCAGCCATTTCTTCAGGGATCTGTCGAGAGGAAAGCCCTATCTCCAGTTAGAGATCGATGAGCACAGCGCGGACGCAGGTGCGGTCACGCGGTGCGAGGCCTTTCTGGACAGCTTGAAAAATGTGAAGGCTGAGAAGGTTGTCCCGATCAAGAGAGAAGCGCCAAGAACCGATCGCACAAAGAAGATCTATATCCCTTACATGTGTGACCACTCGTTTGCTGTGGCAGCGGCTTTCCGGGCCTGCGGCGTGGAAGCCGAGGTCTTTCCCGAATCGGATGAGGAGACCCTTTACTGGGGGAGAAAACTCACGTCCGGAAAAGAGTGTTATCCCTGCATCCTGACGACCGGCGACATGGTGAAGCTCGTCAAGGACCCGAATTTCGATCACGAGCGGGCAGCCTTCTTCATGCCTTCGGGCAATGGTCCGTGCCGGTTTGGTCAATATCACCGCTTCCATCGCCTGGTTCTCGATGACCTGGGTTTTCACCATGTGCCCATCTACTCCCCCAATCAGGATGAGACGCTCTACAGAGAGCTGGGCATCATGGGTTCTCAATTCACACGATTGGGATGGCAGGGGATTGTGGCGGTCGATCTCCTGATGAAGAAGCTCTTGGAGACCCGGCCCTACGAGAAGGAGAAGGGGAGGAGCGATCGGGTTTATCAGGAATCTCTCGACCGAGTCTGCGAGG
The DNA here is from genome assembly GCA_013388635.1 of Syntrophaceae bacterium. GTDB lineage: Bacteria > Desulfobacterota > BSN033 > BSN033 > UBA1163 > JACAEX01. The sequence continues at coordinate 879 of JACAEX010000099.1, read as the reverse complement.
CGATTCTCAGGAGAGACGACTTAGAGGAGGCTCTTCAAAAGAGCATAGAGCAGTTCAACCGGATCGAGGTCGAAGCACCTGGAACGAAGCCATTGATCGGGATAGTGGGAGAGATCTTTGTTCGACTCAATCGATTTGCCAACGAGAATGTGATCCGGAAGATCGAACAGTTTGGAGGAGAGGCGTGGATCGCGCCCCTTACGGAATGGATTCTCTACGTCAACACCATCGCGAAGAGGAGGAGTCTGAAGAAGAGGTCCTTTTCAAATCTGTTGAGGGTCTTTCTCACAGACTATTATCAGAAGAGGGATGAACACCGGCTGGAGAAGATCTTTAAGGGCCATCTGAGAAACTTTGGGGAGCCCAAAACGAGATCGATCTTTAAGAAGGCCAAGCCCTACCTGGATTCCTCTTTCGAAGGAGAGGCCATCCTCTCCGTCGGAAAGACGGTCGATTTTGCCAAGAGGGGAGCGAGCGGGATTATTAATATCATGCCTTTCACCTGCATGCCCGGCACGGTGGTCAGTACGCTTTTAAAACGGTATCAAGAGGAGAACAACCATATCCCCATCCTCAATATGGCCTACGATGGTCAGGAGCAGACCAACACATTGACCCGCCTCGAAGCCTTCATGTATCAGGCGAAAGAGTTTCAGGCCAGGAAGAACAAGAGAGGATAAAATATCGAAATTACAAAGGAGCCCATGATTGACAAGACATAACGTCATTCCCGCCCTGCATCTCGTGGTCGGGTCTAATCGACAAGTACGGGGTAAACTTCGGCGGGAATCCAAGCTCCGTCCCTGCGTAGGCAGGGAACCAGGAACGTGTAAAACTGGGTTCCTGTTTTCACAGGAAACCCTGGATTCCTGGTCAAGC